>NZ_JAGGMS010000001.1:7629833-7930500 GCF_017875555.1 Amycolatopsis magusensis | reverse complement strand
AGATCGCCCAGGGGCACTCCAACGCCGAGGCCGCGCAACGGCTCTTCCTCTCCGAGGCCACGGTGAAAACGCACGTCGGCCACCTCCTGGCGAAGCTGGAGATCCGCGACCGGGTGCAGGCGGTGATCTTCGCCTACGAGAACGGCCTCGTCCGTCCGGGCTAGGCCGATCTCATCACTTCGGTGGAGCGGCCGCCGACCCGCGGCCGAAGATTTCCGCCCGCGCGAGGCGCAGCCTGGTGCACATGGCAATCACCGATACCCGTCCCGAGCCGGTCACTTCGCGCGCCTGGTGGCGCAGCCTCACCGCGTGGGGCGGAATCCTCGCGATGTGTGGCGGCGTCTTCCACACCGTGGTCTCCACCCTGATGCGCCAGGACGTCTGGGCGCGGATCGCCGACGAAGGATTCTTCTACGTCATCCCGCTGCTCCCCTCGGCCGACCGGCTCGCCATGGCGGAGGCTTTTTGGTTCAGCGTCGGCAGTTTCGGCGTGCCACTGCTTCTGCTCGGCTCGCTCGTCACCCGGTTGACCCGCCGCGGCGAACACGTACCCGGCTGGCTGGGCGGTGGCGTGATCGCCTGGTCCGTCCTCATCGGACTCCTCAGCGGCTTCGACGGGGGAACGCTGATCCTGCTGCTCATCGGCACGCTGCTCGCGGCGGGTGCCTGGACCACCCGCCGGGAGCCGAGCCACCGCTGAGGCCGCGCCAGCACAGCTCGAGCGGGCCCCGGACCGGGGTCCCGGGAACGGCCCGGGACCCCTTCGGTAGCGCTGTGCTCAGCTGGTGACCGAGGCCGAGAAGTTGTCGACGGCCAGGCCGACGCCGCCGTTCCACGGTTCGAAACCGGCCTGGATGCTAGTCAGGTACCAGGAACTGTTGATGGCGCCGCGCGCGATGGTGTCGTTGATGAAGTCCATGACGTTGAACGACCACGACGTGGTGGCCGACGGCGCGACGTAGGAGATGACGTTGTTGGCGCCGTTGCTGCCGCGCCACACCTCCCAGCTGCGCCCGCCGAGCGAGGTGGTGCCCACGACGCTGCCGATCGGCTGGATCGGGCCCTGGCGGTTGAGCCAGATCATGATCTCCATCTGGTTCACCCCGTTGGTCTTCGGCGTGGGGTCGAGCCAGATGTCGTAGGAGGCGTTGTAGGTGCCGCCTGCGTAGCGGTAGTTGATCGACGAGGTCGCGTTGCGGATCCGGCTGACCTGCATCGGCAGCGTGGAACCGGGGGAGCAGTTGGTGTAGTGGCAGCCGAGGAAGACCGACGGGTAGGACAGCGGCGCGCCGTTGGTCGGCGCCGAGCCCTGCTGGGTGGTGAGCTGGAACCCGTTCGAGGTGACGTTGATGCACTGGGTCGCCGAGCTGCCCCAGCGGTTGTTCTGCACCACGTACCGGCCTTGGATGGTGGTCGAGCCGTACTGGTCGCAGATCGTCACGTCGGCCTGCGCGGGCCCGGCCGTGGCGACGACCGCGCCGGCGGCCAGCAGGCACGCGGAGAGCAGGGTTCTGAAGGCGTTGCGCATGGGACTCCTTTCGCGGTGTCCGGCGCACCGGACAGGCAACGTTATGGGAGCGCTCCCATGCTTACGGTGACGTTCGGGGGTCGCCGTGTCAAGCGGGGTCGGACGTCAGCTCGCCCGATTCGTCAGGATGGCGCTCATGACCACCTCGAACAGGTGCTCGGCACGTGGCTCGAGCCCGGGTTGGTCACCGAGCCAGGCCAGCGACGAAGCCAGGGCGAACAGGTCGGCGCCGTCGAGGTCGGCGCGTGCCACGTCCGCCGCCTGGGCACGGTTCAGGAGCCGGGTACCGGCCGCGCGCATGGTGACGCAGGAGTTGTGGAGCGCGGATTCGGGGTCCTCGATCGCCCGCATCATCGAGGTCACGACGCCGCGGTAGTCCGTCGTGCGGGCGACGAAATCGCGAAGCCACAGCTTCAATGCGTCCTCGGGTGAACTGGCGGTCTCGACCTCGGCTGCCCGTGCCGTCAACTCGTCGAAACTCGTGCGCAGCAAGGCTTCGAGCAGTGCTTCCCGGGTCGGGAAGTGCCGTAGCAGCGTCGCCAGCCCGACCCCGGCCCGGCGGGCGATGTCGCGCATCGACGCGTCGGCGCCCTGCTCGGTGATGACGTCACCGGCGACGACCAGCAGGCGGTCGCGGTTGGCCCGGGCATCCGCCCTCATCAGCCCTCCTTGCGCAAACGGATCACTGACCCATATATTTGGATCACTGATCCGGAAAAACGGATCTCTGGTTCACTTAGGTTACCCCGCGAGAGACGCAGGAGAGCGCTGTGCCGGTAGAGACCATGAAAGCCGTTCGGCTGCACCAGTTCGGCGGCCCCGAAGTGCTGCGTCACGAGGAGGTGCCGGTCCCCGCGCCGGGGCCGGGGGAGGTGCTCGTCCGCGTGCACGCGGCGGGGCTCAACCCGCCCGACTGGTATGCGCGTGCGGGGATGCCCGGCGTGCCTCCGGAACTCAAGCCGCCGTTCGACCTCCCCGCGATACCGGGGACCGACGTCTCCGGTGTGGTGGAAGCCGTCGCGGCCGATGTCGACGGTTTCGCGGCCGGGGACGAGGTGTTCGGTCTGCTGCGCTTCCCCGCCGCGCTCCAGAGTGGCGCGTACGCCGAGTACGTGACCGCGCCGGCGTCCGACCTGGCTCGCAAACCGGCCACGCTCGACCACGTGCAGGCCGCCGCCCTGCCGATGTCGGTGCTGACCGCGTGGCAGTTCCTGATCGAACTCGGGCACGACGAGCCGTCGCCGTTCCAGGAGGCCCGGCACCGCCCGATGGCCCTCGGTGGCGCCAGGGTGCTCATCAACGGTGCTGCCGGTGGCGTCGGGCACCTGGCTCTCCAGCTGGCCAAGTGGAAGGGAGCGCACGTCATCGCCGTGGCTTCCGGCGCCCACGAGTCGTTCCTGCGCGAACTCGGCGCCGACGAATTCATCGATTACACCCGGGAACGGCCCGAAGAAGTCGCCCGAGGCCTCGATCTGGTCCTGGACAACGTCGGCGGCCCCGACAGCAAACGCTTCCTGGGCACCCTGAACCGCGGTGGTGCCCTTTATCCGGTGTACTTCGGCGAATTCGACGACGAGGAGATCGCGAACCTGGGTGTCACGGTCACCGCCACCCAGGTCCGCGCGAACGGCGCACAACTCGCCGAACTGACCCCCTTGCTCGACGCGGGCACGGTACGCGTCGCACTCGACAGCACATTCCCCCTCGCGGACGCCCGCGCCGCCCACGAACGCGCCGCCCGAGGGCACCTCCAGGGCAAAATCGTGCTCACGGTGGTTCAGTAGCACGAGTGGGCGGTGCGGCCGGGGATTACACCGCGACGAACTTGTGCGAGGCGTTCTCCTTCTGCATGGCCGGGATCAGGTTGCCGTATTCTCCGGGGAGGAAGGTGTCCGAAATGCCGCCGTAGTTGCTGTTGAAGTACACGGTCACCCGGAACTTGGTGGTGTTGTTCCACGCCGAGACCGCGTTGTTCTTGACGCACTGCCCCTTGCCGGCTCCGGGGCCCCTGTATTCGTAGCAGGTCGGCTGCGTGGCGCCGTAGTCCGGTATGGAGCCGGTGAAGTCCGACACGGAACCGGTGCGGTTGGGCCCGTAGTACAGGCAGAATTCCCCCTTGTCGCAGACGCCGTCGCGAGCTCCCGCGCTGGCGGCCGGTGTGACGGCCAGCGCGAGTCCAGCGGCCATCGTGGTGACGGCGATCGATCCGGCCATTCTTTTCGTGGTGAACACAGCGAATCATCCCTTTCCGGGCAGAATGGAGCCTGGGGAAGGTGTATTCGGAGAATATCGAAAGACGCGCGCCTGGCCGAAAGGACGGCCGGCACAGTAATGAATCCTCCCCAAGATCCATTTGTTTTTCGTCGAGATGAATTCTCGACATCGGCGAGCGTAGCCGCCTTCGTAGATCAAGTAAACGTTTACCCGAAGTGCGCAACACTTTCGGGCGTGTCCACCGAGCAGAAGGGTAATCCTAGCCGCCGGTGCCGTCCGGGCTTTCCAAGCCGTGCACGGTGGTCATGGTGGCCAGCCCGGAGTAGGTGACCACGGAGGCCAGGAGCGGGTTGATCACGATCTCCAGGCGCTCGGCCCTGGCGAAGAGCACGCTCAGGCCGGCGCTGTCGAGGTAGTCCACCTCGGCGAGGTCCACCACGAGCCGCCCCGGCAGGTCGTCGAGGGCGGCGGCGAGGGCTTCGCTGTTGCTCATGTCGATCTCGCCCGCGGCCTTGAGCACCGTGGCGCCGTCCGGGTTCCGGTCGGGGGTGAGGGTGAGCGGAGTGGTCATCGGGAGATCCTCAGGTGCATGTCGACGGTGGTGCCTGCCGGGCCCGGGGTGATGGTGACCTGCCGCATCATCGCGCGCATCAGGGCGATCCCGCGACCGCGATGGGGGTTGGCCTCCGGCTCGGGCGGTTTCCAGCGGCCGGTGTCGGCGACGGTCAGGTACAGGTCGTCGACCAGCGTCTCGAGCCGCAGCCGGACGGTGTTGCCCGTGGTGCCGTGGTAGCCGTGTTCGATGGCGTTGGCGCAGGCCTCACCGGCGGCGAGCAGCACGTCCTGGGTGGCGATCGGGGAGAGCCCGCACTGGCGCAACCAGCCGCGCAAGGTTTTGCGCAGGGGCGCCAGCTGGGCGGATTCGGCGGGGAAGGTCACTTCCAGCGGAGCCGGGTGCCGGTAGAGTAGGAGGGCGACGTCGTCGTCGTAACCCCCGGCGGGGGAGAGCCGGTCCATCACCTGGGTGGCGAGGTCCTCCAGCGGGGTGTCACGGCCGTCCTGCACGGCTTGGCCCGCCTCTTCGATCCCGGTGAACAGCGAACGGCGGCGACGCTCGACGAGCCCGTCGCTGTACATCAGCAGGGTGGCGCGCGGAGGCAGGGCGCACTCCGCTTCGGGGCGCTGCGCACCGGGCCGCACGGCCAGCGGGGTGGAACCGGCCTGGTCGAGCAGGGCGGTGGTGCCGTCGGGGTGGGCGAGGATGGCGGGCGGGTGCCCGGCGCTGGCGTAGGTCAGGTGGCCGGACTCCGGGTCGAGGATGCCGCAGAAGACGGTGGTGCACAGGGCGCCGGGCACCCCGGCGGCGAAGTGGTCCAGCGCCATCAGGGTGCGAGCGGGACCGGCCTCCTGCAGCAGGAGGGCACGGCAGGCGCTGCGCAGTTGCCCCATGACGGCGGCGGCTTCCAGCCCGCGGCCGACGCAGTCGCCGACGACGATGCCGATGCGGCCGTCGGCCAGCGGGACGGCGTCGTACCAGTCACCGCCGATCCCCAGCGGACGAGCCGCGGGTTCGTAGCGGACGGCGAAACCCTCGGGCAGCCGGGACGGGCCGAGGATCGCCCGTTGCAGGGCCAGCGCGGTTTCGCGTTGCTGGTCGAGCTGGTCGGCGCGGCTCAGCCCCTGGGCGAGGTGCCCGGCCAGCAGGGACAGCAGCAGCTCGTCCTGGTCGGTGAAGGGACGGCGGCTGTCCAGGTCGAGCCAGAGCACCATGAGCCCTCGCGGGTGCTCCAGCGCGATCCCGGTGCCGGTGCTGTCCTGCGCGGACGGGCTCAGCGTGGGGCGCTCGCGCAACGCGGTCAGCTTCGCGCGCTGCTCCTCGCTCAGGTCTGCCCAGGACGCGGTGGGGTCGGTACTGGTCAGTGACGGCTCGTCCCGGCCGGTGAAGATCGCGGCCGACACACGCTGGGCACGCCAGAGGTCACGGAGTTCCTCGAGCGCTCCGGCCAGGGCTCCGGCGAGGCTCGCCGCCTCGGACAGGCGCATGCTCAGCGCCGCCAGCGCGGTCTCGCGCTGGATGGCGTAGTGCTCGGCGGTGGCGTCGCGGAAGGTGCCCACCACCACGGTGCGCCCGGTGTCGGGGTCCTTGGCGGAGTTGACCATGACACTGACCCAGAGCCGGTGGCCGTCGCGGTGGCTCACCGGCACGGTGCCGCCGCCGCGGGCCTGGCCGAGCAGGCCCGCGAAGGCGTCCGCGACCTGCTGGCGTGCCTCGGGATCGGCGTCCGCGTCCGGCCACCACGGGTGGGCCGGGGCGTAGGGCAGGCCTTCGGGGCCGTAGCCGAGGATGTCGGTGAACGCGCTGTTGATCTCCACCACGGCGCCGTCCCGGTCGCAGACGAAGAAGGCCTCCTGCAACGAGTCGATCAGCGCCGAGCGCCAGCGGGCGTGGTGGTTGCGCAGGCGGGACAGCTCCACGTTCGCCCGCACCCTGGCCAGCAGTTCGGCCGCGGCGAACGGCTTGACGAGATAGTCGTCGGCACCCGCCTGCAAGCCTTCGATCGAGGCTTCCTGCCCGGCTCTGGCGGACAGCAGCAGAGCCGGGACCGCCACCGTCCGTGGATCGGCCCGCAACGCGGCCACCAGCGACAGACCGTCCAGGCGGGGCATCATCACGTCGCTGACCACGAGGTCGGGGACGTGGGTGCGCATCGCCGCCAGGGCTTCCTCGCCATCGGCCACAGCGTGGACCTGGTAGCCGGCGCCCGCGAGCAACCGGGTGAGGTACTCGCGCATGTCGGCGTTGTCGTCGGCGACCAGGACCGTCGCGGGCGCCTTCGGGCCGGCCGCGTTCGAGGCGCCGACGACCAGCGGCTCGCTCCCCGTTTTCGCGCCGGGCAGCCAGCGCAGCGCCTCCTGCACGTACGGATCGACGGTCCCCGCCGCCACTGCCGGGGGTGACGGGGCGTCGGCTGGCAGGTGCGCGGAGCCGAACGGCAGGCGGATGGTGAAGCTCGTGCCCTCGCCCTCGGTGCTGTCGGCGGTGATGGTCCCGCCCTGCAGGCCCACCAGCTCCTGGACCAGTGCGAGCCCGATCCCGCTGCCCTCGTTGGACCGGGCGCGGGTGTTCTCGATGCGGTGGAACCGCTCGAACAACCGCGGCATCTCCTCGGGCGGCACACCGACCCCGGTGTCCGCGACCGTGACCACCGCTTCGCCGTCGGCGGCGTGCACGGAGATGGTGACCGAGCCGTCGAAGGTGAACTTCAGCGCGTTGCTGAGCAGGTTGAGGATCACCTTCTCCCACATGCCGCGGTCGATGTGCACCGGCTCCGGCAGCGGCGGGCAGTCGACCTCGAAGCGCAGCCCGGCGCGGTCCATCGCGGAGCGGAAGACGCTGGCCAGTTCGGCGGTCACGGCGGCCAGGTCCACCGGTTCGTAACTGGCCTGCATCCGGCCAGCTTCGATGCGCGAGAAGTCCAGGAGCGCGTTGACCAGCTTGCCCAGGCGCAACCCGTTGCGGTGCACCGCGTCCAGTTCCGCGCGGGCCTGCGGGTCCGACTCGTCCAGCCGGTCGCGCAGGTCCTGCACCGGCCCCATGATCAAGGTCAGCGGGGTGCGGAACTCGTGGCTGATGTTCGAGAAGAACGCGGTCTTCGCCCGGTCCAGCTCCGCCAATTCCTCCGCGCGCCGCTGCTGGGCCTGGTAGCTGCGGGCGCCGGCGATGCCCGCGGCGAGGTGCCCGGCGACCAGTTCCACGAAGCCGCGGTACCCCTCGTCCAGCGGCCGGTAGCGGTTCAGCCCGGCCACCACGAACCCGTAGGGCGCGCCGCCCTGCTGTTGCAGCGGCACCACCAGCGCCTGCACGGGCGGCTCCGGCCAGTCGCCGGGCGGCAGCCCGGTGAACGGGGGCCGGTCGAGTTCCACCACCGCGGTCTCGCTCCGGGCAGGCGCCGCCACGGGCCAGGTGGCCGGCGGGTCGTCCGCGGGCAGCGTCGCCGGAGCGGCCGGGTGCCCGTCGGGCATCCCGGTCCGGGCGGCCAGGCGCGCGCTGCCGTCGTCCTCGAAGAGGTAGGTCAGGGTGAAGGGGAAGTCGCGCGAGTTGCGGGCCACCTGACGGCTGGAGAACGCCAGCGTCTCGTGTTCGGTGCGCACCACGCTGGGGTCGGAACCCAGGTCGCGCAGGGTGGCCATGCGCCGCTCGCCGATGACCCGCTCGGTGTCCTCGCTGACCACGCACAGCATGCCGACCACGGCGCCGGTGTCGTCGCGCAGCGGGCTGTAGGAGAACGTGTGATAGGTCTCTTCGGGGTAGCCCGAGCGTTGCAGGAACAGCAGCAGCGCCTCGTCCCAGGTGGCCTGCCCGGTGGTCAGCACGGTCTCGATCCGCGGGCCGATGTCGGTCCAGATCTCGGCCCAGACCTCGGCGGCGGGCCTGCCCAGCGCCCAGGGGTACTTGCGGCCCAGCGTGTCGCGCCGGTAGGCGGCGTTGCAGAAGAAGGTCAGTTCCGGGCCCCAGGCCATCCACATGGGGAAGCGGGAGGGCAGCAGGATGCTCACCGCCGTGCGCAGGCTCTGCGGCCAGGTTTCCGGCAGGCCGAGCGGGGTGGCCGTCCAGTCCACCCCGGTCAGGTCGCGCCCGACCTCGTCGTCGACGGCGAACAGGTCGGCCCCGGACCCGGCCGGTGCGGCCTCACCAGAACGTGTCACTGGCATCCCCTCGTCCGTGCCGAAGCATAAGTCAGCCAGTGGGGGCACGCAGAAGATGCGACGCGGCGTGGCGCGTCGGCTAGATTCGGACCAAGCCCACCGCACAGGAGACCTGGTGAACGACCACAACCTCGGCCTCGAGTTCGACCCGCCCTCGACGGGTCCTGCCGTGCTGCGGGTCATCGGGGAACTCGACCACCACACCGCCCCTTTGCTGCGCGAGGCACTGGACTCGGTGTCGCTGAGCCCCGGCGACGGTTACGTGCTCGACCTGAGCCGCCTCGAGTACTGCGATTCCACCGGCGTCACCGTGCTCGTCACCGCACTGAGGAAGGCCGAAGCCGCCGAGGGCCGCCTGTGCCTCGCCGGGCTCAGCCGCGAACTGACCCGCGTCTTCCACCTCATCGGCCTCGGTGACGTCTTCTCCCTGCACGACACCGTCGAGCAAGCCATCGAGTGCCAGCGGTCCTGAGCTTTCCCGCGCCACGCTGTCCTTTGTGGAGCCGATCGGCCGGACCGGGGCACGGCCTTGAAACTGCCCGCCGGGGCGCGGACCGCCGCGGCGATCAGGCCGGTCGGAGCAAGGACTTGGTGCCTGGGGCGGCACTTCGCCGGCCGGGTTTCGGGACGAACGATCTCGGGAAATCCTGAGCCGGCCTTCGCTTCACCGGACAGGAGTGAGTGGATGTCGTCCTTCAAAGTCAGGCCATCCAAGCCCGCGGCGATCTTCGGGGCGATCTTCGGTGTGGCCATCCTCGTTTTCGGCCTCGTCAGCAACCTGGGGAAATCCGGCGGCTTCCTCTGGCTCTGGGTGGTGGCCGGCGTGGCCATCATCGCGTTCAACCTGTGGGCGGCCTTCAGCAGGAACGGTGCCACCGAAGTGGTCGAACGACGGGAGCGGTGAGTCATGGCGGGCCTGCGCTGGGGGCGGGAAATGGGCGAAAGGATCGCTTCGCCACAGGCGAAGGAACGGGGCAGGAGGTGGTCGGCCAGGATCGACTCCTGGGCGGCCGAACACCGGGCACTGTCCACTCTGCTCGTGGGTGTGCTGTGCGTGGTGCTCGCGTGGATGGTCGCAAGGAAGCACGACGGGGCCACCACCGGTGAGCTCGTGTTCTGGGCCGTGATCCTGGTTCCGATCGGCATCGTGAGCACGTGGTTCTACCTCACCCGCATCCGGCACCGGAAAAACCGCCGAGCCGGGTGATCGAACCCGGCAGGCGGGCATCACGGGACGTGAACCGCGGGGATGGTCACGTCCCGGGCGGGGTGACCAGCACGGCGTCCGTGTAGTCGCGGATGAGCCACTGCCCGTCCTTGCGGGTCAGCGTCATGAAATCCCCGCTCATCCGGACGACGCCCTGGGCGTCGGCGTTCCACTTCTTGCCGTCGATGGTCACGGCGTCCATCGGGATGACCGCGGTGTCGCCGTCGGCCTTGCTCAGTCCCGGATCCACCTTCGCGGTGGCGAGACTGTCCAAAAAGGCCTTCCCGTAGTCGTTGTCCTTGGCGAACCGGCCGGCGCAGCCCTCGACCCCGCCGAGTGCGGAGAAGACGTCACCCGCCGGGTCGTAGAGGGCGCACGCTCTGGCGAAATCGCCGGAAGCCACGGAATGCAGCCATTCTTCGGACACGCTCTGAGGGCTTGGATCCTGGTCGGGCTTCGCCGCGGCGGCCGAGGAGGGCGCGGCGGCCGGGGTCGCCGTGCCGGGCGCGGTCACCGGCGAGGACTGGTCACAGGCCGTCAATCCGGTGATCGCGAACAGCGACACGGCCAGCAGCGCGGGCCGGGCCGAGCGGTGAGCAGACATGGGATTCTCCGTAAGGTGAAGGATTTTGCGCAAACGTAGCGCACCCCGCCGCGGGCACCCCGGCCGCGGTGAGGCTCACCCTGGCTCCCTGTCGCTTAGGCCGTGGACGGAATTTTCCCTTGCCAGATTGACCTCGCCGTCGTGGAGGCCCTACGATGGGCCTCGGCTGCGGTGTCCACATCTGCCCGCGCCCGGCACTTCCCCCTCTGGCTTCGGCCGCGTCGAACCGCGGCTTCTTCGCCGACCCCTCGCAAAAAAACGGAGTGAATACCCATGGGCACGAACAGGATCACCGACGGCACCGAACGAGAACTCCTCGAGAACATGCTCGACCGCAACCGCGAAGCGCTGGTCGAGACCGTCCGCGGCCTGTCCGAAACCGACGCCCGCCGACGGCTCGTCGCTTCGCTGACGACGCCGATTTCCCTGATCAAGCACGCCGCGGGCGCCGAACGGATCTGGTTCCAGCGATTCTGGGCCGGCCTGGAGGAGTCCGAATGCGACGGCTACTCGAACCGCGACGAGGGCACCTTCACCGTCACCGACGACGAGTCGCTGGCCGAGGTGATCGCCGAGTTCGAACGTGCCAGCCGTCGATCACGGGAGATCGCGGCCCGCTTCGACCTCGACGACACCAAGGACAACCCCCTCGAAGGCACGGTCAGCATGCGCTGGACGCTGCTCGCCATGATCGAGGAGTTCGCCCGCCACGCCGGACACGGCGACATCCTCCGCGAGCAGCTCAACCGTCCGGTTGCTCCAGCAGCCGCGAACGGATGAGGAAGCGCACCCCTTCCGGAGCTTCCAGGGAGAAACCGCTGCCCCGCCCCGGAACCACGTCGATGGTCAGATGGGTGTGCTGCCAGTACTCGAACTGCGGACCGGACATCCACACCGGCACGTCGTCGATGCCTTCCACGCGCAGGTCCCCGAGCCGGACGTCGGACGCGCCGATGCGGAACTCCCCGGCGGGGTAACACATCGGCGCGCTTCCGTCGCAGCAGCCGCCGGACTGGTGGAACATCACCGGGCCGTGGTGTGCCACCAGTTTCCGCAGCAGTCCGGCGGCTGCCTCGGTCAACGCCACCCTCTCGGCCCGCCGGCCCGCCACCGCCCTCGACCGAGTCGCTTCGCGACGCTCCTCTTGACTCATCAGAAGAAGCCCAGCGCGTTGTCCGAGTAGCTCACCAGGAGGTTCTTCGTCTGCTGGTAGTGGTCCAGCATCATCTTGTGGTTCTCGCGCCCGATACCCGACGCCTTGTACCCGCCGAAGGCCGCGTGCGCCGGGTACGCGTGGTAATTGTTCACCCAGACGCGGCCCGCCTCGATTTCCCGGCCGGCGCGGAAGGCGATGTTCCCGTCACGCGACCAGACCCCGGCGCCGAGGCCGTAGAGCGTGTCGTTGGCGATCTTCATCGCGTCGGCGTAGTCGTCGAACTTCGCCACCGAGACCACCGGCCCGAAGATCTCCTCCTGGAACACGCGCATCTTGTTGTGGCCCTCGAACACCGTCGGCTGCACGTAGTAGCCGCCGGCCAGGTCACCGTCGAGTTCGACGCGCTCGCCGCCGGTGAGCACCTTGGCGCCCTCCTGCTTGCCGATGTCGATGTAGGACAGGATCTTCTCGAGCTGGTCGTTCGAGGCCTGCGCACCGATCTGGGTGTCGGTGTCGAGCGGGTCGCCCTGCTTGATCTTCTTCACCCGCTCCACCGCGTCGCCGAGGAACCGGTCGTAGATGCCGGACTGGATCAGCGCGCGCGACGGGCAGGTGCACACCTCGCCCTGGTTCAGCGCGAACAACGCGAAGCCCTCCTGCGCCTTGTCGTAGAAGGCGTCGTTCGCGGCGGCGACGTCGTCGAAGAAGATGTTCGGGCTCTTGCCGCCCAGCTCCACGGTCACCGGGATGATGTTCTCGCTGGCGTACTGCAGGATCAGCCGCCCGGTGGTGGTCTCGCCGGTGAACGCCACCTTCCGCACGCGGCGGCTCGACGCCAGCGGCTTGCCCGCCTCCACGCCGAAGCCGTTGACCACGTTCAGCACGCCCGGCGGGAGGAGGTCGCCGATCAGCGAGAGCAGCAGGTGGATCGACGCCGGGGTCTGCTCGGCGGGCTTGAGCACGATCGCGTTGCCCGCGGCCAGCGCCGGTGCCAGTTTCCAGGTGGCCATCAGCAGCGGGAAGTTCCACGGGATGATCTGGCCGACCACGCCCAGCGGTTCTTTGAAGTGGTAGGCCACGGTGTCCGCGTCGATCTGCGAGATGCCGCCCTCCTGCGCCCGCAGCGCGCCGGCGAAGTAGCGGAAGTGGTCGATGGCCAGCGGGATGTCCGCGGCGAGGGTTTCGCGGACCGGCTTGCCGTTCTCCCAGCTCTCGGCGACCGCGATCTTCTCGAGGTTCTGCTCCATCCGGTCGGCGATCCGGAGCAGCACGCCGGCGCGTTCCTCCGGCGAGGTCCGGCCCCACGCCGGTGCCGCGCCCTCGGCCGCGTCGAGCGCCTTCTCCACGTCTTCGGCGGTCCCGCGGGCGATCTCGGTGAACGCCTTGCCGGTGATCGGGCTGGGGTTCTCGAAGTACTGGCCCTTGGCGGGCCGGACGTACTCGCCGCCGATGTAGTGGTCATAGCGCGTCTCGTAGCTGACGACACTGCCTTCGGTGTTCGGTGCCGCGTACCTGGTCATAGGTGCCCTGACCTCCTGCGTCGTCGCCCGGGTTGGCGTTGGCGGCGAAGGTAGGCGCGGGCACGTTGCACGGACGTTGCAGCGCCGTGACGGCGCTCACTACGCTGGTCCACATGGCGGAGCGGCCGGTACCGGACCTTCTGCGCGACCCCGAGGAGTACGCGCGGTTGCTGCGAGCCGTGCACGAAGCCGTGCTGTCCGGGGTGCCCTCGCCCAGGTCCCCGCGTTCGCTGATCTCCGCGTCCTGGGACCGGTCGCTGGCCGCCAGCGTCGATCCGGACCGCAAGCTGCCGCCGGTGGTCTGCGAGCGCGGCGATCTCGCGGACCTGCGGGACGCGCACCCGCTGGCCCCGGTCCTGCCGCTGCTGCGGCAGACACTGGTCAGCATCGCCGACGACGCCGAGCACATCATGATCGTCACCGACGCGGACGGGCTGATCCTGTGGCGCGAGGGCGCCAGCGAGGTCTGCCGCCGCGCGGACGAGGTCCGGCTGGCCGAGGGCACGCGCTGGAGCGAGGACGAGATCGGCACCAACGCCATGGGCACCGCGCTGGCCACCGGCGAGGCCGTGCAGATCTACTCCGCCGAGCACCTGGTGCGCACCTACCACACCTGGACCTGCGCGGCGGCGCCGTTGCGCGACCCGGACACCGGCGCGCTGCTCGGCGCGATCGACGTCAGCGGGCCGTTGCGCACGGTGCACCCGGCGATGCTGGCCCTGGTCACGGCGTCGGCGAGCCTGGCGGAAGGACAGCTGCGGGCGCAGCTCGCGGTCCGCGACGAGCGGACGCGGCGAGCCAACATGCCGCACCTGGAGGCGTTGCGCGGGGAACCGGGCGCGTTGCTGTCCGCCAGCGGGCGCGTGCTGGCCACCGAAGCCTGCGACCTGCCGTCCACAGTGGACGTCCGACGTGGGGCGGTGGCGCTGCCGGACGGCCGTCTCGGCACGGTCGAACCGCTGCCCGACGGCTTCCTGCTGCGGGTCAAGCGTGGCACCAGGGTGACACGCGCCCCGAAGCTCTCGCTCCAGTTCCTCGGTGACGGCTACCCATCGGCCACAGTGGACGGTCGTGAAGTGCCGATCACCCTGCGGCACGCGGAAACCCTCACCCTGCTCGCGTTGCACCCGGGCGGGCTCAGCGCGGACAAACTGGCCTGGCAGCTCTACGGCGACGCGGGCAATCCGGTGACCGTGCGCGCCGAGATCCACCGGCTGCGCGGCCAGCTCGGGCCGGACGCCGTGCGCACCCGGCCGTACCGGCTGGGCGCCGAAGTGGACGCCGACTTCCTCCGTGCCCGGAACGCGGCCCGCCGCGGGGAGGTGGCCGAGTTCGCCGGTCCTCTGCTGCCGGAGTCGGAATCGCCCGCCGTGCGGGAAGAACGCGAGTCGTTGACCGCCCTGGTGCGCCACGTCCTGCTGACCAACGGCGGAGCCGAGGCCCTTTGGTCCTATTGGGACACTTCCTGCGGTGTCGACGACCTCGAGATCATGGACGCCCTGCTCGACGCACTGGCGCAGGACGACCCGCGCCGCTCACTCGTGCACACCCACCGCGCCCGGCTCGGCTGAGGTTCGCCGCTCAGGAGTGATTTCGGGTCGCCGCTCCGCCGCCGGTGCCCGTTTGGCGAGTACGGCGATCCCGGCCGCCGTGAAGCCCAGTGCGAACACCTCACCGGCGAGCGCGCCGGGACCGGCGTTGATGCGTTCGCCCAGCCACAACGCGCCGACCGCGATCCCGGCCAGCGGGTTGAGCACCACCATCACGCCGAGCGCCGGAGCGACCGCCACGCCTGCCCGGAACGCGTACTGGCTGAGCACGAACGCGCAGGTGGCGCAGACGATGACCGCGTACACGGGCCAGTGGGTGAGCATGGCCGCGAGGCCGCCGTCCAGGTCGTCGGTCGCGAGCTTGGCGATGCCCGCGGTGACGCCGAACAGCACGCCGGTCGCCGAGGCCAGGCTCAAGGTCCGCGCTGTGCCAGGGAACCGGGCCGCCACCGCCAGGCAGGCGGCCACCACGGCCAGCACACAGCCGCCCACCAAAAGGGTTTCGCCGGTGCCGGGCACCGAATGACCGGGGACGGGCTCGGCGAGCACCAGGAAGGCCGCCAGGCCACCGGCGCAGAGCAGCGCGCCGAGGACGACGATCCGATCGGGCCAGTGCCGTCGCAGCATGCTCGCGCCCAGTACGGCGAACAGCAGGTCGAGCACCAGCACCGGCTGCACAAGTGCCACCGAGGCGCGGCTGAGCGCGATCCAGTGCAGCACGACCCCGGTTCCGTTCAGCGCCAGCGAAGCCAGCCACACCGGCTCCCGCGCCAGCGACCGGACCACGCCGAACCGGCTCCCGGGCCGGCGGGCGGTGCGGCGGGCGACCCGGTGCTGCAACGCGCCACTGGTGCCGAACGCCGCCGCGGCGCACACGGCCATCGCCATCGCGGGCCACACCGCCGTCATGCGCCACCACCACGGCGGTCAGCCGGGGACGGGCAGCGCCGCCTCGGACGGACTGTGCGCGACAGACCGGGCATCCGGCGTTCCTCTTTCCTCGCCGCCACGGGCAGGTGTGCAGTTCGGTGTCCGCCCCGGGCTACCCGGTGGACCGCTTCGGAAACCGGGTGCGGCCCGAGCGGCGTCCACTGTGGCCCTCCCGCGGGGGAGGATTGGCGTGGTGTGCGAATGGGTACCCCGGGGTATTCGTCAAGCAGGTGGCGACTCTCCGATTCCCGTGAGGGGTGGCCACACCATGACCATCGAATTCGATCTGGCCGCGGCGCGGGGCCTGCCCCGGTACGTGCGCGAGGTGGCGGCCGAACTCGGTTTGGGCAGCGGCAGTTTCTTCGTCCAGCTGGATTCGCCCGCACACGCCTACCTGGCCATCGACGAGCGGCTTCCCCGCTTCCCGGACCGCGAGCTCGCCCTGGTGTGGGACGAGGAGGACGGCTGGGCGCTGGCCGTGGAGACCACCTCCGCGGAGAACCTGACCGTGCTGGCCTACCTGGGTGGCGACGTGCTGCCGTCACCCGCCGTGGTCGCGCGGTTCGCGCGCCGGCCCCTGAGCGCGGTGCGGTCGAACTCCCCGGAACCGCCCGCGTTGCGCACGGCCGGTGACCACGACGACCTCATCCAGCGGCTGGCCCGGTACACCCCGCCGGGTGACGGCCCTGGCTCGCCGGTCAGTCCCGGACCGCCTTCGGCCGCTCCGGTGGGGTAGCGATCAACTGATCGATACCCCTTGCCACCTCGGTGCCCGGGTAGTCCCGGGGCATGATCGAACACGAGCAGGAACCGCTGAGCCCCGAGCAGCCCCGATCCCCGGGCACGCCGCCGCTTTCGGCGAAGCTCGAAGTGGCACTGTCGGCCGAGCACCCCGAGGCCGCGGGCGGCCGCCGGGCCAGCGAGGACGCGACGATCGAACCACCGGACTGAGGACTTTTCGCCGCCCGAGCAGTGTCAGGTGAGCAGGCGGCGGCGGTAGCCCTCGGCCACCGCCGAGGCTCGGTCACGAACGCCGAACTTGTCGTAGATGTGCTGCAGGTGGGTCTTGATGCTCGCTTCGCCGATGAACAACGCGGTCGCGGCCTCCCGGTTCGAGCTGCCGTTGGCGACCAGTTGCAGCACCTGTTTCTCCCGATCGGTCAGCGTGCCGGCGCCGGACCGCCGGACCTGCCCCATGAGGTGCTGCGTCACCGACGGCGCGAGCACCGACTCCCCACGCGCGGCCGCACGGACGGCCCGCATCAGTTCGTCGGGCAGCGCGTCCTTCAGGAGATAGCTGATCGCCCCCGCCTCGATCGCCGGCAGCACGTCGCTCTCGCCGTCGAAGGTGGTCAGGACCAGCACCCGGGCACTCGGGGCCCGCTCGCGCAGGGCCGCGGTCGCGGCGACGCCGTCCATCCCGGGCATCCGGAGGTCCATCAGCACGACGTCCGCTGCCAGCGCCTTCGCCCGCTCGATGCCCTCGGCGCCGTCCCCGGCCTCACCGACCACGACGATGTCCTCGGCGTCCGCGAACATGTCGCGAAGACCGCCCCTCACGATCGGGTGGTCGTCGACGATCACCAGCCGGATCATCGGTCGGTCTCCCCCTTCGGTCCCGCACCCCCGGGGGCGATCGCCGGAACACGCGCACTCACGGACGTCCCTTCACCCGGTGCGCTCTGCACCTCCACGTGCCCGCCGACCCCTCTGATGCGCTGGCGCATGCTCGTCAGGCCGAAGCCGGTACCGGCCCCTTTCGCGAACCCGCGTCCATCATCGCGCACGTCCAGCAGCACCTCCGCGCCCGTGTACGACAGCGTGACCCCGACGCGCGAGGCCTCCGCGTGCTTCGCCACGTTGGTCAGCGACTCCTGGGCGACCCGGAAGAGCGACACCTCGATCGCCGGGCTCAGCGGTTCCCGGGCGCCGGTGACCTCCACCTCCACCTTCGTCCCGTGGTCCGCCGACCACCGCTCGGTCAGCGCGCGCAGCGCGTCGGGGAGGTGCGCTCGCCCGAGTTCCTGGGGAGCGAGCGCCCGCACGGACCGCCTGGCCTCGATCAGGCTGCTGCGCGCGAGCCGGAGTGCCCGCGTGACGTGCTCTTCGGTCTCGCCCCGCACACTCGCGGACCGCTCCGCTGCCTGGAGCTGCGTGATGATGCCGGCGAGACCTTGGGCCAGCGTGTCGTGGATTTCGCCGGCCAGTCGCTGCCGCTCGTCCTGCGCCCCGGATTCCCGGGCCTGGGCGATGAGTTGCGCATGCAGCCCGGCGTTCTCGTGCAGTGCCGCCTCGAGTCGTTCGACGAGCTTCTCCCGTTTGCGCTCCTCCGGTTCGCTTCGCGCCGTGAGCAGGATCCCCGCCCCGATCGCCGCGGTCTGCACGGCCACGATGAGGAGGAACTCCGCGAGCACTTCCGGGCCCGGGCCGGCCCACACGCGCATCGCCGAGCCGTTGAGGGCCACGGAGGTGGCCAGGACCCCGAGCAACCCCAACGGCCACGGCCTGAGCAAGTACGCCTGGAAGAAACCCGCGATGGTGAAGACGAGGAACACGCCGGAGTGAGCCATGAGGGTGACGCACAAGGCCAGCAGCCCGGCGAAGTAGATGCCCGCCGGCACGGGCCGGAGCGTCCGCCTCTTGATGGGCAGCGTTTGCCCGAACAGCACCCACAGCGCCGTGACCGCGACCAGCCCGAGGACGGAAGCGCCCTCGGGCCAGAAGCGTTCACCGGAGGCCGGGAGGACCCGCGAGAGGTAGATCACCGTCGAGATCGTCAGCAGCAGCCACGGCGTGCCCAGCTGCAGGAGATCCCAGACGCGCAGCTGCTCCTCCCGCCAGGCCAAGCGGGAGCGGTTCGCGAGCTCCGCCTCGTCCGTGATGGCGGATCCGAGCGTTCCGGTGCTCGGGCGCGCACCGGCCCCGGCTTGCCGCATCATCGACCCCTACTCCCAGCGGAAAAGCTTCGCCGCGACCGCGCTCGCGATCACCGCGACAGCCGCCATTATGGCGATCTGGAGCCAGAAGGGCTGCCCACCGGCGGTGGCGGTGATCTTGCCCGCTTCGGCGGACCACGCCTCGGTGAGCGCCTGCAGCCCTGGCGGGACGAACTCGCCGACCTCGCGCAGCACGTCGGGCATGAGGACGCGGGGCAGGAAGGCCCCGCCGAAGAACATCAGCGCGACGAACAGGAGGGTGCCGACCTGGTTCGCGGCGCTGCTCGTGCGGACCACGGCCGCGGAGATCAGGCCGATCCCGAGCAGTGCCGCGTAGCCGGCGAGGAAGGCGACGACGAACTCCACCGGCCGCCCGGGCGGCGCGATGCCCAGGACCGCCCACGCGAGCGAGATCATGAGTACCGCGGAGACGACCACGGAGGCGAACGCGACGATCATCTGCGCGAGCAGGACGCTCCGCGGGTGCGCGGGGGTGGTCGACATCCGGCGCAGGATGCCGCGCTCGCGGTACGTCGCGATCACCGCCGGAACGTGCTGCACGGCGATCATCACCATCCCGAACACCAGTGCGGTCGGTGCCCAGACGTCGATGGGCCGGAGCCCGCCGGTCTCCGGCGTCGGCTCCCTGAGCGCCGGGACGGCGGCCAGCCCGAGCAGGAGTGCCGTCGGGAACAGCACCCCGAAGCCGACGGTGGCGGAGTCACGGAGGAAGAGGCGCGTCTCGACCTCGATCATCTTCCGGAGCGCGCGCATCAGCCGGCCTTCCTCTCGGAAGCTTCCGGGGCGCGTCCGGTGAAGGCCACGAACGCGTCGTCGAGGTTGCGCTGGTCGACGCGGAGATCGTGCGCCACGACCTCCACCCTGCCCAAAGCTCTGGCGACGCTGCTGAGCAGCTGTCCTCTGCCGGTGACCAGCCAGCGGTCTTCGGCGACCTCGACCCCGGTCACCTCGGGCAGCTCGGTCAGGACACTGCTGTCCAGCGGCTGGCTCACGCGGAATCGGACCTGCTGCACCGCGCTCGCCTGCGCGATCAACCCCACCGGCGTATCCACCGCGGCCACCCGGCCACCGTCGATCACGGCGATCCGGTCGCTGAGGCGCTCCGCTTCGTCCATGAAGTGCGTGACGAGGAGGATCGTGACGCCCGTGTCGCGAACCCGCTCGATGAGGCTCCAGGTGTCGCGCCTCGCCTGCGGGTCCAGTCCCGTCGTGAGCTCGTCGAGGATCGCGACCTCCGGATTCCCGACCAGCGCGAGCGCGATCGAAAGCCGCTGCTTCTGCCCACCCGAGAGGGCCTTGTAGTGCGTGTCGCGCTTCTCGGTGAGTTGCAGGAGTTCCAGGAGCTCGCGCCAGTCGGCGGGGTTCCGGTAGAAGGAGCTGTAGAGCTCGAGCGCTTCGGCGACCTTGATCGCGTCCGGGAAGCTGCTTTCCTGCAGTTGCACGCCGAGTCGCTCACGCACCTCCGCCTGGTCCTTGATCGGGTCGAACCCCAGCACGGAGATCGAGCCCGAGTCGGGCGTCCGCAGCCCGGCGATGCTCTCGACGGTGGTCGTCTTGCCGGCGCCGTTGGGGCCGATGATGCCGAAGATCTCCCCCTCTTCAACGGTGAAAGAGACGTCCTCGACGGCGACGTGCGGCCCGTAGCGCTTGTGCAGATTTCGTACTTCCAATGCCGTCATGCGGCGAAGTTACGGGCGGACCGCACCCCGCCACGTCAACTGTGACGGCTGGACCAGGGTTGATTCGCGCATCCACCGTTCGGTGGATCCACCGCACCTCGCCCGGCTTCTCACGCCGGACCAGGCCGTATAACGCCCTATTCGGCGCGGCTCTTATTCGTACAGGTCGTCCGCGGCTTCGCGATTGGCGTTCTCACGCTGCTGACCGGGAAGGGCGCCGTCGTTCTCCGCCGACCGTTCGTCCTGCTCGGTGCCGGATTCGTCGGCTTCGGTCTTGCGGTGGGGTGCCTGCTGCTCTGTCCTGCGTTCCATGCCCGAAGCGGTACCCGGCGAAGGGCGGGGAAAACCGGTGATCCGGGTCAGCGGCGGCCGGCGGCCAGGATGACGAGGAACTGCCCGCCGCCCGCCTCGATAGTGGCGCTCACCGGCAGCCCCGGCACCAGGCGGGAGAACCGGTCCACCAGCCAGTCCGCCGCTTCCTGGGCGTCCTGCTCGGTCGGGCACCGGGCCACCATCTCGCGGCCGCCCTTGCGCTCCAGCCGCCCGGCCACGGTGATCAGCGGCGCGGGGTCCACCACATGCAGGCGGTCGGGCCAGGCGATGACCACCTTGACCGCGCCCTTGCGGGTGTTGCACCCGCGGTGCGCGAGCCGCTCGGCGACCTTGGCCTTCCGGTCGGCGGTCCGGCTGTCGACGCTGGGCCCGCGCGGGTCGTTCACCGACATGTCCGGGTCGACCGGTTCGTCGCACACCCAGCAGCGCCAGCCGTCGCGCTCGGCCACATCATCGAGGAGGCTCACCCCGGCAAAGCTAGCCTGCCGCGCGCCGCGCTGCGGAACTGGCCTGGCGCCTGCGATCGCGACCGGCGGAAGGCTCGGCTGAACGCGTACACGGAGGTGTAGCCGACGGAACGGGCGATGCTGTCGAGGGTGTCGTCGGTGTCGCGCAGGCGGATCGCCGCCAGGTCCATGCGCCACCGCGTCAGGTAGTCGGCGGGGGCGGACCCGGTCACGGCCCGGAAGCGCCGCGTCAGGGTGCTGCGGGAGATGGTCAGCTCGGCGGCGAGTGACTCGGTCGTCCACGTCCGTGCCGGTTCCTGGTGCAGCTTGGCGAGCGCGACGCCGACCACCGGGTCGGTGATCCCGCTGAGCCAGGTCCCGCGCACCTCGTCCGGGCGTCGCGCCAGCCAGACCCGGAGCAGTTGCACCAGCAGGATGTCGACCAGCCGGTTGAGCACGAACGTGGTGGCGACCTGCGGGTACGCCAGTTCCCGCGAGAGCAGCCGAACGGTGTCGTCCAGGCAGGTGCCGCCGTGGTCGGCGCGGATGTGCAGCACCTGCGGCAGCGCCGCCATCACCTGGGTGGTCACCGTGGGGTCGTATTCGTAGGTGGCGCCGAGGATGTGGGTCCGCACCTCGCCCGCGCCCACCCGCAACGCGCTGCCGTTGGCCATGGCCTCGTCGCAGCGGGGGCACGTGGCGGCCGGTGTGCCGGGGGCGCCGGTCAGCGCGTGCGGGGTCCCGCTCGGCAGCAGCACGACGTCGCCGGGCATGAGCTGCCGCGGGTCCCGCTCGGGCAGGCTCAGCCACGCCGTGCCCGAGGTGACGGCGTAGAAGGCCGCGGCGCCGATGACGTGCCACGCCAGCCCCCAGGTGCCGCCCGCTTCGATGCGTGCCCCGGCGGTGCCGCGGACGCCGCCGACGGCCAGCACGTCAGCCAACAAGTCCATGACACCGATGCTAGTGCGACAAGCGGATATGTTTTTGACCGATTCAGGCATCGATCGGACCACGGCATGTCCCCTACGGTCGGGACATGACCGACACGATCGACTTCGACGAGATGAACCGCAAGGTCATCGCCGAGTTCCGCGCCAACGGCGGGAAAGCCGGCGGGATCACCGAGGGGATGCCACTGGTCCTCGTGCACCACGTCGGCGCCAAGACGGGCACGAAGCGCGTGGCACCGCTGGTCCCGTACGTCGACGGCGACCGGCTCTTCATCTTCGCCAGCAAGGGCGGCAGCCCCGAGCACCCGGCGTGGTTCCACAACCTGGTGGCCAACCCGGACACCGAAGCCGAGTTCGGCACCGAGCGGTTCCCCGTCGTCGCGCGGGTGCTCTCCGGTGCCGAACGGGACGAGGTGTACGCCAAGCAGGTCGCCGTGCAGCCGCAGTTCGGCGAGTACGAGCGCAACACCGACCGGGTCATCCCCGTCATCGAACTGCGGCGCACCGACCGCTGACCCGCGGTCAGGCTTGTGCCAGTGCGTGGTCGATCGCGCGGCGCGCCCGCCCCGCGGCGGCCTGGTCGTGCTGGAGCTGCATGGCCGCGTTCAGCGCCAGCCCGGCGGCGATGATCTCGAACAGCGCCTGGTCGACGTCGAACCCGCCGGGCAGTTCGCCGTTGTCCACCGCCGCGGTCAGGTCCGTCCGCAGTTGTTCGCGCCAGCGCGACCACACCTCGGCCACCGCGTCGCGGACCCGGCCGGGGCGGCCGTCGTACTCGGACAGCGCCGCGGTCATCAGGCAGCCACCGGGCAGCAGTGGCGCTTCCAGGTAGTCCACGGAGTTGGCGCACACCGCACGCAGCCGCCGCAGGCCCGGCGGCTCGGCCAGCGCGGGCTCGACCACCCGGTGCCAGAAGTCCACGAACGCCTTGTCCAATGTGGAGAGTTGCAGCGCCTCCTTGGTGCCGAAGTGCTTGTGCACGCCGGACTTGCTCATCTCCAGTTCCTCGGCGAGGCGGCCGATGGTGATGCCGTCGAGCCCCTCTTCGGAGGCGATCTCGGCGGCTCGGCCAAGGATCCGGCCCCGGGTGACCAGCGCTTCGGCCGCTGAGCGTCGCGGTGACATGCGATGAGGATAGCGTACGCGCGTTCGCTATTGATTTAGTGAACGCGCGTACGCTAAGTTCGCCGCAATCACCGGGACGAGGGAGTGCGAGATGCGGGTGCGACGACTGGGCTGGGCCGGACTGGAGCTCGAAGCGGGGGAGGGGCGGCTGGTCATCGACTACGTGCGGGACCTCTCGCCGCTGTTCACCGGCTGGAAGCCCGGCGACGGGCTGGCGGTGCCGGGCGGGACGGTCACCGCCGCGCTGGTCACCCACCTGCACCGGGACCACACCGACGCGGCCGCGCTCGCGGAGGTGCTGGCGCCGGAGGCGCCGGTGCTCCGCCCGGCGCCCGGCCACGGCGACGAGGTGGACAACGTGACGACCCTGCCCGCCGAGCGCGAGCTGATTTCGCACCGGCTGGCTGCCGAGATCGTGAATGCCTGGGACACCAGGGAAATCGGGCCGTTCCGCGTCACCGCGGTCCCGGCCGTCGACGGGCTCGGTGACCCGCAGCTGAACTGGGTGGTGGAGGCCGGCGGTCAGCGGATCTTCCACGGCGGCGACACGATGTTCCACGGCTACTGGTGGCTCGTCGCGCGCCGGTTCAGCCCGTTCGACGCGGTGTTCCTGCCCGCCAACGGCGCGGTGGTCGACGCGCCGCACCTCCAGCCGCCGAGCCCGCTGCCCGCCGCGATGGACCCGGAGCAGGCCGCCGCGGCCGCGGAAATCCTCGATGCCCGATACGCGGTGCCGATGCACTACGAGACGGAGCAGCCGGACAAGATCGCGGGCTACGTCGAGGTTTCCGACCCGGAGACCGAGTTCCGCACGCACGCCGGAAGCCGCGCACACGCGCTGCCCATCGGGAAGTGGCTGGACTTGGCCGCTTAGCCCCCGGTCCAGCCACTCCGCCACCGAGCCGGCACCATTCCACTCCTGCTCGGTCAGGCGCTGGAAACCGGCGAACTCGTCGCCCCGGCCGACGGCCCCGTGTCATGGACGGCGCACGCCGACCTCGACGACATCGCCGCCCTCATCACGGACCTCACCGGACGCACCATCCGCCGCGTCGTCGCCGAGGATCCCGAGTGGACGGCCACCCTGATTGACCACGGCATGCCCGCGTTCCAGGCCACCATGCTGCTCGACATGGTCCAGGCAGCACGCCGCGGCGAGTTCGCCACCACCGGGAAAGACCTCGAAACCCTCATCGGCGCCCTGTAACAGCGCTAAGCCTGTCTCTCGGCGACGGCGATCTCTTCGGCGAACGCGTGCGCCGCGCCGGTGTGGTGTTCGGTGCGCCAGACCACGCCGAGCACCGACTCCGGCAAGCCGGTGACCGGCACGAAAACCACCGAAGCCCGCTGTCCCTGGTGCTCGGCCGTGGAGCGGCACAGCAGCATCGCTCCCCGGCCCGCGGCGGCGAGGCCCATGCCTTCCTGCAGGGTCCCGGCGGTCGGCCCACGCGGGATCCGATGGCCACCGGGGGTGGTGCCGGGGGCCTGGGCTCGGCGCCAGTACTCCGGCGCCGAGCCGTGGACCCCGATCAGGGGGCACCCGGCCAGCTCCTCGGCCGTGACGAACTCCTTGTCAGCAAAGGGATGCCGCGGTGAAACCGCGAGAACTTGCGGCTGTCGCGAGAAAACCGGGCCCAGCGTGAGATCCGGTTCCTCCACCGGCAACAGCACCACCGCGGCATCCACCTCGCGGCGGCGGAGTGCGCCGAACGGATCGGCGAGCGGGATTTCGGTGAGGTCCACCGCGCAGCCGGGGTGCCGCTCCTCGAACCCGGCGATGGCCGTTGCGAGGTGGTCGTCGATGACGCCCTGGAACCCGACGCGCAGCACCCCGGCGACACCCCGCACGGTGGCGCGTGCGTGGTCGACGGCGGCCTGCAGCGCGCCATAGGCGGGGCGCAGTTCGGCGAGGAACTTCTCCCCGAGCGGCGTCAGCTCCGCCCGGCGGCTCGTGCGTTCGAGCAACGGCGCGCCGATCCGCCCTTCCAGCGACCGGAGCAACTGGCTGACCCGGCTCTGGGACACGTAGAGCCGTTCCCCGGCGCGCCCGAAGTGCAGTTCCTCGGCGAGCACCAGGAACGCCTCCAGTTCGCGAAACTCCATCGGTTCCCCTCACCCGGATCCAGTAGTCCTGCTCATAGAAGGATGAGACATCGGCCGTTGTTCCCCGCCGCGGGCGGCGGTTGCCTGGGACCCATGACGCAGAAAGCACCCACCCGCCGCAAAGGCGGCTGGCCCGCGGTGGCCTCGGTCGCCGGGGCCACCTTCACCGTGGTCACCTCGGAGATGCTCCCGGTGGGGCTGCTGACCCCGATCAGCCACGACCTGGCGGTCACCGAAGGCACGGCGGGCTTGACGCTGACCGTCACCGGCCTGGTCGCGGCGATCTCCGCGCCGTCGCTCATTCCGATGCTCGGGCGGTTCGACCGGCGGACCGTCCTGTGTGCACTGCTGGCGCTGCTGGCGGCGGGGAACCTGCTGGCGGCCTGGTCACCCGCGATCAGCGTCCTGCTACTGGCCCGGGTATTGGTGGGCGTCGGCATGGGCGGGGTGTGGGCGGTCGCGGCGAGCCTGGCCGGTCGGCTGGTCCCGCCGCGATCCGCCGCGTCCGCGACCTCGCTGATCTTCAGCGGTATCGCCGTGGCGTCCGTGCTGGGCGTTCCCGCAGGCGCCTTCCTCGGCGAGCTGGCAGGCTGGCGAGCCGCTTTCGCCGGTGCCGGTGGACTGTCGCTGCTGGTGCTGGCCGCGCTGGCACTGACGCTGCCGCCGTTGCCCGCCGAAGGGGACGTCCGGCTGGGCGCGGTGCTGCGGCTGGCCGGTGCGCCGCGGGTGCGCACCGGGCTGATCGTGGTGGCACTGGTGGTCACCGGGCACTTCGCCGCCTACACCTACGTCCGGCCGGTGCTCGAGGAACTGTCCGGAGTGGACGCCGGGCTGATCGGCACGCTCCTGCTGGTCTACGGGCTGGCCGGGGTCGCGGGCAACTTCGCCGCGGGCGCCGCGGCGGCCCGGTCACCGCGGATCACGTTGCTGGTGCTCGGGGGGACGCTGGCGGTCACGATGGCACTGGTCCCGATTCTGGGGCTGACCGCGCTGGCGGCGGCGGGGTTGCTGGTGGTCTGGGGCCTGGCTTACGGCGGTGTGTCGGTGGCGGCCCAGTCCTGGATGCTCGCGGCCGCACCGCAGGCGAGGGAAGCGGCATCCGCGTTGTTCGCCGGAGTGTTCAACGCGGCGATCGCTCTCGGCGCGCTGGTCGGCGGGCTGACCGCCGACGCCGCCGGGACCACCGCGGTGATGTGGCTGGCCGCAGCGTTCGCGGCCGGGGCGGCGCTCGTGCTGGGTGTCGGCCCCCGTGTCTCGCGATGAGGACTGCGCGCTCGACGCGGCGTCTCCGTCCGCCGAATCCGCTACGGTTGCCGGTCGATACCGTGAGCGGGACCGGAGGTCGCATGTTCGGCGCTGAACAACAGGAGGCCCTGGAGCGGCGGATCGCCGAGTTGGAGCGCATGGTCCAGACGCTGACCGCGCGGGCCGACGCCTCGGAAGCCAGGACCGCCCCGCGCGGTGAGGGCTTCGAAGGCCGGCTCGACACCCTGTACCGGGCCGAATCCAGCGGGTTCGTGGCGGTCTACTTCGTCACCGGCCGGACGGCCAAGGTGCAGCTCCTCGTGGGCCCGCACAACCCGCCGACCAGGGTGGTGGGCGTGGTGAATTCACGCGGTTCGCAGGACTCCTACGCCGGCGGAATCGTGCGGGCGGGGGAGTACTGGGTGGCGGCTTCCTCCAGCAGGCGGCCGAACCTGAACTTCCGGGTCCACTTCACGCCCCTGTTCTGACCGGGCGCCGGGCGCTGGGGAACTGGCTCTTGCCACGCGGCATGCCACGTTGCAAGCTGAGTGCGCACCGCCGCCGGCCGGGCGACGGCGAACGCTCCGCGGTGACCGTGGCGTGCTCGGGCACGCCGGCCCCGCGGCTCCCCGAAATCCCCTACCGGAGGTCATCGTGAGCGAGCACGGAATCGACCGGCGCAACGTCCTGCGTGGTTTGTCGCTGCTGGGGGTGACCGGTGCGGCGACGAGCCTGCTCGGCAGCACCGCCGCCGGCGCGTCCACCGAGAACCACGCCGGGACCCCGTTCGACCTGCACTTCTCCGTCACCGAGCAGTTCCGGCCCTTCGACCTGATCGCGCCGAAGTTCGTCCAGTACGACTCGGCGGTGACGCCGCGGCAAAATGCCCGCGGCACCCTGGTCACCACCGGTGTCCGGCCCAGAGCGCCGTTCGGCACGGTCACCGTCGAGGTCCGGCGGCTGGACGGTGAGGCCGGGGTTGTCGCCGGGCTCGCGGGCGACAACGGGTCCGTGCTGGGCGCCTACGACGCCGGGACCGGCACGGTCAGCATCGAGGTCACCACGGGCGGGACGACCAGCGTGGTCAAGGCCGCTCCCGCCGCGCTCAAGGCGCCGTTCACCTTCGCCGTGGTGGTCAACGAGAACGCGGTGACCGTGCTGGCGGACACGACCGGGACCGGCACCGGGTGGCAGCCCCTGCTCACCGAACGGGACCAGGTCCGCGCCCGCATCGACCTGCGCGACCCGCAGGTGCTGGGGAACCTGAGTTATGCCTACGGCGGGCGCGGCGGCGGTTCCGCGCTGCTCGGCCGGGTGCGGGCCGGCTACTACGGCCAGGCCGGGGTGCGCGACCCGCACGTCGTCCAGCACGCCGACGGCAGGCCCTACATCAAGAACGGCAAGCTGTACCTGACGATGACCAACGCGGGGCTGGGCTTCTTCCAGCAGGCGCACTGGGCGGTGTGGACCCTCGACCTGGCCGACCCGACGAAGCTCGAACAGGTCGCGACGCTGTTCTTCGCCCGCGACGGCGTCGTGCTCGGCGATCACGCCGGGCAGATCGTCTACGACGACGAGCGGCGCCGGTTCATCCTCCTGATGAGCTCGTGGGGTGATTTCGCGTTCAACGGGGTGCACATCCGCCACGCCACCACCCGCGCGAACGTGCTGTCCGGGGTCCACGTCCTGCCCACCGAACGGCTGCCCCTGCCCACCGAGGTCAGTTCCTGGGACCCCGCGCTGACGAAGATCGACGGCCGCTGGCACCTCGGCTTCGTGGAAAGCCCCGCCCAGCAGCCCGCGTTCGTGTTCCACCCCGCGCTCGCGGCGGGCCCCCGCGGTGCCGACTACACCGAGGGCCTCCGGCTGGTCGGCGCCGACCTGACGGTCGACCAGACCGAAGGCACCATCCTGCAGAAGATCGGCGGCCGCTGGTACCTGCTCGCCAGCGACGGGGACGCCCGCCAGTACCCGGTGTACGACCTGAAGATGCGCAAGCTCGGCACCCTCGACGCCCCGTACGGCACCAACATCCCGCACCCGATGCTGGTCCGCGTCAACGGTTCCTGGTGGTTGCCGACGTTCAACGGCACGCAGTACGCCGAACCGGTCCTGGGCTACGGCGGCCACGGCGACTTCATCCTGATGAAGGCGTAGCCGTCACGGGCAGAGCGCGTCCGCGGGTGGCAGTTCGCGGTCGGCGACGTAACGGCTGACGTGGTCGATCACGCAGGCGTTCGCCATGCCCGCGAACAGGTTGTGCCCCGGGCCGTCGTGGCGGATGGTGCGGCTGCCGGGAACCTGGCCGGTCACCCGTTTCGTGGGTGCGTGGTCCTGCCAGGTTCCCGCGCCCAGCAACGGCGGCAGCGTCGCGGGCAGCGGCGACGGCGGGTTGGTGACCGGTGCGGGCCAGCCCGCGCAGGTCAGCGGCAGGTGCCAGGCGAGCGGGAACGACGCACCGGTGTTCGGGGCGATCCGGCGCAGCCGTTCGGCGGTCCGCGCGCTCTGCCGGTGGTCGGCCCGCGGGAAGTCCAGGCACTCCTTCACCCCGCCGCCGGGCACGCCCGGGTTCGGATCGCTGGAATCGGGGACGAAACCGGACGCGTCACCGGCTTCGGCCGCGGTGATGGCGTTGAGCAGCGGGGTCCACTGGCCGGGGCCTCGCCGGATCTTGAAGAACGCGAGCGCCTGGAGTTGGGTGCCGTCGTAGGTGGTGTTCGCGGCCGGGATCGGTTCCCGCGCGGCCTGGGCGATCAACGCCTGCCAGCGCCGCTCGGTGCCGGGCCCGGCCCAGTCGAGGAACCGCCGGACGAAGGTCTCGTTGTCCCGGGCGATGGCGTCGAGTTCGCGCTCCCAGTCGCGGGCGCTGTGGTTGCCGGTGCCGTCGACGTAGAGGGTGCGCACCCGGTGCGGGTACTGCCGCGCGTAGGCCTGCCCGAGCACGCCGCCGTACGAGGTGCCGATGAAGTTCACCCGCCGCTCGCCGAGCGCGACCCGGATGGCCTCGATGTCCCGGGCGTCGCTGCCGGAATCCATATGGTCGAAAAGGGCGGGATCGGTGGTACGGCACCGGTCGGCCCTGGCGCGGTTGGCGGCGGCGAGCTGGTCGAACCCGGCCTGGTCGGCGGGAAAGCGCGGCGTGCGGAGGAACCCCCAGTCGCAGTCCAGCGCCGGGCCGCTCAAGCCGGGGTAGCCGCGCGGATCCCAGGTGAGCACGTCCATGGAGGCGCGGATCCGCTCGAAGATCTGCGGCCGGGACCGCATGGCCGCGATCTGCTGCCCCTGGGGACCGCCGAAGTTGACCAGGACCGAGCCCTTGCGGGGGCCGGTGGCTTTCAGGCGGGCGATCTTCAGCGTGATGGTCCGGCCGCTGTGCGGGGTGATCGGCACGGCGAGGTCCGCGCAGTCCATCGCGACCACGCCGTCACCGGGACACGGTTGCCAGTCCAGGGATTTCGCGGGCTCGGCCGCGTGCGGGGGAGCGAGCAGGAGAAGTGGTAGCAGGAGTTTGAGCACGAGTCCGACGCTAGGGACGGCCGGGCGGCCGACGCTGCCGGCGATCGTCGTCGCCGTTGTTCACCAAAGTCGTTCTGGTCACGCGCCGGGTTCGAGCACGACCACGGGGATCTTCCGCTCGGTGTAGGTCGCGTAGTTCGCGTAGGCCGGGTAGATCGCCACCGCTCGTTCCCACAGGCGGGCCCGTTCCGCACCTTCGGCCACGCGCGGACGGACTCGCCGTCGTTCGCCGCCGGGCAGTTCGACCTCGGTGGCCGCCATCGCCATCAGGTTGTGGAACCACGCCGGATGGGCGTCCACGCCGCCTTTCGAGGCGACGACGACCAGCCGTGGCGAGTCGTCGAGGTAGATCAGCGGGCTGGTCCTGGCCTGGCCGGACCTGCGGCCGACGTGGTCGAGCAGCAGCACGGGCGCGCCGCCGAGGAACGACCCGCCCACCTTGCCGCGGGTCCTGCGGAACAGGAACGTGTTGAGCCGCGCCAACTGGCGGTGCAGCTTCCAGTAGCGGGACGTCGGTACGGGTGGCTTCGGCATGTCATCATCTTGTCAGTCGGTGACACTTGGCGTCAACTGTCAAAAGCTGCGCCCTGACACGACTGCCCTATGCTGACCGGCATGGACGAGCTCGGCCTGCGCGAACGGAAGAAGCGGCGCACCCGCGAGGCGCTGATCGACGCGGCCCACGAGTTGTTCTGCGCCCACGGCTTCGAGGCCACGACCGTCGACCAGATCGCCGAAGCCGTGGAGGTTTCGTCGCGGACGTTCTTCCGGTACTTCACCTCGAAGGAGGATGTCGCGCTGGCGCTCGCGGACGAGCAGATCTCCGCGGTGCTCGAGGCGTTCGCCGCGCAACCGGCCGACCTGCCGGTGCTGACCGCGATGCGGACGGCCGCGGTCGAAGTCGTGCGGACCTATGAGACCGAAGCGCGCTTCCACAGCCTCCAGCAGCTGATCTTGCTCAGCCCGGCGCTGGCGGCCGCGCGTGCCGAGCGGGGGGCCGCCCGGATCGACGCGGTGGCGCGGTTGGTCGGTGCGCGGATGGGGGTCGACCCGGCGGTGGATCGCCGGCCGCACCTGGTCGCCTCGGTGGCGCTGTGCGCGGTGCAGACGACGATCGTCGCCTGGCGGGCCGCGGGCGATCAGGCGCCGGAATCCGAACTGCTCGGGCAGGCGTTCGACCTGCTGTCCACCGGCCTCGACTACCCGGCCGGGTAGCCGGTGGTGCCGAACATCCGGCCGAGGTCCGCGCTCGACGAGACGACCAGGTTTTCCGCCAGCCGCAGCGTTTCCCGGTCCCTGGCGGCGAGCGCGACGCCGAGGGTGGGGTCCTCGGCGAAACCGGCCGACGGGATGGTCGGCACCAGCACCGCGCCCAGTTCGGCGCACGCCCGGGTGAGTGCGCGGACGTGGTCGTAGAGCAGGTCTTCCGGTAGCCGGGCGCCCAGCCGGAGCCGGTCGCAGGTCCGGACCAGCCACGGCGCGCCGTGCACCCGGTTCAACCTGGCTTGCAGGCAGAAAGCGATGGCCGGGCCGGTGACCCGGCAGTTGATCTCGGTCGGCGCGAGCCTGCCCGCCGGGGCCGGAACGAAATCGACGTCGAACCAGCCGCGATAGCCGGAAGCCGCGAGCGCCTCGCCCACCCGCAGGCCGAACCGGGCAGCCACCCGGCCGAGTGGCGCGGGCAGCACGTCCGGTCCGATGAGGACACCCGAGTACCGCGTGCCGTCGACGTCCATCGCCCCGGCGCCGACCAGGTGCACGTCACCGTGCGCCGCCACCACGCCGTCGACCGTGACATCGCGCCACGGGCCCGTGGCGGCGACGAACTGCTCGACCACCACCTCACCGGCGACCCGCGACCGCCGCATCCGCCGCCGGAAGGCCCGCACGCCACCCCAGTCGGCCACCAGTTCCGGGGTGACCACCAGCGTGCCGGAGCCGCCGACCCCGTGGACCGCCTTGAGCACCACGCTGACGCCGTCACCCGCGCTGCGGGCCGCCACCGCGGCGGCTTCGCTCAGCGAATCGAATCGCTGCTGGCGGGGCACCAGGATCCCGTCGTCGGCGAGTTCGCCGAACAACTCGTTGGACGCCGCCTTGGACTCCCACCGCCGCCCGGCCTCCAGCGCCGTGGCACCGATCCGAGGACCACGTCCGGTGGCGCTCAGCAGCCGGTCGACGCCGGTGGTGTGCCCCCACGCCAGTACCGGGCCGTCCGCGCGGGTGAGCCGCTGGACCAGCCCCGGCCGGTCGAGCACCGCGCCGGTCAGGCCCGGCCCGCTGCTCACTCCACTGTGGACTTCGACCGGCTCCCAGTGCAGGGCTCGCCGTTGCAGCTCCACCCAGGACGAGTCCAGTGGGCCCGGCAGCACCACGACCTCCGGGTGCGGGCTGTAGAACATCGCCAGATCGGCGTAGGAATGCCCGCCCCGGACCGAAACGGCGTCCGGTTCGGTGAAGCGTGCCTGGTACTCGGCCACGTTGCCGACGTGCACCGCGCGGCGCCCGCCGGTCCACGCCGCCTCCCAGTCACCGGTCACCGCGGCCGTCCGGCCGCACGAACCGGACGAGCACGGCACCGGCCACCATCAGCGTGATGTTGAAGGCGAACACCAGCACGGCCTGGCGTGGCCAATCCTGCTGCGAGCTGAGCCGGTAGAAGTTGTCCTGCGGCCACCAGGCCAGCAGCAGCCAGGCCAGCGACAGGTGCGCCGCCACGGTCAGCGACCGGCCGCGGCCCAGCGAGGCGATCCAGCGGAAACCGCGGAAGAGGTAGGCGACGCCGAGCCCGAACGACGCGGATTCGGCGGCGTAGAGCACGTGGAAGAAGGCCGCCCACGGCTGCGGCACCCGATCGGTGTTGCGGGAACCGGGCCAGAACAGGTCGGTCAGCAGGTAGCTCGCCAGTGCCGCGAAGACGGCGAGCGCCAGGCCGTAGCCGATGCCGGTGAGCGAGTCCTCCCCGAACCACCGTGGCCCGCCTTTGGCCGTCAGCCCGGCTCCGCGCTGCCGTGAGCGCGGCACGACGGCACGGGGCAGGCGCTCGCGGTCGACCTCGCCGGAACCGTCGCGCGGCAACGACGGCACCACGACGACCCGCGCCGGATGTCCTTTGTGGAGTCTTGCCAGTCGTCCCGGTTCGACTTTCCGGCCCGGCGCGGGCACCACGTAACCGACGGCCGTCCGCCGGACGCGCCCGGCGCGCTCGTCCCAGAAGTCCGGATCGTCGGCCACCACGGCCTCCCGCACCTCGGGGACGGCCCGCAACGCCGCTTCGACCTCGGCGACGGCGACCGCGTCCAGGCCGGTGGCGCGCACATCCGCCCGGCCGAGGTGGTCGAGCAGACCGTCGGGCCGGTGGCGCGCCAGATCGCGGGTGCGGCGCAGCGGGCTGTCCCCGACCCTCACGCCGATCTCGCCGATCTCTTCGGCGCTCTGCCAGGTTCCCGGCGCGACCAACCGGACTTCGACCCCCGGCACCGGACGGCCGAGCAGCGCCTGGTCGTCCCGGACCCGCTGGGCGCCGAGCATGGACAGCTCCAGGCGCCGCAGGTCGGCCACCACTTCGGGCACCCGGTGGACGTGCACCAGCCGCACCCGCGGGCCGAGGATCCCCGCCAGCTCACGGTGTTCCCCGAGGAACCACCGCTCCCCGCTCACCGCGAACAACCGGAGCGATCCGGGCCGCCGCTCCCGCAGTTCGTCACCGAGGCGGCGGGCCAGGTGCGCCTCGCACTCCAGCACGGTGATCCACTGCTCGTCGAGCAGCGCGGCCAGCTGGGCGATCGCGGCGGTCCGGTCGGTGCCGAAGTCGCGGGCGGCGAGCACCAGGGTGGCGCCGGAGCAGAGCGCGCGGATCCAGTCGGCGGTGAACACGACGGACTCGGCGGGTGCCGTCTGCAGGACCCGGTCGGCGGGCGTCAGCTCGTAGTGCGCGGCCCAGTCGCGCTGGGCGAGGGCCAGCTGGCGGTGCTCGATCGCGACGGTCCCGCCGTGCACCAGGCAGGCCGGGCTGGTGCCGAAGACCTCGGGCGCCGGGCCCGCCTCCGGCTCGGCGGCGATCGCGTCGGCGTCGGTGTCCACGCAAACGATCGCGGCTTCGACCACGTCCGCCAGCCGGATCCGGTGACTTTCCTGGGTGAGGACCAGCGCCGGGTCCAGCTCGCGGAGGACCTCGCGCAGCCTGCGGTCCGGCGCCGACGGTTCGAGCAGCACGTACACCGCGCCGGCCCGCAGCACCGCGAGCACGGCCACGGGCAATTCGACGGACCGGTCGAGGCAGACCACCACCACCTCGCGCTGGCCAGCCCCGTGCCGCCTCAGATACCCGGCGAGTCGCGCCGAAGTGGTGTCCAGCTCGCCGTAGGACAGCGTGCGCCCGCCGCACACCACGGCGACGGCCTCCGGCGCCCGCCGCGCGTGCCCCTCGACCAGACGATGCACCTGATCCTCGTCCACCACGATCCCCCTCCTGCCGCTCCTCACCGGAATACAACACGGCGAACGGTGCGCGCGTGGGCACTTTTGCCCACCGGGGCGTGGTGGTCAGCGGGCAGCGGGCCGGGGCAGCCGGAACAGCTTGCCCAGCAGGCGCACCACCTGCCGGTCGCCGGTCGCGGTGGCGCTGCCGTCCTTGAGCCCGTCGGTCAGCCGCCACCGGCCTTCGGCCAGCCGGGCGAACCGGTCACCGCTGGTCTCGATCACCGCGTCGGGCCGCTGCGCGGGGCCGAGCGCCGTCTCGATCTCGCCGTCCTCGACGCGCACGTGGAAGACCTCTTCGTCGATGCGGAACTCGAAGACCGCCCGCACGCCCGCGGCGGCCTGCGGGTCGAAGGAGGCCTGCATGGCCAGCAGCGCCCAGCCGGGCTGGAACACCTCGGCCTCCCGCCGCTCGCCCAGCGCCCACTTCATCCCCCAGCGGGACAGCCCGAGGACCACCGGGCCGAGTTCCTGACCGGCCTCGGTCAGCGCGTAGGCCGGTGTGCGGGCCGGTGGCGGCAAGGTGACCTTCTGGGTGAGTCCCTCCCGCTCGAGGTGCTTGAGCCGGGCCGCGAGCAGGCCGGTGCCCATGCCCCGGAGGCTCTTCTGCAGGTCGCCGAACCGTTTGGGGCCGGTCAGCAGCTCGCGCACGAGCAGCAGCGTCCACCGCTCGCCGACCAGGTCGAGGGTTCGCGCGATGGCGCAGTACTGGTTGTAGCTCCGCTGGTCCACTTCCCCATCGTAGACCGCGCGCTTCTCTTCCATGACGTACTAAAACAAAACCTTGTACTTCCTGTTTTTGAAGTCTAACCTCGGCAGCCTGGCGCGATCGCGGTTACCGAAGGGAAAGACATGACCGAGCGGATGAGAGCGGTGCAGCAGGACGAGTGGGGCGGCCCGGGGACGATGCGGGTGGCCGAAGTGGACCGGCCGGAGCCGGTGTTCGGCGAGGTGCTGGTGAAGGTCGCCGCGGCCGGGGTGAACCCCGTCGACACGTTCACCCGGGAGGGCGTGGCCTACAACCGCGTGCTGAGCCTGCCGTTCGTCAACGGCTGGGACGTGGCGGGCGTGGTGGAGCGGGTCGGCTACGGCACGACCCTGTTCCGGCCCGGTGACCGGGTCTTCGGGATGCCGTGGTTCCCGCGCGAGGCGGGTGCGTACGCCGAGTACGTGACCGCCCCGGCCCGGCACTTCGCCGCCGTGCCCGAAGAACTGAGCCTCACCGAGGCAGCCGCGTTGCCGCTCGCCGGACTCACGGCGTGGCAGATGCTCGTCGACGTGGCGGGGGTGCGGCCCGGCGACCGGGTGCTGGTCTCAGGGGCGGCGGGCGGCGTCGGCCACCTGGCCGTCCAGCTGGCCAAGCACTTCGGCGCCCACGTGATCGGCACGGCTCGCGCCGAGAAGCACGCCTTCCTGGCCGAGTTGGGCGTGGACGAGGCGATCGACTACACCACCACGGACCTCGCCGGAACGGTGACGGACATCGACGTGGCGATCCAGATGTTCGGCGGCGAGGCAGGCCTGCGTGCGCTGGAAACCCTGCGGCCGGGCGGAATCCTGGTCAGCGGGCAGGCGGCGTGGACACCCGGGATGGACCGGCGTGCCGCCGAACTGGGTGTGCGCGCGAGTGACTTCCTCGTGGAGCCGGACCACACCGGTCTCGTGGCGCTCGCCGACCTCGTGCGCAAGGGCAGGCTGAAGGTCCACGTCGAAGCGGAACTCCCGCTGGCGGAGGCCGTCGAGGCGCATCGGCTGGTCGAAACCGGACGGACCACCGGGAAGATCGTGCTGACCGTGGGAGAGCGGGACGATGTCTGAGCCCTCGGCGTCCGACGTCGTCCGAAGCTACGCCGAGGCCAAGAGCCGAGCAGACGTCGACGCGGCGCTGCGGACCTGCCACCCGGACGTGGTGTTCGAAACCATCCCGTTCCAGGCGGTCGCACGCGGCACCGACGAAGCCCGCACCCAGTTCGGCGGCTTCTTCCGTGCTTTCCCCGACTACACGGTCGAACTCGAATACCTGCGGGAAACCGGCGACCTGGTGGTCGGCTCGGGCCGCATCCTCGCCACCATGTCCGGCCCCCTCGCGGGAATTCCCCCGACCGGCCGCGGGTTCGCCCTCCCGTTCGCCTGCCACTGGACCGTCACCGACGGAAAGATCGCGCACGAGCGCTTCTTCTTCGACTTCAACCAGATGTGCGAACAACTGGGCCTGTCCACCACCGACGCAGCAAGCAGATTCGCCACCTGGCGAGCCCGGCAGCCCGCACCCCGCTGATCCGCGCAACCCGATCGCACGAGTCGTGCGATCGGGTGAGGCTTCGCTTATCCGTTCAGGCCGAAGTCGGCTGCGATTCGCGAAAGGAGGTCCCGGTTCGCCAAATCCGAATTCCGGTACATGGTCGCCGCGGTGGTGACCTTCTGGCAGGTGATGTCCGTGCCCCTGATCGTGACGTCCATCGCCTGTTCCAGCGCGGTGCGCGCCGCGGTCCACCTGGCCGCCATGTCCTCGAACATCGGCAGCCCGTCGTCCGGCGGGGTCTCCTGGAACGGGCGGCCACCGTTTTCCGCGTCCGCCGCGAGCATCCGGTCCATGGCCAGCTTGATCGCGTTCCGCGCTTCGGTGAGCACCACCGCGATCGCGTCGATCGAATTCGGATCGACCTGCACGGTCGTCCCACCGCCCTGCTCGTCGGTGTTGTTGTCCGGATCGGGCAGCGGCGCCCCTTCTTCGTGTACCAGGTAGGCGTGCTGGGACCCGGTGGTGAAGGTGTCCAGCCCGCCGAGAAGAGCGGCGATCTTCTTGCTGTCCTGCTGGGTGTCCCGGCGTACCGTGCGGATCTCGGCGAGCATCTTCTGCAGCGTCGGTCTCGGGTCGTCGCCGTCCGGACCGAAGATCTCCTCGACGGCCCGGTGTAACAGGGCGCTGCCGAGGTTCTTCACCTGGGAGCGGATCACCCCGGCCGGTCCGCCACTCACGACCGAGGTCAGTTCGCCGACGATGTCGAGGTCGCCCAGGTATTGCTTGACCTCGTCCCACACTTTGCTCAGCAGGGTGCCGAACGGGTCGTCCTGTGCTTGGTCGGCCTGCCGCAACGCCCGGATGGCCCGGTCGAGGATCACCAGCACCTTCGCCCGTGCGCTGCAGAGCAATGACCGGTGCAACTCCATTGTTTCGCGGAGCACATCGATCATTTCTTCCTGGCTCGCCAGCGCGACGATCAGATCGTTGAGCCGTTGGTCGAAAGCGTCCCGGCCGGCGCCGACCCAGGTCTGGTTCTCCAGTTGGTTGTGCACGCGTTCGCGGAGGAAACCGTTGCCGCTGCCGAAGTTGATCGGGTGGATGTTCTGGCTCTTGGCGAGTTCGAGGTTGCCGATCATGTCCCGGGCGTCACCCGCGCTGGGTTCGGCGAACTGGGTGACGAATTCCCAGTTGTTGTGGAGGTGGTTCAGGCACTCGTTGAGCAGGTCCACATTGGGCGGCTCGTCGGGCACGCGCTCGCCAGGACGATCTCGCTGGTGCGGTAGCACCGTGACGAGATCCTTGAGGCATTGTTCCAGCGTGCTGAACCGCTCTTCGAGGGTTTGACGGAATATGTCGTCGTGCTCGGTGTCGTAGGCCATGACGGGCTCCCCTCCCGTGGGCAAGGCTAGCAAGGCGGGCCCGTTCTGGAGCCGCTTTCCGCCGAACTGTGCCTTCGCGGACGGTCGGAGTGGAGGCGCGGCCCCCTTCACCCAGGCTTGAAACCGCGTCCGCCACGCCGCTCGCTGCCTTAAAGTCGCTCCGTCAGCGACTTTCGCCCCTGGGGAAGACGGATGCGCGGATCCACGCCGCGCTGCGGTTCAAGCACTTCTTCCCCTGGGACGCAACAATCCTGGAGCCCAGATGCGCAAGATCCTTTCCCGTGGCGCGATCGCGACCGCGGTGGTGGGCGCCGGCTTGGTGCTGGCCCCGCCGATGGCGATGGCCGGGCCGGAGAGCGCGACCTGTTCGGTGAGCGACTGCGATCTCCTCGGCGTCCCCGGCTTCCCGGGTGGCACCATCTCGGTGGACGCCGACGTGCACGGCGTCGGGATCGGCCGCTGGTACGTGTGGGGGCCGAACGGCTACAGCTGCACCGACACCTTCCACGCCTCGGCGGGCCCCGGCTCGTGGGTCTGCCACAACGCACCCGCGGGCACCTACAGCGCGCTGGTCGAAGGCCCGCAGGGCCCCTCGAGCATCGGCCTCCGCTGGTGAGTCCGCCGATCCACGCCGCGGCGGTCGCCGCCGCCGTGGGCGTCGCGCTGTCCGTCCTGCCCGCGGTGGCGGCCGCGGACAGCGGGAACTACATCGTGGCCAGCCAGAACGCCGCCTACACCTTTTCCTACCAGTGGTACCGGGACCTCCCCGCGGACGTGCACCAGCAGGGGTTGCAGAAGTTCACCAACGCCACCGACGTCCAGCTGTGCACGGCGCAGTGGGACCGGGGCAGCCTTTACCGGATCCAGGCCTATCCGCCGGGCACGCGGTACGCGCCCGCCGACAGTGCGACCGACGCGATCGTCGACTGCCGGTACTTCCTCGCCTGAAACGGGATTTCCCTTTCGCTCACGACAATTCAGGGGTATCGATGCGCAAGATCCTGTCCCGCGGCGCGGTCATCGGCGTGGTCGCCGCTTCCGCCGCGGTGCTCCTCCCGCAGGTCGCCTCGGCCGCGGCCTTCTCCTCCACCTGCCAGGCCACCGTCTGCGACCTCTACGTCTCCGGCTACCAGGGTGGCGGCCTGTCCATCGACGCCGACGTACACGGCAGCGGCACCGGGCGCTGGGAACTGTGGAGCCTGGACGAGAACTGGTACCACGTGCAGGACTTCGACGCGGCCGCCGGCCCCGGCTCGTGGCTGCGCAGCTGGTCGCCCAAGGGCCGCTACCACGCGCGGGTGACCGGCCCGTCAGGTCCGACGTCGATCGGCCTGCGCTGGCTCGACAACCCGACCGGGAGCTGAGCCCGATGCGCGAGAAGCTGCTCCGGGGAGTCCTCCCGGCCGTCGTCGCGGTGAGCGCCTTCGTGCTCATGCCGCAGGTCGCGCACGCGGGCGGCAAGTACGCCGACTGCTCCACCGCCGCCTGCGAATTCGGCCTGACCATCGAGGCCACCACCTTCCACGTCGACGCCGACGTGCACGGCAGCGGCACGGCCACGTGGTCGGTGTCCGGCCAGGGCCGCACCTGCGCCACCACGTTCCGCGGCGAGGACCCGGCCCGGTCCTGGACCTGCGCCAACTACCCCACCGGCCACTACACGGTGAGGGTCTCCGGCCCGCAGGGACCGTCCAACATCGGCATCCGCTGGTAGCGCGAGGAGAACGCCGAGCCGAACCCGCGCGGGAGGTCTTTACGGTGGCTGAACGGCTCCGCGGGCTCCGGCGGCGGTGCTGTGGAAGGGCAGGATCAGTTCCAGCTTGAGCAGCTTGATCAGCCGCTGGACCACCTGGGACCGGCGGGAAATCACGTACGGGATGTCGGCGGCCCGCGCATGCAGGGCGGTGTCGACCAGCACACGGATGCTGTGGGCCGAACAGAAGGTCACCGCGTCGAGGTCGAGGATCAGGGCCCGCGGGAGCAGCCGCAGTTCGTCGTGCAGGTGGCGCCGCAAGCGGTCGGTGCAACTCCAGTCGAGTTCACCGGCGATGGCGACCTCGGTCGCTTCCGCGGTGTTCGTCACCTGCAGGGTCGTCAGCGAGTTGAGGGTGAACGTGGTGGAGTTCATGGCGTGCTCTCCAGTAGCGGGAGGCCGTCCAGCCTGGCGTGCCGAAGGTGTGGCTGCCGGTTTGAACCACGTCGCCTTCGGGAAACCCGTTCGGCTCGTTTTCTAAACCTCGGGATTGCCTGTCGCGGGCGTCCCGGCCTGGCGGATGCCCGCCTGCCGGAGGATCGTTGAGCCATGGGCACCCCCGACGGACACGAGGTAGCGGCGCGGCGCCTGGTCGAGCGGGTGCAGCGGCGGGTCGCGCTGAACGAGGCCGTCGGCATCATGCAGGCGTGGCGCGACTGCGGGCAGCAGGAGGCCCGCGACGATCTCCGGGTCGAGCACGGGGTGGCGGGGCAGCAGGTCGAGGCGGATCGGCTGATCGCGGTGGTCAACGCGGACGCGCGAAGCCGGGCCGATCCGGACGCCGGCTGGGACTGATTTCGCCTACTGGCCGAACTCGGCCAGCTCCCGGGCGTCGAGCGAACCGCCGGTCACCGCGCGTGCGAGCGCCAGCAGTGACTGCCCGGTGGTGATGCTGTGGGCGGCGAGGCGGTCGCGCGCGGTGTCGGGGTCGATGCCTGCTGTTCCGGCGAGTATGCCGATTGCTTGGTTGACGTGTGCGCGTTCGTTGAGGGTGGTGAGGCTGCGTTCGGCGAGTCGTTCGAGGCGGCGCTGGTCGCGTTCTTGGGTGAGGCCGAGGACCGCGAGGTCGGTCAGTGCTTGTGCCTGGTGGCGTTGCCGGTCCGAGAGTTCGGTGGGTGTGGTGAAGAACAGGTTCAGCCCGCCGACAGCGTCGTCGAGCAGGCGCATCGGGAACGCGAACACCGCGTGGAGTCCCTGGGCCAGTGCGGCGTCGGCGAATACCGGCCATCGGGAACCGCTGTCGCGCAGGTCGGTGGCGGACACGAGGGCGTTTTCCACGATGCAGTCCCGGCACGGTCCCTGCTCGGTGTGCACTTGGAGCAGTTCGGCGAACCGGGCGCGTTCGTCGGAGGCGGCGACCATGGCCAGGCCGCCGCGGGGATCGGTGATCAGCACGCCCGCGGCATCGGTGCCCAGCACCTCGGCGCAGGCACTGATCACCGCGTGCACGACGGTCAGCCCGTCGTGGCGGGTGGCCAGCAGGCTGGTGATCCCGGCGACGAGGTCGCTGAACTGGTCCTCCGGGCTGTGCACGGAGTCAGCATACGGCCACGTCGGGCGCGCGGCAGGCACCGACAAGGGTCAGTCGGTCGAGGAGTCGAAGCGGAGTTGCCGGTCGAGCACCGCCCGTGCGACCTCGGTGAGCGGCAGGTGTTTGCTGAACGCGTGGGCGCGCAGCCGCAGCAGCGCGTCTCCCAAACTCACCTGGAGCTGGGCGGCGAGCATGCCGGTCGCGATGTTGACCTCGTCGTAGAACCCGGGCGTCTCTTCCCGGGTCCACAGTGCTGTCTCGTCGTTCTCCTGGTTGTCGGCGAGCAGCGCGGTCGTCGGGATCTCGGCCAGTGCGGCGGCGTCGCCCAGCCCGTCCGCGTCGAGTGCCCCGGGGAGGCGGCGGTACAGGGTGAGTGTGCCCATGCGGATCGCCCCGGCCTGCAGCGGGAACGCGAACACCGCGCCCACCCCGGCGGGGGTCACTTCGTCGGTGAACCCGGGCCAGCGGGTGTGCTCGGCGCGCAGGTCGCTGACCAGGACCGGTTCGCCGGTGCCGAATGCCGTCACCCCGGGGCCTTCGCCCACGGTGTATTGCACTTCCTCCAGCGACTCCACCCACGTGTCACTGGCGGCGATCAGGTCTTGCGACGGGGTGCTGGTGCGGACCGTGACCGCTGCCGCGTCCACGTCGAGCTGTTCGACGGTCACCGCGCAGACCACGCCCACCCAGCCGGAAGCCGCCGTGCGCAGGCTCGCCCGCCCGGCGACCAGCCGCCACAACCGGTCGTGGCGCTGCCCGTCCACCGCTTGCCACCTCCAGCCGGCCGTCACTGGGGCCGGTGGCCCTCGACAGAGCCCATCTTCGCGTACCGCCGGCCAGGCCGCCGCGCACTCGGCACGGCCACCGTCCTGCCGGGTCGGTCCGGCGCGGTTCTGACACACTGGCGGTGTCCCGATCGGTCTCTCGCCGAAGGGAAGGGAGATCGAGGTGCCGCAGATGTCCCCCAGCGACGAGGACTGGCTCCGGGACAGGGACCGGTTCGCCGCCGGCGGCGAACCAGTGCGTGATGACGGGGCGCGACCGGGGCCGCTCGCGCGGCAGTTCGCCACGCTGACCTACTCGCTGCTCGACGCCACCACCGCCGGTCAGGTGTTCCAGCAGATCACGGAGACCGCGCTGCGGGTCGTGTCCGGCGCGGATCTGGTCAGCATCACGCTGCGGGCCCCGGACGGTTCCTTCCACACCCCGACGATGACCGACCGGGTCGCCGCCGAACTGGACCGGCTGCAGTACGAATTCTGCGAAGGCCCGTGCGTGGCCGCCGCCGACCCCGCCGGTCCCACGGCCGCGACCAGCGCGGACCTGGCCGTCGAGCGGTCGTGGCCGCGCTTCGGCCCAGCCGCCGCCGACCGCGGGCTCGGCGCCGTGCTGTCCACCGCGCTCCTGCCCCCGGCACGGGAACCGGCGCTGTCCGGAGCGCTCAACATCTACTCGCGCCGCACCCACGGGCTCGACGAGGCCGCCGCCCAGACCACGGCACTGCTGCTGGCCACCCACGCCTCCCTCGCCCTGGCCCACGTCACCGCGGTCACCCAGCGGCAGCTGGACCAGCAGCGGATGCGGCGGGCGATCGACTCACGCGACGTCATCGGCCAGGCCAAAGGCATCCTCATGGCCCGCCGCGGCCTCAGCCCGGAAGAGGCGTTCGACCTCCTCCGGCGCACCTCGCAGGACCTCAACGTCAAACTCGTCGAAGTCGCCGAGACCCTCGCCCGGCACCACACCGAACTCGACCGGGCCGACGGGTCATCGCCGCGGTGATGTGGCGCTGCTCGATGTCGCCGATGTGAGGAACGCGGGCCGGCCGGTGCCCGGGTGGTTCACGGACGGCCGCGCTGCGGGGTCTGCTCGGCCATGCCGTGCCGGAGTGGGGTGGTGGATTCGGCCGCGGTGGCTTCCTGGACGGGTGAACCGTGGGCGTGCTCGGCCGCGCCGGGCGCCCGGGTGGGGTCACCGCCTGTCGGCTGCGCGCCCGCGTCCAGCTGCGCCAGCCGGGAACGCAGGATCTCCAGTACGGGAAGCCGGTTGCCGTGCCGCTCTTCGTGCTCGATGAGTTCACGCAGGGCCGGTGCGGCCAGGCTGCGAACCCGGTCCTTCACCGCCCCGAGTGGCAACTGGTCGAATTCGGGAATTGAGTCCGTCATGGACGGCGGCTACCCACCACCTGCTCGGTCAACCGTGTTTCCCGCGATTCTCGGCGCTGATCGGGAATTCGCCGTCCAGCGGAGCTCGCCGGGCGCATTGACCGGCACACCGTGCGCCCGGCGAGTCCTTCCCCACGCGGGAGTTGCCGATCCACCTGGAGGCTGACCACTGGCACCATCCCGACAGCGGGCGGATACCCACCGCCATCGCCTTTACCCACACCGTTTTTCGAATTCCCTTGTGGACTGACGAGTTGCCTGCCGGAGCGGGAAAACGAAGACCCGCTCCGCCTCAAGGATGGCGGGGGAGAGATCCGAGGCAGAGCGGGAGTCGGAAGGGCCGGCCCGGGGGTCGCCTCTCGGCGAGTGGCACGACACGGCTCCGGCCGGACCGGTATTCCGTGAAGGCGGTGGGTGAGGCCCGGGGACACCACCGGGCCGGCAATGGGTACAACGCCGTGGCGGCCCGGTGTTCCCCGCACCGGATGCGATCTGGGTCTCAGCGCCGGACCGAGGGCGCTCAGCGGCGGCTGAGGCGCCGGAGGGCGGCGAACAGGGGAGTGCCCGCGACCGTGGCTGCCGCGCCGAGTGGGGTGTCGGTGGCCAGGATCCACCGGACGGTCCGCATGGCCAGGGTGAGCACTTCGCTGCCGCGAACCCGCATCTCCGCTTCGAACCGGCTGATCGCCACGGCCAGGGCGGTTTCGCCGGTGCCGGCCTCGCGCAGGTGCTCGACCAGGCTCGCGGCGTCGCGGATGGCGGCTCCGGCGCCCATGCCGGCGGTCGGCGGGGTCGCGTGGACGGCGTCGCCGAGTGCGGTGACGGGGCCGGCCGGCCAAGGGGCGAGGTCGCTGGCCTTGGTCGAGGCGGCGTTGAAGCGGAACGCGGCCACGCTGTGCGGGTCGGCGCGGTCGAGCACTTCGAGCGTTCGCGGGTGCCAGCGCAGTTCGCGGAACCTGGCCGAGAGCGCATCGCGCAGTTCGACGCCGCGGAGGTGGCGCAGCGGCTCGGTGGCCGCGGACTCGGGGAACATGGCTCCCCAGATGTAGGTGGGGCCGGTGGTGATCGACATCCGCAGGTGCGGGGCGCCGAGCACGGCATTGCCCACCGGGTCGAGGAAACCGACGTACAGCGCCGCGCCCCGTGGCCCGATCGCCAGCCCGGATCGTGGGCCGAGCCGCTGCCGCTCGCCGGGGTCGAGCGCGTCCAGCGTGGTCCGGCCGGAGAAGCCGATGATGCCCGCCGGTGCGTTGGTCGGTCTGCCCGCCAGCTGCCGCGCCACGAGCGAGTGGGCTCCGTCCGCGCCCACCAGCAGGTCGCCGGGCACCGGTGCGCCGTCGGCGAACAGCGCCCGCGGGGTGCCGTCCCCGGCGCGGTCGATGCCGGTGACCACCCGGCCGAGGCGCAGGTCCTCGCCGACCGCCTCGGCCAGCAGGCTGCGCAGGGTGATGCGGTCGATGTCCACACTGGACTCGGTGCTGAGGTCGGGGCCGTGGCCCAGCAGCCTGCCACGCCGGTCCCAGAAGGCGTCCCGCTCCCGCAGCCGCAGCGCGGAAGCCGAAGCCAGCAGCCGCTCGAAGAGCTCCGGTGCGATCAGTCCCCGCAGGGCCGCTTGGGCCCGCCCGTCCAGGGTGATGTGGTAACCGCCCGTCGCGGTCACGTCGGTGTCGCGGTCGAACACCGCGACGTCGAATCCTTGACGACGCAAACCGGCACCCAGCGCCAGACCACCGATTCCGCCTCCGACCACAACGACGCGCATGTGCTCCCGAACTCCCCGCAATCGCGAATGGACAACCTCTCGCGACTGAGCTTGGCAGCGGTGGTGGACACCGAGTGGCCACCATTTCGGCGATGATGGGGTGGTGGCAGACACCTCCCGGCGCGCCCTGCGCCTGCTCTCGCTGCTCCCGGCCCGCCCGCAGTGGTCACTCGGTGAGCTGGCCACCCGGCTCGGTGCCGGCGAACGCACCGTCCGGCGGGACATTGAAACCTTGCGGCAGCTGGACTTCCCGATCGTCACCGTGCACGGCCCCGGTGGCGGGTACCGGCTCGGCGCCGGGCACACGCTGCCGCCGCTGCTGTTCGACGAGGACCAGGCGCTCGCTGTCGCGGTGGCCCTGCAAACCGCGCCCAGCACCGTGTTCGGCCTCGGCGACGACGCCGCGCGGGCACTGGACGCGCTCACGCAGGTCATGCCCGCGCGGCTGCGCGCGTCCATGGAGGCACTGCGGCTGACCAGGCTGCGCAACTACTGGGAGTTCCCGGCACCGCCCATCGACCCGGCCGCGCTGAAGACCGTGGGCGCGGCGGTGCGCCACCGGCACCCGCTCACCATCGAAATCCTGCGCGCCGACGGGTCTCGCGCCGAACCCGGTGACGGTGACTTCACCCCGGCCGTCCGGGTGGAGCCGCACCACCTGGTCGTCTGGGCCGGGCGGTGGTACCTGGTCGCCCGCCACCTCGCGGACGAGGCCTGGCGCGTGCACCGCGTCGACCGGATCCACGCCCGCGTGAGCAGCCGCACCCCGTTCGCCGCCAGTGACGTTCCCGGCGGTGATGTCGCCGCGTTCGTGATGACCAGCCACGACCGCGGCGACACCCCCGCCACCTGGCAGTGCACCGGCTCCGCCCGGCTGAACCTGCCCGCCGGGACGGTCGCCCGCTGGGCCCCCGGCGGCTCGGTCGTCGAACACCTCGACGCCCACCACTGCCGGCTCACCCTCGGCGCCTGGTCGTGGGCGGGGATCGCGGGCATCCTCGCCACCTTCGACACCGGACTCACCGAGGTGCGGCCCGCGGAACTCGTCGACGCCTGCCACCGCCTGGCGCACCGGTTCAGCGCGGTCACCGAGTCCCCGGAGCCCGCACGCACTTCCGAGCCCGGGTGAGGCACTTCTCCCACAGGGTCCAACTGCCGGTCCAGTTGTAAACCTGGGCTTTCGTCCCCGAACTCTGATTGTTGTGCCAGGACGAGGTCCGGTCGTGGAAGTCGTAGTCGCTCAGGTCCTGGATCCCGCCGCATTACTTCTCGCAGTCCCCGGTGGTCGGCGGTGGTGCGGTTTCCGTCAAACCCCCGTCACCTTGACGGGGAATTTCTCGATGGTGGCGATCGTGGTGTTCAGGTCGTCCGAAAGGACCAGGTCGATCGGGTTCTGCAGTTGCATGAGGTCGCCGTCGGGCGGGAACTTGGCCGGGGTCCCGGTGAGCTTCATCGGCTCCTTGGTGACCAGTACCAGCGGCTGGTCGATCCGATTTCCCGGCTGGTCGATGGTCACCTTGAGATTCAGCACCATGGCTTGTTCGTACTTCGGCGGGAGCGTGCTGGTCAGCTTCAGCACGCTCTGGGGATTCGCGTCGTCGCCGTTGTGCTCGATGGTGACCGTGCCGCCGTTCGGCAGGTCGGCGGTCAGCCGGTGGCTGACCGCTTTCAACTTCACCGAGTTCGTCGGGTCGTCCGGATTGGTTTCTATTCGTACCGTGGACTCGCCGTCGAAGTTCGTCTCGACCTGCTCGCCCTTGATGGTCAGCTGCGCTTTCTCGACGACAATCCCGGCTTTGACTTCGGTGCCGACCGTCGGCAGTGCGCCCTGCCGGGTGGCTTGGGCGGGCGACTCGGTGAGCAGGCTGCCGGCCACCAATCCGACGACGCCGAGTGCCGCCACGGTGGCGCTTTTCAGGAACTTCCGGCGCCCGTTGGCGAAATTCTGCTGTGCTGTGTTCATCGTATTCCTCCACTGCGGAGTTTTATGGACGCTTCCGAAAATAACGGTGGTAATGACGGAATCAGAAGTGTTCGCGGGCAGGTCCACTCGCCGGTGCGAACGGCTGACTCGTTCGTGCTCGGGGTCGTGCCGTGCTGTGGTGTGTGACCCAGGCCTCATGCGGTTCTGTCAGCGATCGGGGCACCGTTTCGCTCAAGTCGGCGAGAGCGAGCGAACCGACAGGAGCAACCCATGAAGCACCGCATCGTTGTCCTCGGCGCCGGCTATGCCGGGGCCTACGTGGCCGGGAACCTGGCCCGCCGGCTGTCCCCGGCGGACACCGAAATCACCGTGGTGAACGCCGAGCCGGACTTCGTCGAGCGGATGCGGCTGCACGAGCTCGCGGCCGGCCGCGAAATCCAGGCTCCGAAGCTTGAAGACGCCTTCGCCGGCACGGGGATACGGCTACGCGTGGCCCGGGTCACCGCCGTGGATTCCGAGCGCCGGGTCGTGACCGTGGCCGATGCCGACAGTGGCGGCGAGCTCGGCTACGACACGCTCGTCCACGCGCTCGGCAGCCACGTCGCCGACCACGGCGTCCTCGGCGTGGCAGAGCACGCTTTCGACGTCACCGGTCGTCCGGCGGCGCTGCGCCTGCGCGCGCGCCTGGACAGTTTGGACAGTCTGGGCAGGCAGGGCGAAGGCGGGCGAGTGGCGGTCGTCGGCGACGGGCTGACCGGCATCGAGTCCGCCGCCGAGATCGCCGAAGCCCGGCCCGGCCTGTCGGTGACGCTGATCGCGCGCGGCGAGCTGGGCGCCCGGCTCTCCGCCGGAGCCCGCGGCCACCTGCGCCGGGCCTACGGCAGGCTGGGTGTCACCGTCGTGGAGCACACCAGTGTCGACGCCGTGGAAGCGACGCGGGTGCGGTGCGCCGACGGCACCGTCCTGGCCTCGGACGCGACCGTGTGGACGGCCGGGTTCGCGGTCCACCCCATCGCCGCCGCGAGCGGGCTGGAGGTCACCGGGAACGGCCTGATCGTGGTCGATCGCACGATGCGGTCGGTGTCGCACCCGCACGTCTATGCCGCCGGCGACAGCGTCCACGCCATCGGCGACCACGGCCGGCCGCTGCCGATGTCCTGTGGTTCGGCGGGCCACACCGGCCGGCAGGTCATCGAGGCGATCGTGGGACGCCTGACCGGCTGCGAGATCGCGACCACCAAGCTGGCCTACTCGGGCAACCACATCACCCTCGGGCGACGAGACGGGATCCTGCAGCCGGTCGACGAAGAGGCGCGAGCGAAACCGGAGTACGTGGGCGGCCGGAAGGCGGCGCGGGTCAAGGAGGGCATCAACAAGATCGCGCTGTGGACCATCTCGCACCCGACCTTCGGGCTGCCTCGGCGCAAGCACCGCCTAGCTGTACCCGGCCGGGAGGTTGGTAGCGGCGGGGTGATCTTGACGTGGGGAGAGCCTCCGGATGGGGTGTGGTGTGTCTAGGACCACGCTCGACCGGAGGCTCTCATGTCCCACCGTAATGCCCGGACCACGTTTCGGGGCAGGCAGCTCATCGTCGCGCGGTATCAGGCGGGGTGGCCGCAAGCGCATATTGCCGCGGCGATGGGGATCTCCCGTAAATGTGTGAAGACGTGGCTGGACCGGCACGCCGCCGAGGGAGACTCCGGGCTGCGCGACCGGTCCTCGCGGCCGCATTCCTCACCCCGGCGCACCAGTGCCGACCTCGAGCGCCGGATCGTCGAGGCACGCCGGCGGGAGCGCCGCGGACCGGACTGGATCGGGACACACCTGGGGGTGCCGGCCCGCACGGTGTCGCGGGTGCTGGCCCGCCACCAGGTGCCGCCCTTGTCGGCGCTGGACCCGCTCACCGGCCACGTGATCCGGGCCAGCAAAACCACCGCGATCCGCTACGAACGCGCCCGGCCCGGTGAGCTGGTGCACATGGACGTCAAGAAGATCGGCCGCATCCCCGACGGCGGCGGCTGGCGCGCCCACGGCCGTCACGCCACTACCCGGGACCGCCACACCACCATCGGATTCGACTACGTCCACTCCCTGGTCGACGACCACTCCCGGCTGGCCTACTCCGAGGCCCTGCCCGACGAGAAAGGCCCCACCTGCGCCGCCTTCCTCGCCCGGGCGATCGGCTACTTCACCGGCCACGGCATCACCCGCATCGAACGGCTGATGACCGACAACGCCTGGGCCTACCGCTGGTCACTGCGCGAAATCTGCACCCGCCACGGCATCACCCAGAAATTCATCCGACCGCACTGCCCCTGGCAAAACGGCAAAGTCGAACGCTTCAACCGCACCCTGCAAACCGAATGGGCCTACCGCCAGATCTTCACCAGCAACACCGAACGCACCACCGCCCTTGCACCCTGGCTCGAGCACTACAACACTCAACGACGCCACAGCGCACTCGGCGGCCACCCACCCACCAGCCGACTGCCACCAACCTGATGGCCGAGTACACCTAGCGGCCTAGGTTGGCCCGCGTGGACGCCGCCGCCACCGACCGCTTCGAGGCCAGCCGAGACCGGCTGGCCTCGCTGGCGTATCGGCTGCTGGGCTCCGCCGCCGAAGCCGAAGACGCCGTGCAGGACGCGTTCCTGCGCTGGCAGGGCGCCGACCGGCAGCGGATCGAGGTGCCGGAAGCGTGGCTGACCAAGGTCGTCACCAACCTGTGCCTCGACCGGCTCCGCTCGGCACCAGCCCGCCGTGAACGCAGTGCCGGTGTCTGGCTGCCCGAACCGCTCCTCGACGGCGACCCGATGCTCGGCCCGGCCGACACCGCCGAGCAGCGCGAATCGGTCTCCCTGGCCGTGCTGCTGCTCATGGAGCGCCTCTCACCCCCGGAGCGGGCCGTCTACCTCCTGCGTGAAGCGTTCTCCCACAGCCACGCCGAAATCGCCGAAATCCTCGACATCACCGAGTCCGCGAGCCAGCAGCACGTCCACCGCGCCCGGCGCCGCATCACCACCACCCGCCGCGGCGGCGAAGCCGACCCGGCAGCCGCCCGCGGGATCGTCGAGGAATTTCTCGCCGCCGCCTCCTCGGGCCGTACCGAACGGCTGGTGGCGCTGCTCACCGGCGACGCGACCGCGATCTCCGACGGTGCCGGCCTGACCGGGACGCTGCTGCGGTACGACACGCCGCAGCGCATCGCCGCCGTCACGCGGGCCGGCTTCACGACCACCGCCGCGAAACGACGATTCGGCGGTGGCACGCCCGCCCTCCACCACGCGGTCGTCAACGGCGGCCCCGCCGTCCTCTTCGTGCTCGGCGACCAGGTCGTCGGCATGGTGGCGTTCGGCATCGCGGGCGGGAAGATCGCCACCGTGCACGGCATTGCCATCCCCACCCGCCTCACCCGCCTCGCCGAAGCCTGGCGGCGGCACCCGCGCTGAGAGCCGCCGGTCCGTGCTGCGGAGTGACCTGCCCCACACGCTGTCAGAACATTCGCTCACGCGGTGTCTTGTGGTCGACCGTCCGAAAAGCGAGGAGACACCATGGGCAGGAACACCGAGGTGGTCGTGATCGGCGGTGGGTACGCCGGGGTGATGGCGGCCAACCGCCTCACCCAGCGTCACGACGTGACCGTGGCCCTGATCAATCCGCGCCCCACCTTCGTCCATCGGATCCGCCTGCACCAACTGGCGGCCGGGTCCGGCGACGCGGTCGTCGACTACCGAGCTGTCCTGGCCGGCGGCGTCGAGCTGGTCGTCGACACCGCGACCCGGATCGAGGTGGCCGAGCGCGCCGTGGTGCTGGCGTCGGGGGACTCGGCCGGTTATGACCACCTGATCTACGCGGTCGGCAGTGGCAGCGCGGGGCCGGGAGTGCCCGGCGAGGCGGAGTTCGCCTACCCGATCGCCACTCTCGAGGAGGTGCAGCGGCTGCGGCCGGTCCTGGACGCCGCGCCCGCGACGGCCGCGGTGACGGTGGTCGGTGCCGGGATGCTCGGCATCGAGGTCGCCGCCGAGCTGGCGGAGGCGGGTCGCACCGTGACGCTGGTGTGTGGCGGGGTGCTCGGCCCGTACCTGCACCCTCGGGTCCGGCGCTCGGTCGCCAAGCGGCTGGCCGGGCTCGGGGTGAGGGTGCTCGACGGCCCCGACGCGAAGGTGACGGCTGTGGCGCGTGACGCCGTACGGCTCGCTGGCGGCCGCGAGTTGCCGAGCGCGGTGACCATCTGGACCGCCGGGTTCGGGGTGCCGGATCTGGCCGCGCGCAGCGGGTTGAGCACCGACGCCGCCGGTCGCCTGCTCACCGACGAGACGTTGACCAGCGTGGACGACGAGCGCATCGTCGCGGCCGGGGATTCGGCGGCGCCGTCGGGCCTGCCGCTGCGGATGAGTTGCCAGGCCGCGAACCCGCTGGGCGCGCACGCCGCTGACACGGTGCTGGCCCGGATCGCCGGTGACCGGCCCGCGTCCGTCGAGGTGGGGTTCTTCGGCCTGTGCGTCAGCCTGGGGCAGCGGGTCGCCACCGTGCAGCTGGCCGCCAAGGACGACACCGCGAACAGGTTCTTCCTCGGTGGCCGCCTCGGCGGGAAGGTCAAGGAGAGCAGCTACACGGGCCTGCTCGAACATCTGGCCCACGAAGCGCGCACGCCCGGTCGGTACTCCTGGAAGTTCAAGGACGCCAAGCGTTCGCAGCGGCTGAAGACCCAGCGCGGCGAGACGCTGACTCCCCGCTGAACCGGCAGCACGCGCCGATGGCCCGGTCCAGTCGTTCGTGAGCGAACGCTTTCAGTGGAATTTCAGTGGAAGAGGAAGTCGTGGACCCAACGCGTGACGGAGAGCAGCCGGCTGTGGGCGACCACCTCACGGCCCGGTCGACCGAGGTGTTCGTCGCCCACCGCAACCTGCTGTTCACCGTCGCCTACGAGATGCTCGGCTCGGCGGCCGACGCCGAGGACGTCCTCCAGGAGACCTGGCTGCGGTGGGTCAAGGTCGACCTGGGGCAGGTGCGCGACCAGCGCGCCTACCTGGTCCGGAGCACCACCCGGCAAGCGCTCAACCGGCTGCGCACGATGACGCGCCGCAAGGAGACCTACGTCGGTTCGTGGCTGCCGGAGCCGCTGCTGACCGCGCCGGACGTGGCGGAGGACGTGGAGCTGGCCGAGAGCGTGTCCATGGCGCTGATGCTCGTCCTGGAGACGCTGACGCCGACCGAGCGTGCCGTGTTCGTGCTGCGCGAGGCCTTCGGCATCGGCTACGACGAGATCGCGGCCGCCGTCGACAAAACCCCCGCGGCCGTCCACCAGATCGCCCATCGCGCCCGCCGGCACGTCGAAGCCCGCCAGCCGCGGTACGCGGTCACCCAGAGCCAGACCCGGGCGGCGCTGGAGGCGTTCCAGCGGGCGCTGGAAACCCGGGACCTGCAGGGTCTTCTCGACGTGCTCGCCCCCGAGGTCGTCGCCATCAGCGACGGCGGCGGTATCAGGCAGGCCTCCCCGCGGCCGATCACCGGCGCGGACAAGGTGGCCCGCTTCATCGTCGGCGGCCTCACCAAGACCGAGGCCACGCTCACCGTCGGCCAGGCCGTGGTCAACGGCGGCCCGGCTCTCGTTCTCCGCGTGGACGGCGAGCTCGACGGTGTCATCGCGGTCCGCGTCGAGGACGCCCGCATCACCGGTCTCTACTACGTCCGCAACCCGGAGAAGCTGACCCGGGTCGACGCCGAAACCCCGCTCACCCTGCGATGACACCGGTCGCCGCGTGACCACAGACGTGCTGTTCGAGGAGTAGACATGCGCACCCGAGCTCCGCTGGCCGCCGACCCATCACCGTCGCACTGGACGGCGGTGGCCAGGGCGGTCGTCCTGCTCACGGCGGCCATCAGCGTGCTGCTCATCGCCTTCGCCTGGCCGTCGGTGCGCTCGTCGGTACACGATGTGCCGATCGCCGTCGCCGGGCCGGCCACCGCGGTCGGGCAGATCGGCGCCGCGCTGGACCAACGCCTGCCGGGCGGCTTCGAGATCACCGAGGTCGCCGACACCGCCGCCGCCGAACAGCTGATCCGTGACCGGCAGGTGTACGGGGCGATCGACGTCAGCTCCGGCAGCCCCCGGATCATCACCGCCTCCGCCGCCGGCGCGGCGGTCGCCCAGACCCTGCAGGGCATCGCGGCCGGGCTCGGCCAGGCGACGGGCACCAGCCCGACGGTCGCCGTCCGCGACCTGGTCGCCCTGCCTGCCGACGACCCACGCGGCGCCGGTCTGGCCGCCGGAGCCCTGCCTCTGGTCATGGGCGGCCTGCTCGCCGGGCTGCTGCTGACCAGACTCGTCCGCGGCACCGCGCGCCAGGTCATCGGAGCGCTCGCCTTCGCGAGCACCAGCGGCCTGGCCGTGGCAGCGATCCTGCAGTTCTGGTTCGGCTCGCTGGGCGGCTCCTACCCGGCCAACAGCGGCGCCATCGCGCTGACCATCGCCGCCACCTCCGTGAGCATCCTCGGACTGGCTTCACTGCTCGGGTACGTCGGTTTCGGCCTCGGCGCCGTCACCATGATGCTCATCGGCAACCCCCTCTCCGGCACCGCGACCGCACCCGAGATGCTGCCCGGCTGGTCCGGCGAACTCGGCAGGCTGCTTCCACCCGGGGCGGGTGGCCAACTGCTGCGGTCCACCGCGTTCTTCGACGGCCACGGCGCCACCCACCCGGTCGTCGTCCTGATCACCTGGCTCACGGCCGGGGTGGTGCTCTGCCTGGCCGGTGGCCTGCGCGCCCGGCGCGGCGGGAGTGTCCCCAGCATCGACCACACCCGCACCGACGGCCTCTAGCGAGGGCCTCGGTCTGGCCGTCGTCCACGCGATGGCAACTCGTCAACTCAGGCGCGTCAGGAGCCGGTCGGTGGCACCGGCGACATGATCCACTTCGTCGGCTCGATGGTCACCGGAAGCCTGCTGCCACCCGCCCAGCACCGGCAGCTGTGGACCACGGTCTCCACCGAGGGCAGCTACTGGATGCCGTACGCGCGGTACGGCCTCGGCATGTTCGAGTTCGACAAGCAGGCCACCGGCGGCCGGACGCTGCGGGGCGTCGGCGGCAGCCTCTGGGGAACCTGGTTCCTCGCGGTCGGCACCCCCGACGAGATGTGTCGGCGCGGTATGCCCGTTGCGGGTGTACCACCGGGACCGGCGGTACACCCCACGTTCTCAGCGTTGCAGTTGCCGGGCGACGTCGCGGTGCTGTGCTTCGTGCAACTGGTTTTCGAGGGAAACGATGCGGCACGCCGCGTCGACGGCGGTGCCCTGGTCGACCAGTTCCCGCACCCGCGCGGCGATGCGCAACTGGTGCCGGGAATAGCGGCGATGCCCGCCGGCGGAGCGCTGGGGCTCGATCAGGCCGGCGCCATCCAGGCTGCGCAGGAAATTCTGGCTGGTACCGAGCAGGTCCGCGGCCCGGCCCATGGTGTACGCCGGGTAGTGCTCGTCATCGAACCTGCCGACCCCGACCGGGCCGGATTGAGCTGGGATCATTCCACCTCCACATCACGAAGAACCCCGGGCGCCGTTACGGCACCCGGGGTTCCAGGGGTCGAGAGTTCACCATTGTCCACCGGCCAGACGGCCGGAGAATTACACCCGCGGAGCCCAGCCGTGAGGCTGGTTGTGCGGGGATCGCTGATTCGTAACCGAGAACCACCTGCCAATCCGATGGGACTGCGGTACCCGCGCGGCCCGGAAGTGCAGCCGCGGCGGGCGATCCAATGATGCGCCCTTTCCCTTCTTTCCTGCGATTTCTCCTACCGTGCACTGCTGCGATCACCACCGGCCGGAACCCCTTACCGAGATCGGCCCCAGCACGCGTGGTGCCGCTGGCCCGGTGCGCCGGAGCCGCGAATCCTGCTCGGCTCCGGCGCACCCGGCCGTCTTCACCGCATACTGCGAACTGCGGTATTGCCATCACTGCACTTCCACGGGCGCGGTTGCTCCGCCCGCGTCTTGCACTACTCCACCGGGACCATTGCTTCCGTCTTCGCCACGTGGTCCCGGGTGCTGCCCCGGTCACCGTCGAAACCCGCTCGTTGCCTTGGGTCTCGCGCCGCGTGACCGTCCTGTCTCATATCGCGGGTAGTTACGTCCTCTCCCGCGCCACTTGACGTTGTCTCATTCCGTACGAGCAGAACTCTACACACACCCAGCGACGAATGTCTACTCCGGTCGCCATAGATTTCCTCCGTGGCCGGAGTGTGGCTGTCTCACCTGGCGAAGGTGCAGGTCAGCCGGGGACGGCTGATGAAGGACCACTCGGAGGTGCGAACCCGTGCCGCTGGAGACCCGGCCGGCCCGGTCCCGCGACCTGCGATGGAACGATGGGCTTCACCGACCGCCGCCCACGGCGACGACGGCGTGCACGGCCGGTCTTCCGGTCATCACCACGCTCATCACGGTCACCGTCGGCAACGGTCACGCGGCCGCCGCGGGCCAGGACGACGGCGGCGGCATCCTCAGCTTCGGCCAGGCCACCGACTCGTCCGGCGAGAACCACCGGCCGGACCCGCTCGACGATCACTACTGTCCGGACTCATGACCACGATCACGACGCGTACGGTCGAGTACCCGGCCGACGGTTTGACGATGACCGGGCACCTCGCGCTCCCGGCCGGTGTCGGCCGCCGGCCCGCGGTGCTGCTCGGACCGGAGGGCATGGGGCTCGGCGACGTCGAGCGCCGCAGGGCCGATGCTCTCGCCGAGCTGGGATATGTGGCGCTGGCCTTCGACCTTCACGGTGGACGCTATTTGGGCGACCCCGAGGAGATGCTGGCCCGTTGCCTGCCGCTGCTCGCCGACCCCGACCGGATGCGAGGCATCGGCCACGCGGCGCTCGACGTGGTGTGCACCGAATCGCGGACCGACCCCGACCGGATAGCCGCTGTCGGCTACGGCACCGGGGGCGCCATCGCGCTGGAACTCGGGCGCGATGGCGTCAACCTGCGGGCGATCGGGACAGTCAACGCGACTACCACGGGCCGGCCGGGTGAGGCGGCGCGCATCCGCTGCCCGGTGTGGGCCGGGGTCGGCTCGGAAGACCCGATCATGGCGCCCGCGCAACGGAACGCGTTCACCGCTGAGATGCAGGCTGCGGGCGTCGACTGGCGCCTCGTGGTCTACGGCGGCGCCCTGCACGCCTTTCACCACCCGCCGGTCGACCACCCCACGGTCCCCGGCGTCGGCCACCACCCACAGCACGCGCGGCGAGCCTGGCGCGACGTCGTCGACCTGCTCGCCGAGTGCCTGCCCGTGACGGCCGCGGTCGACGCCGGTCGCGGTGCTTGACAGGATCACTCCCACGGTTTATCCATTGGAAAAGACTGAGGCGAGAGGGGTCACGTGTGAGTACCGATGTGGTCGTGATCGGGGCAGGGGTGATCGGTTCGTCGATCGCCCTCGAGCTCGCGCGGGCGGGGCACGGGGTGACCGTGCTCGATCGGGCCCCGGGGGCCGGACAGGGGTCGACCTCGGCATCGAGTGCGATCGTGCGGTTCAACTTCTCCACCACCGCCGGGGTGGCGACGGCCTGGGAGGCGCATTTCGGCTGGCTCGACTGGGCAGGCCACCTCGGGCACGATGTCGGCGACCTCGCGATGTTCCGCAAGAGTGGGCTGGTCACGCTGGATGTGGATGCGGCTCCGCGTACGTCGTGGCTGCCGTTGTTCGATGAGATCGGCGTGCCCTACGAGGAATGGGACAGCGCGACATTGGCCGAGCGTGTTCCAGGTATCGACGCCGGCCGCTATTGGCCGCCGAAGCGGCTCGACGACGAGGAATTCTGGGAGGACGCGAAACACTCGCTCGGCGGCGTGTACACCCCGGATGCCGGTTATATCTCGGATCCGAGCCTCGCCGCGGTCAACCTCGCCTCCGCGGCTGCGGCGTGCGGGGCGCAGTTCCGCTTTCGCAGCACGGTGACAGCGGTGGAGGAATCCGGCGGGCGTGTGACGTCGGTGCGGCTGGCGGACGGCACCCGGATTCCCTGTGCCGTCGTGGTCAACGCGGCCGGTCCGTGGTCGGGCGCGGTGAATCGCTTGGCCGGCGTGGGTGCCGACTTCACGGTCGGTGTGCGCCCGATGCGGCAGGAAGTAGCGCACGTACCCGTCCAGGACGGCTATGACGGGCCTGTGGTGGCGGACCTGGATCTGGGCACCTATTTCCGCGGGGAGGTAGGAGGGGACCTGCTCGTCGGCGGAACCGAACCGGAGTGTGATCCGATGCAGTGGACCGACGACCCGGACGCCGTCGACATCCACCCGACGGCCGCGGTCTTCGAGGCCCAGGTGACGCGGGCCGCGCGGCGGTTGCCCGACCTGGCGGTGCCCAACCGGGCGCGCGGCGTGGTGGGCGTTTACGACGTCGCCGACGACTGGACGCCGATCTACGACCGCACCGAACTCGTCGGCTTCTACCTCGCGATCGGAACGAGCGGCAACCAGTTCAAGAACGCGCCGGTCGTGGGGCAGCTGATGACGGAGCTGATCAACCAGGTGGAGAACGGCGTCGACCACGACGCGTCGCCCGTGCGGTTCCGGGCCCCGCGCACCGGCCTGGAGATCGACCTGGGCGCGTTCTCCCGCAAGCGCGACCGGAACACCGCGAACTCGGGCACGGTGATGGGCTGAGCCGGAACTCCGCGCTGGGGACGCACCCGGTGCCTCCGGAACGAGGCACCGGGTGCGTCGCAGGGGTCACCGCACGTTCGCGCAGTGGTGGTGCGGCAGCGGGCCACCGGTTGCCAGACTTCCCGGCGGAGTCGTAGCGCCGAGGCCGTCGGTCAGCAGACGTCCAGCCACCAGATCGGCCCGGTGAACCCGGTGATGTCACCGTTGCGGAGCCACCCCCAGCTGTTCAGCGAGGGCACCCAGGCGTAGGTCTGCCAGCCCCAGATCCCGTCGTGCTGGCACTGCGCGTAGATCAGCTCCTCGGCGGTCGAACCGATCGACGAGGGACCGCCGTACTCGCTGAACACGATGTTCTGGCGACCGACCGCGATATAGCCCGGCTGCGGCGCCGCCTGCACCGTCGTTGCCACGGTGGTCGCGGGTTCGGCAGCGGCCGAGGCGCCGGTGGCGCCCAGCGCGCTCGCGAACGCGATGCCGCCGGTCAGTGCGGCGGTGATGAGGTACTTCCGGAAAACGTGCATTCTTCCTCCCGTTTTCGTGCACGTCTTGTCCCCGGTCGGGAACAAAGGGTTACGAGCCGACGTAAAGGGCGTACCAGCGGCCGGTGGCCGGGTCGTAGTATTCCTGGCAGTAGTAGTAGGTGCCGCTGCCATGGGTTATGTGCCACAGGCCGGCTGAATGGCAGACGGCCAGGTCCCTGGTGCTGCCCATGTAGGCCACGGCGGCTTCGGCGACCTGCTCCTGCGCGGCGGTCGGCCCGGCGGTCGCGGCCAGTGCGACGCCGGAGGTGCCGATCAGTGCGAGGCCTGCGGTGAATGCGACGAAGGCAAGACGACTTCTGAGGTTTTTCATGGTCTCCCCGTTTTTGTTCCGGTTCCGGTAACAGGATGGCCTGTGCCCGGACATCGAGGAAACGAGGTTCTCGCTGGAAGGCGGGTGCTGGCCACCCACAGTGAGTCCCACACTTCGGTAAAGTGTGGGGTTACCATGAAGTGTGGGAGTTCTGGGGGAATCGTTCGGCGCCCTGCTGCGGAGGCTGCGGGAGCGCGCGTTCCTGACCCAGGAGCAACTGGCCCAGCGAGCCGGTGTGAGCGCCAAAGCGATCAGCGCGCTGGAACGCGAGGAACGCCGATATCCTTACCCCCACACGGTTCTTGCCCTGGCGAACGCGCTCGGACTGAGTGACGGCGAGCGTGCGTGCCTGGAGGCGTGCGTCCCGCGCCGAGTCCGGAGTCGCACGAAATCCAGCGACCCCGAGCGCGGTACGCACGCACCCGGGAAGCCGGCACGGATCGTTCCGGGGCAGCTGCCATCACCCGTCCGTGCTTTCACTGGGCGGGTAGCGGAACTGACCGCACTGGACGCGGTATTCGACTCAATGGACGGACCCGGTTCGACAACGGCACCGGCCGGCCGGGCGGTGGTCATTTCGGCGATCAGCGGCACCGCCGGGGTGGGCAAGACCACGTTGGCCGTGATGTGGGCACACCACGTGCGCGCCAAATTCCCCGACGGGCAGTTGTACGTCAACCTGCGCGGCTACGATCCCGGTCCGCCGGCAACGCCCGGTGAAGTGCTGGACGGTTTCCTTCGCGCGCTGGACGTGCCGGCCGCGAACATCCCGCCGTCCCTCGATGACCGCGCGGCGTTGTTCCGTTCCGTGGTGACCGGCCGGGGCCTGCTCATCGTGCTGGACAACGCCAACAGCGTGGCACAGATACGGCCGTTGCTGCCCGGTTCGTCGTCCTGCATGGTCGTGGTCACCAGCCGCGACAAACTCACCGGTCTCGCGGTGAGCGTCGGGATGCACCGGATCTCCATCGACCGGCTGCCGGAGGCGGATGCCGTGGCCTTGCTGCGCACCATTGTCGGCCCGGATCGGGCGGACGCGGAGCCGGCGGCGGTGGCGCACCTGGCCCGGTTGTGCGATCGGCTGCCGCTCGCGATCCAGATCGCCGCCCAGCGCGCGGTCACCCGTCCCCACCTCGCTCTCGGCGAGCTGGCCGCCGAACTGGCCGACGCCGACCGGCGACTCGAAGTGTTCAGCCTCAGCGCCGACCAGTTCACCGCGATCCGCCCGGTGCTTTCCTGGTCCTACCGGCATCTTCCGGAAGCTCAGGCGCGGCTGCTCCGGCTGCTGGGCCTGCACCCCGGCCCCGACATCGGCACCGACGCCGCTGCTGCCACGGCCGGGCTCGCGCCCGCCGTCGCACGGCAACTCCTCGACGGTCTGGTCGAGGCGCATCTGATCGAAGCCGCCGAGGTGGATCGGGTCCAGTTGCACGACCTGCTCCGGGCCTACGCCCGCGAGTGCGCGGAGGTCACGGACACCGTCGAGGAGCGGCGCGAGGCGCTGCACCGCCTTGTCGGCTGGTACCTCCACGCCACCGCGGCCGCAGACCGGCAACTGCACCCCGGCCGCCAACGGGGAGTGGTGGACGCATCGCCCATCCCCGAGTATCCCGCCGTTTTCGGTGACTTCGACGCGGCGCTCGAGTGGTGCGAGACCGAGCGGGCCAACCTGGTGGCGGTCGCCCGCGTCGCGGCGGAGACCGGGCTGGGTGCCGCGGCGTGGCAGCTCGCCAACAACCTGTGGAGTTTCTTCTACCTGCGCAAGTACTGGACCGACTGGGTCGCGGTGCACGAGACCGGCCTCGCGGCCGCCCGCGAACTGCGCGACCCGAAGGGACAGGCCCGGATGCTCAACGGGCTCGCGACCGCCTACGTGGGCATGCGCCGGTTCGCCGAGAGCCTGGACCACTTCCAGGCTGCCCGCGAATTCTTCCGTGCCGCCGGCGACCGGTGGGGCGAGGGGATGGTCCTGGCGAATCTCGCCGACACCCACCTCGGTCTGTGCCGGTACCCCGATGCCGCCGGCTATGCCCGCCAGGCGGTGGAAGTCATCCGGGAAACCGGAAACCAGTACAGCGAAGGAATCGCCATGGGCAACCTCGGCGAGGCCTACCTCGGCATGGGCGCCCACTACGACGCGCTCTGCCAGTTCCGCCGGGTACTGGAGCTCTGCCGCGCCATCGGCCACCGGCACGGCGAAGCCGTCACCCTGATCCACCTTGGCGAGTCACACCTGGGCCTCGGCGAGTACGAGAAGGCCCTCGACCGCCTTTCCGAAGGCCTGGACCTGGCTCGCCAACTCCGCGACCGGCACAGCGAGGCTCTTGCACTCAGCACCCGCGGCATCGTCTACCACCACACCGGGCAGCCCGATGCCAGCCGGCAGAACTGGCAGGCGGCCCTCGACATCTACGAAGACCTGGGCGATCCCCGAGCCGAGGCTCTTCGCGACCAACTCCGCCAGCCGCGAACCCGGAGCGGCTGAAGGACGACTCGCCCCCGTACTCGTGCTGACGGACGCCGGGATTACGCCATGTGGCGCAACTGGCGCATAGGTACGGTGACAGGCGGATACCGGTTTCGAAACCCCGCGGTCAGTCGTTCCCCGGAGCTTCCGATTCGAATACCGCTCTGCTTACGATCACCGGCGATGGGGGCCGGCTTTCACGGCTGTCGGTGTTTTTCCGTACTGGGGTGACTGGTTGATGACGGCGGTGAACCGCGGTCGCGCTCTGCGCGGCCTGGGCTTGGCAGTGCTCATTCTTCTCAGCAGCGCCACGGCGGTGCGGGCGACACCACCGGCGGGCGGCGCGGACCGGCCGAATCAGCAGGCCCCGCTGGCCGAGACGCCGAAACCGACCAGCCCGGAGGTGCCCGAACCGCCGAAGAAGTCGTGGGTGGTGGATGGCCGGGGTGCCTTCGGTGACGAAATCGAGATCACCGTTCCCGAATTCCGGGAAATCACGCCGAAGTTGTCACTTTCCTACGATTCTTCGAGCGGCAACGGCCCGTTCGGCGTCGGCTGGGATCTCCTCGGGGTGAACCGGATCGAGCGCGCGGGCGCGCACAAGGGCGCGCCTCGCTACGACGCGACGGACATCTTCCTCGTCGACGGGGTCGAACTGGTGCCGTGCGCGGCGGGCAGCGCCGCCCCGAGCTGCACCACCGGGGGCACGCACACCACGAAGACCGAGCGGTATCTGCGGATCGCGCTCGCGGGGGAGGGGGACGCGAGCCGGTGGACGGTGACCAGCAAGGACGGCACCCGCCGCGTGTTCGCGCCGATCGTCTCCGCCGGCACCGCGTCGCCCCCGGTGTTCCGCTGGGGCCTGAACGAGGTCGTCGACACCTCGGGCAACACGGTGACCTACCACTGGGCCGCCGGTCAGCTCGATGCGGTCACCTACAACGGCACCGCGGTCGAGTTCCACCACGAGGCCCGCCCGGACGTGGAGCAGACCGCGACCGGCAACGGCGGCCTGTTCGCCGCGCCGAACCGGGTCAAGACCATCGAGGTGAGCGTCGGCGGGCAGCGCCTGCGCGCCTACCAGCTCGCCTACACCACCAGCGGCGCCACCGCGCGCTCGCTGCTGACCGGCGTGCGGCAGTTCGGCCGCGACGCGGTGCTGGACGCCTCGGGCACCGTCACCGGCGGCACCGCGTTGCCCCCGGTGACCGCGGCCTACCGGCCGGGCGACCCGGTGCCCGCGGCTGGTCACCACGACACCGCGCTGGTCTCGAACACCGAGAGCAAGTACCTGCCGATGGACATCAACGGTGACGGCAAGGGCGACATGCTCGAGGTCTACCCGTACGGCTTCGGCCACCAGCGCCGCAGCTGGGTCTCCGACGGCACCGGGTTCACCTTGGCCGCCACCGAGAACGCCACGCCCTCCAGCACGAATTCAAAGTTCCTGCCCGGTGACGCCAACGCGGACGGCAAAACCGACCTGATCGAGATCTACCCCGACGGCTTCGCCTGGGGCCGTCGCCTGTGGATCTCGAACGGCACGGGCTTCACCCTGGCCTCGAACGGGACGAGCCACGGTCCCCAGAGCGACAACTCGCGCTTCCTCCCGATGGACGTCAACGGTGACGGGAAGACGGACGTGCTGGAGTTGTACTCCTGCGGCTTCTTCCCGGTGCACTACTGCCGCGCCACCTGGCTCTCGGACGGCACCCAGTTCACGTTGGCCTCGCACGAGACGGGCATCCCGTTCAGCGCGGACCGCCAGTTCCAGCCCGCCGACCTCAACGGCGACGGCCGGACCGACCTCGTCGAGATCTACCCGGTGTGGGGTTCCACGGGCGGGCGCCGCATCTGGCTGTCCCATGGCACCGGCTTCACCGCCGGGGCGGTGGACACGGGCATCAACTGGACGGCCCCGAAGGCCGACGGCGCGGGCAGCCGGTACACCGTGATGGACGTCAACGGCGACAGCAAGGCCGACATGGTCGAGCTGCACCCGTTCTTCACCACCTACACCCGCCGGGTGTGGCTGTCCACCGGCTACGGCTACACCCTCGCCTCGACCGACACGGCCATGCCCTCGGCCAACTCCGCCAAGCACCTGCCCGTCGACGTCAACGGGGACGACCGGGTGGACCTGGTCGAGGTGTCGCCGTACGGGCTCTCGTCGCGGCGCCGGATCTGGCTGTCCACCGGCACCGGGTTCACCGCCGGTGCCACCGACACCGCGATGGGCGGCTTCACCTGCTCCGACAAGGGCCACTGCGGCACCGAGTTCGTCGACGCCGACGTGAACGGCGACGGCATCGCCGAAGTGGTGGAGGTCCACGCGATCCCGTTCAGCCTCAACCGCGGCAGGCGGGTCTGGAGCACGGGCGGCGCGGTGCCCGACGTGCTGACCTCGCGGACGAACGAGTGGGGCGGCACCACCGCGGTCGGCTACACCCCGTCCACCGCGTGGCCGAACACCGGCAACCCGCCGATCACGCAGACCGCCACCGCGGTGACCACCGACGACGGCCGCGGCGGCACCGCGACCACCGGCTACAGCTACGCCGGCGGCCGGTACGACCTGCTCGAGCGGCGGTCGCTGGGCTTCCGCTCGCAGAAGGAGACCCAACCCTGCATCGCGGGTGAAACCTCCTGTCCCACCACCGAAACGCACTACCGCCAGGACCTCGCCGCGCTGTTCGAACCCGAGCGCGTCGAACGCCGCGGCGGGGACGGCGCCCTGCTCACCTCCACGGTGCACGAGTACGCCACCACCGAAACGGTGCCGAGGACGGCGGTGCGCACGGCCACCTGGGAGCAGGTCCACTCCGGACCGGCCTGCCCGGGCGCGGACTGCAGGCGCAAGCACACGACCCGGCAGTACAACGCCTACGGAGAGGTCACGCGGGAGGTCGAGCACGGCGACGCCGACGCCCCCGGTGACGAGCGCACGACCGTGACCACGTTCGTGCCCAACACCGCCGCCTACGTCGTCGGCAAGCCCGCTTCGGTGGCGGTCTTCCAGGGAGCCGATGCCACCGGCACCCGGCTCGCCGAGACCCGCACCCACTACGACGGCGCGGCGGCCTGGGACCAGGCCCCGGCCGCCGGGCTGGACACCGCCACCGCCCGCTGGCTCTCCGACACCGGCGCCTTCGTCACGACCGGCAAGGAACGCGACGCCTGGGGCAACGTCACCGCGGAGATCAACGGCGTGGGCGCGCGCAAGAGCACCGCCTTCGACCCGGTCCACCACCGGTTCGCCATCGCCGAGACCAACGCGCTGGGCCAGCGCACCACCAAGGACTGGGACCCGGTGTGCGGGGTCCCGGTCCGCGGCACCGACCTCAACGGGCAGGTCACCACGCTGGCCTACGACAACCTGTGCCGGCTGGTGGAGAAGACCGAGCCGGGCGGCCGGTTCGAACGGCACACCTGGGCCGAGCTCGGCAACGCCGCCACGCAGCACGAGCTGATCGAGCGGCCCGCCGCGGACGGCACGGCCGATCCACTGTGGACCAGGCGGTACCTGGACGGTCACCAGCGGCTCTGGCGCACCGTCGGCAAAGGACCGGACGCGGCCACCGGCGACGTGCACACCGACACCGGCTACACCGCCCGCGGGCAGATCGCGATGACGACCGCGCCGTACTACTGGATCGCGGGGCAACCCCAGCCCGCGACGCACCCGACCACCCACGGCTACGACCCGCTCGACCGCCCGGCCCGCACCACCTTCCCCGACGGCGCGTACCAGAGCAGGACCTACGGGCTGTGGTCGGTGACCAGCACGGACGAACTGGGCCGCGCCCACACCGACCGCTTCGACGCGCAGCGCAGGCGGATCGCCCGCGAGGAGCCCGGCGGCCGGACGGCCGTCTACGCCTACGACGCCCGCGGCAACCTGGAGCGCTCGACCGACGCACTGGGCAACACCATCGCCTACACCACCGATTCGCTCGGCCGCCGGACCCGGATGGCCGACCCCGACTCGGGCACCTGGACCTACGAGTACGACGCCGCCGGCCGCCAGACCGCGCAGACCGACGGCAAGGGCCAGCGCACCACCTACGGCTACGACGCGTTGGACCGCCGGACCGCCAAGACCTCCCGCGCCGGCACCGCCGAGGCGGTCACCGTGACCTGGGCGCACGACGAGCCGCGCGCCGGGTTCTTCAACACCGGCAAGCTGACCACCACCACCGACCCGGCGGGCAGCCGGACCACCGACCACGACGCGCTCGGCCGCGTGGTCCGCACCGTGCGCACCACCGGCGGCACCGCCTACGCCTTCGAGTACGGGTTCGACGCCGGTGACCGTCTACTGTGGACGTCCTATCCGGACGGCGACGCGCAGGGCACCGCGGCGGACCCGCTGCGCTACGACGGGGCCGGGCGGCTGACGTCGATCCCCGGATACGTCACCGCCGCCCGCTACACCGCCGACGGCAAGCTCACCCGGATCGAGAACGCCAACGGCACGGTGACCACCCGGCCGCACGACCCCCGGCGCGGCTGGCTCACCGGCGTCTCCACCGTGTCCGGCCCGGCCACCGTCCAGGACAGCGGGTACACCCGCAACGCCAAGGGCCTGATCACCGGCGTCGGCAGCTCACTGCCCGGGGAGTCGTGGGCCTACGCCTACGACGACGCCGACCAGCTCGTCTCCGCGGCCAATCCGGCGGACCCCGCGCTCGACCAGACACTGGCCTACGACGCGATCGGCAACACCACGGCGAATTCGCGGCTCGGCGGGTACACCGCGGACGCCACCCGGCCGCACGCCGTGGCCACCGCGGGGCCACACGCCTACACCTACGACGCGGCGGGCCTGATGACCTCCGGCGCGGGCCGGACCCTGACCTGGGACGGCGACAACCGGCTCGCTTCGGTCACCAAGGCGGGCGTGACCTCGACCTTCGCCTACGACGCCGAGGGCGAGCGCGTCCAGCAGGTCGACGGCGCGATCACCCGCCACTACCTCGGTGACGACTTCGAGACCACCCCGGGCGGCCCGGCGACCAAGTACATCTCGATCGCCGGCACCCTGGTCGCCCGCGCTGACGGCACCACCCGGCTGTGGGTGCACACCGACCACCTGGGCTCGGTGCAGGCGCTGACCGACGCCGCGGGCGCCGAGGTGCACCGCAAGCGGTACCGGCCGCAGGGCGAGGTGCTCGCCACCACGGGGTCCCTCGGCTACGAGCCACGCGGGTTCGCCGGGCAGCGCCAGGACTCGACCGGCCTGCTCTACCTGCACGCCCGCTACTACGACCCGGAGCTGGGCCGGTTCATCTCGCCCGACTCGATCATCGACGGCGAGGCCACCATCGGGCTCAACCGCTACGCCTACGCCGCGAACAACCCGGTGAACAACCGCGACCTCACCGGGCTGGAGTGCCAGAAGTCCGACTCCGGCAAGGGCGGCGGCGGGGGCGGGGGCAACTGCAAGGACGAGAGCGGGATCGCGGCCTGGATCAAGGCGGCCCAGCGCAAGCTGACCGAAACCAAGTTCGACGCGGTCGTCGAGAACGTCCTGAAGTACACGCTCAAGGTCAGGGTTTCCCCGGTGAGCAACCTCATCGTCTCGGCCGAGAAGGCGTGGCAGGACCAGAGCCAGGCGGTGGACAAGCTCAACGAGGAGTACTCGCGGATCCACCCGATCGACCCGGTCCGCGGTGGCATCTACCGGGTGAGCACCTTCGTCACCTCGTTCGCCTGGAACGCCGCGGACGGCGCCGCGTTCAACATCCCCGGCACGATCAAGTACGCCATGGACTACGGCCAGTGGCGCAACTTCGGCCGGGCGGAGGGCAAACCGGAGCCGAACCTGACCCTGCCGTTCGTCGGCCAGATCACCGGCTGCCGGGACGGCCTGCTCTGCTGAGTCGCGACGCACCCCGCCACACCTCGATGCGCGCGATGAGGCACGCGGCAAGCCCGTCCGCATCTGCCGGGTGGCCGACACGTGGTCGTGGGCGCTGAGCGTGGTGGAGTCGTTCGCCCGACCTAGCGTGGTGATCATGCGGTCGTGACCGGTCGGCAGTTCGCGCACCCGTTCGCCTGCTGGGACGGGCCGCCGGACAAGCCGAGCGTTGGTGGCTGCTCCGGCATCGGCGGAACCCGCCAGCCGTCCACGGTGAGGTCGATGAGCTGCTTGGTGACGGGAAGGACGTCGACCGTGGTTTCACCGTCTTCGGGGACCATCGCGTCGAGGAACACCAGCATGCGGCCCCGCTCCTTGGCGGGAGCGGGGCCGCCGGTTACGCGATCAGTTGACGTATACCGAGTAGCCGATTCCAGCCGATTTGGTGCCGTCGGCCGTGTTGCCCCGCACGATGACCGAGTAGATGCCTCGGTCCGGTGGGGTCCACGTCATCGTCCCCGCACCAGAACTGTCCGCCGGCACGGTGAAGTCCTCTGTCACGGCACCCCGGTCGTTCCGGACGTGGTACGTGTACGAGACGATGCCCGGCATACCCGGCGTGAAGGTGAACGTGCCCGGCACACCGACACCGCCCGACCAGTCGCCTTCCGGGTACTCCTCGGACGACACGTACGGCGCGCTCGAGATGCCGAACCCGTAGCTGTTCTCCTGCGAGGAGACCTCGTCGGCCGTCACCGTGCGCACCCGCAGATTGTGGTAGGCCGAGCCTTCCGGCGGCAGAGGGGGAGTCCACGCCAGCAGGTAGCGCCCGTTCTCAGCGGCCACACGCTGGAACGGGCCCCAGTTGAACGAGTACTCGAACGCCACCGCGCCCGGCTGGCGGGCTTCCAGCGCGAAGGTACCGGGGAACACCCGCCCGTTCGCCTGGAACTCCTTCGAGGTCACCGTGGGATCGTTCGTCGCCGTCCACGTGATGTTGCCCGTCGACGACCACACGCCCGCCGTGTTCCTCGCGCGCACCACCATCTCGTAGTCGCCGGCCCTGGGTGGGCTGTAGCTCACCGTCGCGGTGTTCCCGCTGACCGGCACGGTCCACCTGGTCGCCGGGTCTGCCTTCAGCCAGTACTCGAACTCCACGGCGTTCGGCATCGGGGTGGTGAACGTGAACGTGGCGGCTCCGCCCTCCGTCCCGATGTCTCCTTCGTAGCCGATCGCCGGTCGCCAGGTGTTGAGCGACAACCGTTTCTCCGTCACCGGGGACAGCCCGCCGGACGCGTCGCGGGCCTGGACCCGCAGCAGGTTCACCTCAGCCGAGGTGAACTCGACCGGCAGCGTGGCGGTTCCGCCGGCGTTCGCCTTGACCGTCCACTTCGTACTCTCGGCACTCGCGAACCAGTAGTCGTACTCGACGACGTCCGGCATTCTCGGGGTTGCCGTGTACGTGGCCGAGGTGCCCAGGTCGACGTTCTCCGGCCCGCTCACCACCGGTGACGCATCAACGAGGAATCGGTACTCCCGTTCCGGCGACGTCACGCCCGAGGTGTCGGTGCTGCGCACGAACAGCACGTGCTCACCACCGGTGGCCGGCGTGATCGTCACCTCGGCGACGCCGTCGTGGCCGGCCGCGACCGTGGCGGACGCGCCGTCGTCCAGCCGGTAGTCATACGCCACGACATTCGGCATCCCCGGCGCGAACCGGAACACGCCCGGCACGCCGATGCCGCCGTCCGGGCCGCCCTGCGGCGGGTAGCGGTCGGACGTGACCGCCGGCCGCGTCTCCTTGACTTGGAACGAGTAGTAGGTGGTGAGCGAAAGGTTGCCGGCCCGGTCCCACGCCCGCACGACCGCCGAGTGCCAGCCGTTGGTCGTCGGCGTGAAGCTGACGGTGGCCGCGCCGTCGGGGCCTGCGGCGATCTCACGCGTGTTCCCGCCGAAGCCGAAGTCGTAGTCGTACCGCACGACGTCGGTGGAACCGTTGGGGGAGAAGGTGAACTCGCCCGCCACACCGACCCCGCCGCCCTCGGCGCCCGCCGGGTACGTCGCGGAGACGACGGCAGGGGCGTTCGGATCCGTGCGGTCGACGGTGAACCGGCACGGGCCCACCGTGGACGACTTCGCCCCCCAGCTGTCCTGTGCGTGCACCTCCCACGCGTAGGTGCCGTCGGCGAGGTCCCAGGTGTCCGGGTACGCCGCGGCGGGGCTGCCCGGGCCGGCACCCGTGTGCCGTTGCGACGGGTCCGCCACCGGCCACCACGTGAACTGCCCGGACGTGGAGTCGCCGTCCGGGTCGGATACCTGGGCACTCAGCTTCAGCTGGTGGCTCGCCAGCGCTCCGGTGCCGTCCTTGGCGCAGGGTTCGTCGTTGGTGCGGAGGTCGGTCGGCACCGCGGGCGGCGCGTTGTTGACCACCCGCAGCGTTGCCGGGGCCTCGATCAGCCGATAGAACGCCGGGTCCGCCTCGTGGGCTTCGGCGACGCGGAAGCCCAGCGTGAGGTGACGGAGATCGTGTTCGACCGCGTCCCGCACCGCGGTGGTGACGTCGAACGTGGCGTCGTTGTCGATGCAGGTGCCGTCGCCACCCCTGGACGCTACCCGTGTCCGCTCCGCCGGGCGGTTTTCCCAGGTCGACTGCTTGGTGTAGGCGGAGGTCCGCCATACCTCGGTGGCGCGGCTGTCACAGCCGACGTAGTACGTCTCGCCGGCCGACAGCAACACCGTCGTGAAGGGCGCACCCCGCAACGAGCTCAGATCGAAATTCACGTACGAGCGTTGGCGGTGCGGTGTGTTGTCCCAGGTGCCGATCGGCAAGTTGCCGGATGGCTTGAAGTGGGCGGTGGTCGGTGCCGCTGAGTCGACGTAACCCCAGGACGTCGCGGACAGCGTCCCCTCGGAACGCTGTTGACCAGTGGTTTCCGCTGCCGCCATCGCGCCACCGGTGACAGTGAGCGCGCTGGCGAGCGCGACGACGAGCGACGTCAGTGATCTTCGTAAGGTCATGCTGGCCCTCCCCGGTTGCATGCATACAGGAGGTCCACGCCTGCAGGGGAGTGTTGGTTGCCCCCTGGATCAGCCCGCTCGCAGGCGTTTCACTGGCAGGAAAGGAAGGACTGGACCACCACTCCGGCCAGCTCGCGTGGCCAGTAGCCGGGGCGGGTGGTGACGAATGGTCCGCCCGCGATGTCCCTGTTCCGGTGATGCATGCCTCTGCGCCCAGCGGGTACCCCGAAAACGTCGTGAGTGGCGTGCTCGCAGGCACGGGACAGAGAGCGGAAGACCGTGGGAAGCCGGTTCGACCCCGAGAGCGGTACAAAAGGGACGTACGCGGCGGCGCACCTGTTGTGGGGTAAACGATTCAGCCGCCTGACCGCGTCGCTGCTGTCGGCCGGAACGGCCGACGAGGTGCTGGAACGGATCGTGTTCGCCGGGACGGCGTTCGTTTCGGCGGCCGACCTCGCCAGCGTCACGATGCGCGGTGCCGATGGCAGGCCGCACGTTCCGGTCGCCACCGACCCGGTGGCGACGGCTCTGGACCAGTTGCAGTACCAGCTGGGGGAGGGCCCGGGCTTCGACGCGGCCGGTGCGTGTGTGTACGAACTGGACGCCGCACCGCGGTGGCCGAGGTGGGCTTCGGCGGCCAGCGGATTGGGCGTGCGCGCCGTGGTGTCCACCGCGGTGGACCCGGGTGAGGGAGCGCCCTTGTCCGGAACGCTGAACCTCTACTCCCGCACGGAGTCCGCTTTCGACCTCCACGACCGGAATCAGGCGCTGCTGCTGGCCACGCACGCCGCGCTGGCGCTGGCCCGCACCGACGCGGTCGAGCAGTTGCAGGAGCGGGAGCGGCACCTGCGGCGTGCCCTCGACAGCCGAGATGTCATCGGCCAGGCCAAAGGCTTCATCATGCACCGCTGTGGTTGTTCCGAGGATGAGGCTTTCGACATCCTGCGTCGCACGTCCCAGCGGTTCAACATCAAGCTCGCCGAGCTTGCGGGACGGGTAGTCACCCACCACGTCGATCCGGTGCGGCCATCAGCGGGCCTGGGCGGCCAGGGCGACAGGAACGAGCGTTGGGTGCGTCGGCTCCTCGAGGAGGCCGGCCGGAGTCGAGCTGCCCGGCCGGGGGCTCTCTCGTAAGCTGGGGTGACCAGCTGCTGTCGGACGCGGCCGGCCGGAGGGATGAGCGCGGGGTGGACGGTCGGCGGCGACGTGAGCGGCTCTGGCGCGTGGTCGCGGCCTGGGCGGAGGCGCCCGAGCGGGAGCCCGGCTGGGCGCAGGAGGTCTGCCTGAGTGTGGTGGCCGAGTTCCGCGGGGTGGACGCGGCCACGCTGTCGCTGTGGGTGCGCGGCGAGCGGGCGCAGGAGATTCTGGGAGCCAGCGACGCCTGGGCTGCCGGACTCGCCGAAACGCAGTACACCGTGGGGGAGGGGCCCGGCATGGAGGCCCTGCGGGGCAACGAGCCCGTACTGGTGCCCGACCTGCGGGTCGATCAGCAGCGGTGGCCCGGATATGCCGAGGAGGCGCTCGCCGCTGGGGTCGCCGCGGTGTTCGTGTTCCCACTACAGGTAGGCGCCCTACGGCTGGGGACTCTCGAATTGTTCCGCCACCACGTCGGTGAACTGGGTGACGACGAGTCGACCGACGCGGTGCTGACGGCTAATTTGGTGGCGGCGGGCCTGCTGCGGCAGGCCGACCTCGCCGAGCGTGCCGGGCAGGTCTACGAACCTCGGCTGGTGACCTCGTTCCACGACGTCAACGTGGCCACCGGGATCCTGGCCGCCCGGCTGCGCATCGACCTGGACGACGCGTTCGCCCGGTTGCGCGCGCACGCGTTCGGGCACGGGCGTCCGGTACTGGACGTGGCGCGTGATGTGATCGAGCGCCGTATCGCGCTGGACGACTTGGCCGAGTGAGCCGGAGGACGCATGACTGATCGCACACCGGAGCGGACCGGGAGCGCAGTGACCTCGGTCCTGGGCGGGATCACCGCACGCCTGGTCGAAGGATCCGACAGCGAGGCGGTGCTGCGCCTGGTCGTGGACGCCGGTGTCGAACTGATGGGGGCGGCCGCGAGCGGCGTCATGGTCGTCGACCCGCGTGGCGGGCTCGACGTCCTCGCCGCCTCGGACACTCCGGCCAACCTGGTCGAACTGTTGCAGGCCCAGGTCGAGCACGGGCCCTGCGTCGAGTGCGTGGAGGCCGGTGACGTCGTCGCCGCCGAGCAACTGGCGAGCGAGCGGACTCGCTGGCCCGAGTTCGTGCCGGTCGCGCTGGAACTGGGCTACCACGCGGCGATCGCCGTCCCGATGTGGTTGGACGGCAACGTGGTGGGTGGGCTCAACGTGCTCTACGCGCAGGAGCAGCGGGGCGATGCGGACCTGGTCCGGCTCGGTCGCGTGCTGGCCGACTTGGCGGTGCTGGGCCTGGTGCAGGAACGCGGGCAGCGACGGGCCGACCGGCTCACCGAGCACACACTGTCCACTTTGGATGATCGGGTCTACCTGGGTCAGGCCATCGGCATCGTCGCCGGGACCCTGGGGACCACCCCGGCGGCCGCGAGCGCGCTGCTGTCCGGCTATGCCGTGCGCACCCGGCAAACCCTGCGCGTGGTTGTGCGTGCCGTCGCCGACGGCGTACTGGACCCCGGATCCCTCGCCTGAATCGCGCTCAGCGCTCGGCGAAGTCGAGGTCCGGATCGGTGCCCGGCCTCGCCCGCGCGTTGACCTGTGCCGAAACGCGGGTCACCTCCGCGTCCTGCCCGTCGTGGCCGTCCGCCAGGTCCTGCCGGGCTCGGGCCGAATCGCAGCCCTGCCAGCCACGCAGGACACCGACCGCCTCGTGGAACCCGGCTCGCTGGCCCACCCCGCGCTGAACCCGGCGGGCCAGGGTTTCCACGGCGTGCTCGTCCTGCTCGAATGTCATGCTCACACCGTCCTCTCGAGCAGGAGATCACGCCACCCACGCTCTCTTTCGCTGAGCGGAAGCGCCTCGCACCAGGCCGGTGCTCGACTCAGGAGTGGTGGTCGTCGAGCCGCAGCCGGTGGGACAGGGTGTCGCGGGCGACGTCGGTCAGGGAGCGGTCGTGGTGGAAGGCGTGTGCGCGGAGCCGGGCGAGTGCCTGATCGGGCGGGATGGCGAGGGCGCCGGCGAGGAAGCCGGCGGCTTGCTCGACTACCTCTCGGTAGCGGCGAAGGCCGTCCCCGCCATCGGAGTCGCTGACCAGCAAACTCTGCACGCTCTGCAGCAGCAAGGGCAATAGCGCCTGCCGGACGCGGTGAAAATCCCGGAACTGGGACGGGGTCATGGTCCCAGGCGTGGCCCGGTAGCCGGTGAGGGCTCCGGAAATCCCGCCCTGGACCCGTAGTGGGGCGGCGATGACGGCCCGGGCGGAGGACCGCATCGCGGCAGGCAGGAACAACGGCCAGCGGGCCTGGTCGGTGGTGGTCAGATCAGGCTCGAACACCGTGTAGTCCACCCGGGCGGCTTCCAGAGTGGGACCGTCACCGAGGGTGTACTGCAGGTTGTCCAGCTCAGGCGCCGGCCCATCGGCGGGGTCGCACCACACCAGGTCCAGGAGCCCGGCGCCGGTGACCATGTCGATGGTCAGGGCGTCCAGGCCGAGGAGCCCGGCGATGCGCAGAGAGGCCACGGCGCCGAGATGCTGCCCTTCGGCTGCCGCGTGGTGCAGGCGAGCCAGGATGGTTTCGAGGTCGTCGGGCGGTGTCACACCGCCACCGGGAAGCCCGCCATCCCGGGTGCCGCCTGGGCGGCGGGACAACGTTCGGTGTCGTGCATCGGAGTCACCTGTCGAGTGGGGTTCCTCAGCCGCGGGGACGAGGATCCGGCCACCGACGAGCGCAGGAGCGGTTCAACCCGCAGAGGGGTGCGTCATGCCCGCTGGCAGGTGCTCGGCTCGCCTCGTTCTCGGTCGCCCGCCCAAGGCCACATTCCGACAGGTTCCACACAGTCTGAACGACCCCACGATACTTCCCCATCGTACCGCTTCCGCCAGACGAGCGAACGCGGCCGTGAACCGGGTGCCGGAGGTGACGGACCCCGGTTCGCTCGCGGCTAGCGGGAGAGTCCCGCCTTCAGCGCGGCGGCGACTTCCACCGCGCGCTTGGCCTGGAACGACATGGCCGCGAGTTCGACCTCGCCGGGAGGAACCTGGCCGTTGTCGGAGGTGTGGCTCGTACCGTACGGGTTGCCTGCCTGGAACTGGATCGGATCGGCGTAGCCGGGCGGGACGATGAGGCAGCCCCAGTGGTAGAAGGTGTTGTTCAGCGCGGTGATCGTGGTTTCGTGCCCGCCGTGCGCGGTGGCCGCCGAGGTGAACGACGTCGCGACCTTGTTCACGAGCTTGCCCTCCGCCCACAGTGGACCCGTGGTGTCGATGAACTGCTTGAGCTGCGCCGCGGGTATCCCGAACCGCGTCGGTGCCCCCAGGATCAGCAGGTCGGCCCACTCCAGGTCGGCCAGGGTCGCTTCGAGGACGTCCTGCGTCTGCCGGGCGTGCGCGGCCCACCCCTGGTTGCTGGCGATCGCCTCCTCCGGCGCCAGTTCGCGCACCTTCCTCAGTCGCACCTCCGACCCCGCGAGTTCGGCGGCCTTCGCCGCGGCCTGCGCCAGGGTGTACACGCTGCCCGTGGCCGAGTAGTAGACAACGGCGGTCTTGACCTTCGCCATCAGTGGTGCTCCCGTGATCGACGTTGCAGAGCCAAGCCGCGGGCTACCCGCGAGAGCCGGCGCCAAGCGTGCTGTCACCCGGTCCGGCACATTCCGAACGGGACAACGAGATCCCGGCGGCTGGGCCGGTCAGCAGTTCCCGCGCCCGGATTTGTGGTGCCGATATCCCCGGTGAACGGTGCGTTTGTTCAGCTCAGGCGCCGCCGCCCAGGGGCGGTACGTCGGGGTCGTCGTCGGCGGGGCCTTCGGGGTCCCGGGACTCGTCGGCGCGGGTGGGGCCGCCGCTGCGCAGGGTGCCTTCCAGTTCGGCTTTCAGTTCGTCGTCTTCGCGGGGTGAGTGCAGATCGCTTTCGCGGCGCATGCCTGCCTCCTGGTCATCTCGGTTCCGGGGGTGGCTCGCCAGGCGCGTCGCCCGGTACGGCAGGCGCCCGGCGAGCCACCTTTTCGCGGGAACGGCGTCCGGTGCACCTGGGGGTCGTGCATCGGCACCGTTCCGGTATTCGGGCGATTACCCGCCCTGCCCGCTCTCACTCGTGATCTGCCGCGGCACTTTTCCGGACACCCGGTCGGGGGTTGGTCCTGGTCCACCGGCGCCGGTCGCCGCCGCCGAGTCGCGGTGCGGGCGGCGGCGACCGCCACGCGGTGTTGTGCATGGGCGCGGCTGTGGGTGTGCGGTGTCCTTCGGTGGTCTTGATCAACCGCAGCAGCACGTTCCCTTCGGGGCCGCTCTGCCAGGGAAGGTGGGCACGAGGCGCCGGTGCGACCGTGCCCGGGCATAACCGTCCAGAGGCCGGGTAGCCGACCGGCATGATGAAGAAGGCGGTGTGGCAGGGCCTGGTCTCCGGCGCGGCGGGGGTCGCGGTGATGACGCTGGGCGAGAAGCTCGAACAGCGCTTCACCGGCCGGCCGGATTCCCATGTGCCGGCGCGCGTGCTGCAGCGGCTGACCGGGATGGACGAACGGCCGGGGCGGCAGCCGGTGGCGGTGAACTGGGCGATGCACTTCGGCCAGGGCATCGTCCTGGGCTGCCTGCGGTCGGTGATGGCCCACGCCGGGCTGCGCGGCCCGTGGGCGTCGGCCAAGTTCGCCGTGGTCCGCCTGACCAACGACCAGATCCTGGAGAACGCCACCGGCGTCGGCGCCCCGCCGAGTACCTGGCCGCGGCGTGAACTGGTGGTGGACCTGGTGCACAAGACGGTCTACGCCTTCGTCACCGGCGTGGTGGCCGACGGGCTGGCGGCGCGTTCCGGGCTCGGTCCCGGCCAACAGCACGCCGCGGTGCTGCCCGGTCGCCACCCCGGAGTCGGCCCGGTACCGCGCAAGGAGGCGCACAGCCGTTGAGCGAGGACCGAGCCCGTAGCAGTTAGCTGCCTGAAGGTCCACTCATGCGAACGAGGAACATCCGATCGAGTTCAGTCCGCGGCCCTTCCCGCGCATGAACGCGATTTTTCCGGGAAGCCGGTGCTCTGCTCACCTATTCCAGGAGGTTGTAGACGGTGTTCCGGCATACGAAATTGCTGCAGTTCGAGGCCAAGCCGGAAAGGCCCGATCCGGTGTACGCGCGGAAGTTGCAGGAGCTCATCGGCGGGGCGTACGGCGAGATGACGGTGACCATGCAGTACCTGTTCCAGGGGTGGAACTGCCGCATGGAGGGCAAGTACAAAGACTTGATCATGGATACCGCGACCGAGGAGATCGGGCATGTGGAGATGCTGGCCACGATGGTGGCCCGGCTGCTCGAGGGTGCGCCGTCGACGGTGACCGCGGAGGCGGTGAAGGATCCGGTGATGGCCGCGGTGATCGGCGGGATGGACCCGCAGCAGGCGATCGTGGCCGGGGGCGGGGCGATGCCGCAGAACTCCCAGGGTGTGCCGTGGATCGGGTCCTACATCGTGGCCAGCGGCAACCTGCTGGCGGACTTCCGCGCCAACGCCGCGGCCGAAGCACAAGGACGGTTGCAGACCGCGCGGTTGTACAACATGACCGACGACCCCGGGGTCAAGGAAATGCTCCGGTTCAACCTCGCCCGCGACACCGTGCACCAGAAGCAGTGGCTCGCGGCGATCGAGGAGCTGGAGGCGGACGGTCTCGAGGAGACGCCGATCGCGCCGAACGCGTTGCTCGACGAGGAGGACCAGGTGCACAACAACACCATCTGGCACCTCTCGGACGGCCCGGACGGGGCCTCGGGTGGGTGGAGCAAGGGCAAGAACTCCATCGAGTACCTGATGGACCCGGAACCGCTGGGTGGTCCCGGCACCGCCCCGAAACCGGACCCCGCGCTGTACGGCACCTACGCCGTGGTGAAGAACGACGCGGGAGCCACGAAGGCCAAAACCAAGCAGGTTAAGAAAAAGAGCTGAGCACGACCCGCTCGGGTGGCGGCCTGACGCCACCCGAGCCCCGTCCGGTCAGGACGATTGCCAGCGGTGCACTCCCGCGCCCTGGGCGTAGGACAGGTGCCCGCCGAGCGCGCCGCCCGCGCCGATGGCGGTGAGCCCGGCCAGGCCGGCCGCCGCGCCCGCGCGGTGTGCGCCACGTGCGCGGCACAGGTAGGACACCGCGAACAGCGCCGCGCCGGTGGCGTTGGCGGCGGCGTGGGCCAAACCGACCCGTCGCTGGCGCTGGTCGAGTTCGGCGTAGTCGGCCAGTCCCAGCAGCATCGTCGGTGGCGTCGCGGCCAGGCCGAAGGCGACGAGCTTGCAGGCGGCATCCCGGTCGCCGGTGCCGAAGTCGAAGATCGCCGAACACACCCAGGCGCCGATGGGCACGGTGACCAGCAAGGGGTGCAGTGGGTGGCCGAGCCAGGCGCCACGCAGTGCCCGCCGGCTCTTGGTTCGGTCCAGGGTCCGGCGGATCCGGTCGGCGAGTCCGGCCGCGGGGCCGTCGGCGGCGCGCCACGATTCGACGCGCTGGAGCAACTGGTGCGGGTTCATGCCGCCCGGTTACCCCGCCGCCGGACCGGGTAACTCGGGCGGGTGGACCAACTGCTCGGGATCTACCTCAACGACCAGCTCGCGCTCGGACTGACGTGGCGGGAACTCGCCAGGCGCGCGGCGCGCAACAACCGCGGCATGGCGTTCGAAGCGCCACTGGCCGAAGTCGCCGCGGACGTGGAAACCTTCCGCGGCATCATGAACTCGTTGCGCGTCCGGGCGAATCCGGTGAATACCGGACTCGCGCTGCTCGGTGAACGGCTGGCGCGGTCCAAGCCCAACGGGCGCCTGGTCTCGTACTCGCCGTTGAGCCGTCCGAACAACGCTCGATCCTGGAACTTCTGCGCCGGGAAGCGGCGCGCGGGAACGACGCGCTATTTCGCGGAGCGCGGTTCGGCGGTTTTGTCCATGAGCAGGACGCCCATCCCGATCATACCCAGTGCCAGGCCGAGGTGGAGCCAGTTGTCGGCGTGGTTGAGCGGCACGAAGTTCGCCGTGGAGTCGTGGTCGACGACCAAGCCGTAGATCCACAGCAGCAGGTAGACGACGCCGCCCCCGATGAGGAAGTTGCGGGCACCCTCGACCGACCTGGCGAGCACGAGACCGACGGCGCCGAAGGCCAGGTGCACGAGATTGTGCAGGATCGAGACGGCGAAGACACCGAGCAGCATCGCCTCGGAGTGGTGCCCGGCGAAGGTCATCGTGTCGTAGTCCTGGGTGATGCCGGGGATGAAGCCCATGATCCCGACGAGCAGGAAGACGACCGAGACGGCCAGTGCGGCGAGCTGGACGGGCCTGCGGGCGGTACGGGTGGCTTGCGGGTTCCGGCCGGCCATCAGCGTGTCCTTTCCTGCGCGTGTCGTCCGTTGAACGTGAACGGGTACCGGCTACCCCGCGCGGGTGCGGGTAATCCTGGTGCGAAGTGGGCCGCGGAACGGGTATCCGCCCGCCATGATCGAGGTGGACAGCAGACCGGGTTACGTCCTTCCGTTCCGGCGCGAGCACGACGAGGGCCTGACCGAACTCACCGCGTACCTCAGCTGGTTGTCCCGGCACGCGGAGGTGGTGGTCGTCGACGGGTCGGCTCAGCCGTGGTTCGACCGGCACGCGCGGGCATGGGGGCACCTGGTCGAGCACTGCCGGCCCGACCCGGAGCTGCGCTGCGCCAACGGGAAGGTCGCCGGGGTGCGCACCGGGCTGCGCCGGGTGCGGGCCGCCCGGGTGGTCATCGCCGACGACGATGTGCGTTACGAACCGCACGAACTCGCGGCGGCGGTCCGCCTGCTCGAGCACAGCGACCTGGTCGTGCCGCAGAACTACTTCCGGCCCTTGCCGTGGCACTGCCGGTGGGACACCGCGCGCAGTCTGCTCAACCGGGCTTTCGGCCACGACTACCCCGGCACGCTGGCCGTGCGCCGAGAGGCCTTCCACCGCTTGGGTTGCTACGACGGGAACGTGCTGTTCGAGAACCTCGAACTGATCAGGACCATCCGGGCCCGCGGTGGCACGGTCCGCCACGCCCCGGCGTTGCTGGTGCGGCGCCTCCCCCCGGACTCGCGCGTGTTCCTGTCCCAGCGGGTGCGCCAGGCGTACGACAGCTTCGCCCAGCCCGCGCGGCTGGCCGCCGAGCTCGCCATCCTTCCCGTGGCCGCGGCTTTGGCCCGGCGGGGCGGGGCCGCGGGGATGGCGCTGGTTTCGGCGGTCGCCGCCGCTGAGGCCGGGCGCCGGCGAGCGGGTGGGACCGCGGTGTTCCCGGCCGACTGCCCGCTGTGGGTTCCGTTGTGGCTGGCCGAACGTGGCGTGTGCAGCTGGCTGGCCGTGGCGCTGCGACTGCTGCGCGGCGGCGTGGCCTATCGGGGCGGGCGCCTGGAAGTCGCCGCGCATTCGGATTTCCGCTTGGCACGGGAGCAGAACCGTTAGCCGGTCCGGGTTCCGGGACCTGCGGTGGCCGGTAGGACCACCGCAGGCACGTTCGGTCTACCCACGATCCCGGCCGGGAACCGCTGCCGGTCAGCGTGTGCTCTCCGCGGCCGGGTCGCGGTCCTTCGAGCGCCCGCTCACGTCGTCGACGATGGCCGCGTCGATCGCCTCGACGTCGATGCCCCGCTCCCGCAGCAGGGCATCCACTTTGGCCTCGAGGCGGTCGTCGCCCTCGCGTGACTGGGATGAGCCCCAGTAGAAGAGCATCGCCAGGCCCATGGCCTGCCACACCAGTTGCAGGAATTCGGACTGCCAGTTCTCGAACGTCGCCGACAGGAACTGCGGCACGAAATCGGCCCAGGTGAAGACCTGCCCGTGTTCTTCCGCGTTGTTCGACACCTCGATCAGCTGGGTGACGAATTGGCCGATCCAGCTGAGCAGGAACAACGCGAAGGTGATGATCGCGAACGAGTAGGCCTTGCCGAACGGCGGTCGTCCTCGCCGGTGCAGATTCTTCCGCATCCCCGAACACCTCTTCTCCGGACTGGCCACCGGTGGGATCGGCGGCGCCCGGCGTTGGTACCCGCCGCCGGGCGGAATACACGCCGGAACTGTGGTTGGCGCCGTGTTCGGGTGGGTATCCCGGCGTTTCGTCAAGCAGGTGGCGACTCTCGGTTCCGGTGAGAGGCGGTCACGCCATGAACATCGAATTCGATCTGGCCGCGGCTCGCGGCCTGGCCTGGTACGTGCGTGAAGTGGCGGCCGAACTCGGTCTGGGCGGCGGGTGTTTCTTCGTTCAGCTGGATTCGCCCGCGCACGCCTACGTGGCCATCGACGAGCGGCTTCCCCGCTTCCCGGACCGTGATCTGGCGCTGGTGTGGGACGAGGAGCACGGCTGGGCACTGGCGGTGGAGACCGCCTCGGCGGAGGACTTGATCGTGCTGGCCTACCTGGGTGGCGACGTGCTTCCGCCACCCGCGGTGGTCGCGCGGTTCGCGTGCCTGCCCCTGAGCGCGGTGCGGTTGACCTCCCCGGAGCCACCCGTGCTGCGCCGGACGGGGGACCACGACGACCTGGTTCAGCGGCTGGGCCGGTGCGCCTCTGGAGGGCAGGGTGGTCAGGCACACCCGTTCGTTCACCTTGCGGGGTGACGCATCCCGGGCGAAGGTGCGCAACGCGCCCGCGCACGCCCGGACCCTGCTGCGCGATCTGCTGGGCGGGTGCCCGGACGCGGTGGTCGACGACGCGTTGCTGCTGGTGGACGAATTGCTCACCGATGTCGTTCGCGCCCCGGCCACCCTGCGAGCCGTGCGGCTGGCCCGTGAAGACTCCGAGGCGGCGCACCTGTCGGTCGAAGTGGACTACTTCGACCACCCGGTACTGGCGCCGGGGCGCCCGAGCGTGGACGTGTTCGTCGGACGCTGTCTTCTCGAGCGCCTGGCCGCGTCCTGGGGTGTCCGGTGCTCGGGTGCCCACCGGACCGTGTGGGCGCGGTTCCCGCTCGACCGCGGTTGACCACCGGGGACGGTCAGTCCTGGACCGCTTTGGGCCGCTCCGGTGGTGTGGTCGGTGAGGGCAGGTCCTGGATGGTGAGCCGTTCCAGGTGGGCGAGCGTGTCGGTGACCGTTCCGCGGGCGGAGAAGGCGTGGCGTTGCTGGGTCGCGCCGTTGCCTTGGGCGAGGACGCGGTTGAGCAGGGTGGTGGTCAGGCGGAGGTCGCCGAACCGGTCCAGTTCCGGGCGGACGTGCCGGATGAGTTCGGCGAGGAGGTCCGCCTGGGGCTGGGGCCGTCCGGTGGGCAGGTGGATGCCCGAGCCGGTGAGCCCGTCGCGGGCGGCGCGCCACGTGGCCGCGCGCAGCAGTTGTTCGGGCACGAGGGGCGCGGCCTGTCCCTCGGCGATCAGCCGTTGTGCGGCGGCGACGAGCGCCCGCACGAGGGTCGCCAGCACCACGGTCTCGTCCGCGGTGGCGGGGACGTCCGCGACGCGGATCTCGACGGTGGGCAGGTGCGCGGACAGGCGGGCATCCCAGTACACCGCGCTTTCGTCCAGTATCGCGCCGCTGTCGACCATCGTCGTGACGAGTTCGTCGTAGTGCGCGGCCGAGGTGAAGTAGGGCGGTGCTCCGGCGCAGGCCCAACGAGATTGCAGGACCGCGCGCCAGCTGGCGTAGCCGGTGTCGCGGCCGTGGTGGATCGCGGAGTTGGCGGTGAGCGCGAGCAGGGTCGGCAGCCAGGGCCGGAGGTGGTTGAGCACCTGCGCGCCGATCTCGCGGTCGGGGACGCCGATGTGGATGTGGCAGCCGCAGACCAGCTGTTCGGTGAGCAGCGGTCCGGCGTGCGCGGCCAGGTCGCGGTAGCGGTCGTGGTCGGTGAGGTCGGGGAAGCGGGTGCCGCCGGGCTGGACGCCCGCGGCGATCAGGCGGGCGTCGGCGGACAGGGCCGCGGCCGCGGCGGTGGCCCGCGCGGTGAGCACATGCCGGCGCAGGTCACGGGCGTCGTGGCAGACCGGTGAGTTCAGTTCGAGCTGGGCCTGCCCGACTTCCCGCTGTGCCGGCAGGCCGACCGGGCCGGCGGCGTCCAGAACCTGGTCCGCGCACGAGAGGGTGTCCCCGGCGGAGTCGACCAGGAGGAATTCCTCCTCCACACCCATCGAGGGCGCGTCAATGCTCGACATGGCATACCTCGGCAATCCACGGAATACACCGCGAAGAAAAGGGGATGTCGCGATTCGGCACGGGCTCGACCGACGCACACCGGCTACCACTGACCAGCCCGGTCAAACACGGTTTTCCGCGACAGTTCCACCGTGGAGCAAGGCAATTCCATCGTGAAGCAAACAACGGGAGCCGAAGACACGCGACTATTCCGCACACCCGGTGCGACGGAGATCTCGCTCTGCTGCTGATCCACCCCGCCACCGTCCACGGGCTTGCAGACCACTGTGGACGGTGGACGGCCCGCGATCACCCCGCTCGTGCCGGGCTCGGCGCCTGGGCGACCGGGCCGCGGTGGGAAGGCTGCCGCTTGCCGGGTTTGCGGCGTTCGAGGAGCCAGTCGGTGAACAGCAGTAGCAGCAGCGGGCTGAGCCACGTCCCGATGCTCACCGCGCTGTACTGCATCAGTTCCGCGCTGCCGTGGAAGGTGGTGTCCACCTGCGGGGTGAGCACGATGGTGGCCACCACGTTGATGATTCGGCTCAGCACGATCGACATGGCCAGCGCGAAGCTGCGTGACATCCACTTGCGATGCTCACCGAACCGGCGCCGGCGAGCCAGGTACAGCCCGGCGATGGTGACCGCCAGCCACAGCGCCGAGCCGACGAGGTTGGCGACCCGCACGGACGGCCCGGCGGCGGTGTGCCAGCCGATGTAGAGCCCCAGCACCCCGGCGGGCAGCGCGCCGGCGAACACGTAGATCCGGCCGGTGATCCGGTGCCCGCGCGGGTGGCGCGTGCGGAACGCGGGCCAGATCTGGAAGCACGCGGTCACCATCGCCACGGTCCCGAACACCACGTGCGCGACGAGCAGCGGGTAGTAGAGGTCGTTGCCCGGCGGCGGTTCCAGCCGCGACAGCGACGGGTCGAGGGTCAGGTACGGCGGCACGGAGAACGCCAGGAAAGCCGCGACCACCAGCAGCAGCGGCACGATCCAGGGATGGCGCGACCAGGCGTTCGCACGGTGGGGCGGCGTGGTCGGAGTTGCGGTCATGGTGGTCCGTTCGTGAGGAGACGCGGGGAAACTATGTACAGCATACATAATAACGTATGACGTACATAGTTTTAGACTGGCGGGGAGACGACACGGACGGGATGGCGAATGGCGACACGAGACAGCAAGAGCCCGGACCTGGAGCGCAGCCTGGCGCTGCTGTGGTCGGGGCGTGCCGGGGGCAGGCGCGGGCCCCGGCCCAAGCTCTCCGTGGAGCAGATCGCGCAGGCCGCGATCCGGGTCGCCGACGCCGACGGCCTGGAGGCGCTGTCGATGCAGCGGATCGCCGCGGAGCTGGGCTATTCGACGATGTCGCTCTACAACCACATCCCGAGCAAGGACCTGCTGCTGGAGGTGGCGGCCGACATCGGCGCCGGTCAGCCGCCCGAAATCGACGGCACGGCGGACTTCCGGGACGCGGTCCGCCAGTGGGTCGCGGCGTTGTGGGCCGGTTTCCAGACCCGGCCGTGGATCCTGCGCGTCCCGATCGACCACTCGCCGATCGGGCCCAACCAGCTCGCGTGGCTCGACCGCCTCCTGCGGCCCCTGCTCGCGGCCGGGCTGGCGGGCGGGCAGGCGAGGGCGGCGGCCATGCACCTGACCGCGGTCGTCCGCGGCACCGCCCAGATCAGCGTGGACCTGGCCAAGTCGCACCAAACCAGCGCGGCCGAGCTCGGGCGGCTGCTCGACGAGGTCATCGACGAACGTGCCTATCCCGCGCTGGTCGCCGTGCACGCCGCCGAAGCCGTGGAAACCGCCGAAACCGCCGAACACGAAGGGCACGGACTGCCCGTCGAACTCGACTTCGGGGTGAACCGGTTCCTCGACGGCGTGGAGGCCTGGGTGGCGTCCCACGGCAAGGGAAGATCATCAGGGGCGATGTAGCGTGCGTGCCGCGGTGTTCCGGGCCGACTGCGCGCTGCGGCTGCTGTGCGGCGGCGTGGGTTGTCGGGGCTGACGTCTGGAAATCGCCGCGCGTCCGGATTTCGCCTGACGCGTACGGCTTTGGCGATCGTCGGGTGTCAGGCGAACGGGTTCAATGGCGCCTACTCGCGGCGTCAGCGGCGGCCGCGGGAGGTAGTTTGAGTGACTTGGCGGGCGTCCAGCGTGGGCGCGCCGCGGCATTCCCGGGCGCTCCGTGCTCGGGAGGTGGGAGGGTCGGCTTGTCGTGACCGGCGACCACGACGTTTTGTCCGTCACCTATGGCGAGCGTGCCGGGTGCGCTGTGGTGCGTGTCGCCGGGACTCTCGACGTCGCGGGTTATCCGCGGCTGCGTGATGTGATGCTGAAGTGCGCGGCTGAGCAGCCCTCGGCGGTGATCGTGGTCGTGGAGCGGCTTCAGGTCGCCACGGCGAGCCTGCTGAGTGTGTTCGCGCAGGTGTCGATGCGGTTGTCTGATTGGCCGGCGGTGCCGGTTCTGCTGGTCGCTGCGGATGAGTTGGCCCGTCGGCTGTTCGAGCATGCGCCGGTGTCCCGGTTCGTGCCGGTCTTCCGCACGGTCGAGAGCGCGGTCCGCGATGCTCAGCGTCAGCCTCGGCGGCGCCGGGCGAAGCTCACGCTGCCCCGGTTGGTCGACACGGCTCAGCAGGCCAGGAACTTCACCAGGCGGGTGTGTGAGTACTGGCTACCTGATAACGAGGTGGCGGCCGACGCGGTGGTCATCACCAACGAGCTGGTGGACAACGTGCTGCTGCACACCCAGTCGGAGCCGTCTTTGCGGCTGGAGTTGCGCCGGCAGGTGCTCAGCGTCGCCGTCAGCGACCAGTCGTCAGCACCGGCTCGGATCCGGGAAGGCGAGGACGGCTTGAGCGGTGGTTTCGGCTTGGTGGTGGTCGCGCAATTGGCGAAGGCGTGGGGGAGCACCCCGGCGATGCTCGGCGGCAAAGTCGTCTGGGCGGCGATGGACTGCGGACCACCGGTGCCCATGTTCCAGCCGTTCAACCCTTCGCCGTGACCATCGGCGACCGCTCGCCCATCGCTGGTGTGGACGGCGGCGTCGGTGCTGGGCATCGTTACCGTGCTCCGGTCGTCGGAAGTCGCGTTCACCGTGCTGAAACTGGCCGGCGCGGCCTACCTCGTCTGCCTGGGCGTGACGGCGTTCCTTTCGCTGCGTTCGCCACCGGCCGCGGCGGAGCCGGCGCCGCGGCCAGGGCGGGGTTCGCCGTTTCGCCAGGGGCTGCTCAGCAATGTGTTCAACCCCAAGATCGCGATCTCCTTCACCAGTTTCATCCCGCAGTTCGTTGCCCCCGACCCGTCCGCCGTAGTGGAATCCCTGGTGCTGGCCGGGATCTTCACGGGCGTGCTCTATTCGATCTCGAACCAGCTGTTCACAATGGTGCCACCTGACGGGAAGGTGACCTCCGATCGAAACGGATTATATTTCCACGGGCCGAACTCCCGAGTGCAATTCAGGCGACAATAGTCCGCCACCACGCGGTAACGACCGCTGGTCTTGCACACCACGGTCGCGATGGTCGAGCGGTCTGTCGTCTGCGTACACTCGACTTGCGCCGACCGCGTGTCCTGCCCAGCGGAAGCGACCTGAGGAAAAGTTGTCGTGGCCGCCACCAAAAAGCTGACAGCGGCAAACAGTCGGACATTCTTGCGCACTTGTCCATCCTTCCAGTGATAACTGGATATACCCGAAACCCGAGGGTGTGCAACCACACTCTTAGGCAAGATAACCACTCAACCCCAGGCAGGCAACATGGCCGACCGCTTTCAGGCATGTTTGAAAGCGCCTCGTGGCACCTGGCCGCAGCAGAACCACCTGTCTTCCCAAGAGTCCAAAATGTAAACTCAGGGGCCAGCGAGAATTAGATGGCGACGCCGATGAAGCGCCAGCCCGGACAAAAGCCGATTATCGGCGCACGCGAGATGATCCGAGTCGGCTGTTTCAGCCGTACGTGAAACCCGTTTCGCCTCAGGCGAATTTCCCCCATGCTGAGCGCGAAGAAAGTTGATGAGGAACCAATGCAATTCCACCCCCGGCAGTCACTGTTCGCGGGATCAACTATATTCGCAGAATCCTCACGGAAACGATCGCGAGAATCGAGGTCGACATGAAGTTGCCGGGCCGTATCAGTATCGCCGCACTAAGCCTGCTGGGCGCTTTCTTGACAGTTTCCCCGGGCATCGCCCAGGCTGGCAACGAAGTGAGAACGGGGGCGCCGGGCAGTCAAGAAGGAAAGCACTGCAAGACCACTGTCGCGCGCGCAGAGCCCGGCGAAGAGCACTCCAAGGTCCTTTCTCGCACCTGCGCCGACAGTCAAGCCGACCTGCGCATCCAGGAAGCTTCCCTGTTGCTGATCGTCTATGTCGACATTGGCTACAGCGGCGAGAGCGAAGTCATCGAAGGAGACTCCGGGCCGTGTGACATCGCAGGCTACGCGATCCCGAAATTCGGCAAGGCGGATCAAGTTTCGTCGTTCAAGACATTCAACAACTGCAACCAGGTCCGCGGATACCGTTTCGACGACCTCGACGGCGGCTACTACTACTACGAAGGCAGTCAGTGGTACGTCGGCGACAACGCCAACGACAACATCCGGTCGTTCAAGGTGAATGCCATACCGTGACAGACCCTGGCCGATCAACACAGGAGGAAGCCATGAGAACGAAGATCCGCACGACGTTGACCCTTGCCATCGCGGCCATGGTGGCAACCACCACCCTGTCACTCTCGACCACGACCGCATTGGCAAGCAACACTTCACACGGAATCGAAGCCTGCCAGGTGGTCCTGCACAAGCTCAAGCCCGGCCAGGAGACCTCCGACGTGGCTTTCAGCCGATGCTCGGACAACCCGGACGAATTCCGGACCAGCGGGTGGATAATTCTTGCCAATTTGTATGTCGATGCGGACTACCGAGGCCGTGTCATCTACCTCAGCGGACTCGACGGGCCATGTGACTCCGCAGGATACGGCTGGCGGGACCTGTCCGACATCGCCCCCGACGGTTCAGGGGCCGACAACACCGTTTCTTCATTCCGGGTCCTCGAAGGCTGCACCTGGTCCCAGATGTATGACGGCGTCAACTACAGCGGCGACGTGAAGTATGGTCACGGCAACTATGCGTTCATCGGACACGAGATGAATGACCGGATGTCGTCGATGATCCTGCACGCCTGATATCCGCCGTCGATCATCTGTCCGCAGTTGATGCCTTGCCCTGCCGCCGAAGGTCGATAGCCGTGGCCGCGCAGGTCAAACGGCTATCGGTCCTCGGGGAAGGTCGTGCCGCCTACTTCGGGGACCGGCCCTGGGGGTCGGTGGGCAGGGTGATCGAGCCGCGCTCGTCCCGCACGTCGCGGTGCACCACCGGTGTTCCGGTGAACGTTCCGTTGTTGTCCACCGTCACCGCGAGGGCGTGCTCGGGCCGGGAGGCGGTGCCGCGCGGTGCCTGCCGTTCGGCGAACAGGAGGTGCCCGGCGCTGCGGTCGATCCGGCTGACGCGTGCCTCGAAGGCGTGGCGCTGCTGGAACGAACGGGTCAGGTAAACCGCCGACGGCTTTCACCGGCGTTGGCTCGGACAGTGGGCCGAGCCGGCCGGCCTGGCACATGGCCCACACTTCGCAAGCGGCGGCCTGCTTGCCGCCAAGGTGGGAGCTGGTGACGTCGAGTTGCTCATCGACGTTGTTCACGACCAGGTCGGCCAGTTCACTACGACCCGGTGCATCCGGTTGGCCAGCCACCGCAGCAACGCCGGATCCCTGTACGACAAGGTCTGGTCGCCCTCGTGGTAGGAGTCCAGCGACTCAGGGCCCGCGATGCGAGCGTTGTGCTGACGGCTCACCCCGGGTGAGCGGCTGGCCGAGGCGAGTTCGGTGAGGCCCAGTGCCACGGGCCGCGCCGCACTCAGGCTCATTCCTGGCCCTCCAGGTGGCGGAGGTCGAGGTGGGCCAGCCGGTCGGGGTCGGAGAGGATGTCGATTGCCGCGATCTTGTCGCCGGTGATGGTGAAGCTGATGATCGAGACGAGCTGGCCGTCGACGGTGTTGACGAGCCCGGCGGCGCCGTTGACCAGGGCGGGGCGGGTGGTCGAGACGGTGGCCATGCGCTGGAAGGTGGCGAGTTGCCCGGCCACGGCTTCGGCGCCGCGCAGGACGCGCATGCCGCCGGGGAGGGCTTTCCCGCCGTCGGCGCGCAAGGTGACGCCGGGGTCGAGGATGGCCATGAGGGCGGTGAGGTCGCCACCGCGGGCGGCGGCCAGGAAGGCGTCGACGACGCGGCGCTGGGCGGCCGGATCGGGGTCCGGGGCGGGGGCCGCGCCCTGGACGCGCTGCCGGGCGCGGCTGGCGAGTTTCCTGGCCGCGACCGGGGTGCGGTCCATGATCGGCGCGATCTGCTCGAACGGCAGGCCGAACAGGTCGTGCAGGACGAAGGCCAGCCGTTCGGCGGGGTTGAGCGATTCCAGCACGACCAGCAGGGCCAGGCCCACCGCGTCGGCGATCAGCGCCTGCTGTTCGGGGTCGGTGCCGTCACCGGTGACCACCGGATCCGGCAGGCGGGCTTCCAGCGGGTCCTCCCGCCGGGCCCGGCGCGAGCGCAGCATGTCCAGGCAGACCCGGCCGACGACCGTGGTCAGCCAGCCGCCGAGGTTGTCGATGTCCTCGGTCTCGGTGTTCGCGAGGCGCAGCCAGGCGTCCTGGACGGCGTCGTCGGCCTCGGCCAGGGAGCCGAGCATCCGGTAGGCCACCGACCGCAGGTGCGCGCGGTGCTCTTCGAACCGCTGTGCCAGGAAGTCGTGTTCGTTCATGGTCGCCTCTCGTGTCGTGGGTCGAAGCCATGACGAACGGGAGGTTCGTGATGTGACCGCGGCGGGGTGGTCACATTCTCGACGGCCCGTGCGTCATGCCACCGATCAAGTAGCGACAAGGGGATCGGAGCAGCACGGATGACGAATGTTCACGGCACGGTGGCCGAGGGGTTCGAGGCGGTGCGCGAGGAGTTCGCCGCCGCGGCCGCCGGGGAGAACGGCGCTCAATTGGCGGTGTACGTGCACGGTCGCCGGGTGGTCGACCTGTGGGCAGGCGACGAGGTGACCGGCGAAACCCTGACCGGTGTCTACTCCTCGACCAAGGGTGCCGCGACCCTGGTGGTCGCCCTGCTGGTGCAGGACGGTGTGCTGGAACTGGACGAGCCCATTGCCGGCCGGTGGCCGGAGTTCGCCGCCGCGGGCAAGGACCGGATCACCCTGCGGGACGTCCTCAGCCACCGGTCCGGCCTGATCGGCGTCGACGGCGGCCTCACCGCCGGCGAACTCGCCGACGACGAGGTGATCGCCCGGCGGCTGGCCGGGCAGCGGCCGTACTGGCGGCCGGGCTCGGCGCATGGCTACGGCGGGTTCGTGACGTTCGCGATCGTGGACAAGGTGATCCGGGTGGCCACGGGACGGTCGCTGCGGGACCACTTCGAAGAACGCGTGCGCGCACCCCACGGACTGGACCTGTACCTCGGGCTGCCCGAGGCACAGGAAGACCGGTACCGGGAGGTAGCGCCGGGCTCGGCGAGCCCGGAAGAACTCGTCGCGTTCTGGGCGAACGTCCCGGGGCCGCACAGCATCACCGGGATCGGCTACGGCCTCAACTCCACGCCGCCCCTGGACCAGGTCGCCTTCCTCAATACCCGGCGGGTGCGCGCGCTCGGCCAGGCCTCCGCCGCCGGGGTGGGCAACGCCCGCGGCCTGGCCGGGATGTACGCGGCCGCGGTCTTCGGCCTGGATGGCCGGGCCCCGCTGCTCGAACCGGACGTACTCGGTGAGTTCGTCATGCTGCACTCCACCGGCCGGGACCTGGTCACCGGCGACGCGGGCCAGTACGCGCTGGGGTTCCAGGCCAAGGGACTGCGTTACCCGTTCCTGAGCGCGAACGCGTTCGGCCACAACGGATCCGCGGGTTCGGAGTCGTTCGCCGACCCCCGCGGTGGCATCGCCTTCGGCTACACCCGCCGCCGCTTCGCCTTCGACTGGTCCTATCCCGAACACGACCGGCTGGCCGCCGCCGTCCACCACGCCGCCGCCGCGGTCTGAGGAGGCATCCATGGTTTCGCGTACCGGGTTGGCGTTGCCGGTGATCGCCGCCGCGCAACTGCTGATCGTGATGGACGGCACCATCGTGACCGTCGGCCTGCCGGTCATCGGCGCCGGGCTGCGCATCGCCGAGTCCGATCTGGACTGGGTGCTGACCGCCTACGCGCTGGCGTTCGGCGGGCTGCTGCTGGCCGGTGGCCGGGCCGGTGACCTGTTCGGCCGCCGCAGGCTGTTCCGGGCCGGGCTGGTGGTGTTCCTGCTCGCCTCCCTGCTCGGCGGCGTGGCGCAGACCGGCGAAACGCTGATCGCCGCGCGTGTGCTGCAGGGCGTGGGCGGCGCGATCATCGCCCCGGCCGCGCTGTCCCTGCTCGCCGACACCTTCCCCGAGGGACCGCGGCGCAACAAGGCACTGGGCGTGTACGGCGCGATGGGCGGCCTCGGCGCCGTGGCGGGCCTGCTGCTCGGCGGCGCGCTCACCGAGTACCTGGGCTGGCGGTGGATCATGTTCATCAACATCCCGTTCACGCTGCTGTTGCTCGCCGGGACCGTCGCGCTGGTGCCCGGCACCCGCGGGCGCGGCGGCATCGACCTGCCCGGGGCGATCACCGCCACCCTCGCGCTCGGCTCGCTGGTCTATGCGATCAACCGGGCCGGGTCCGACGGTCTCGGCGATGGTCTCGCTTGGGCATTCGGCGCGGTGGGCCTCGTGCTGGCCATCGCGTTCACCGTCATCCAGCGGCGCGTCAGTACCCCGCTGCTGCCGGCCGGGGTACTGGCCGACCGCGGCAGGCTCGGCGCCAACCTGGTCATGCTGCTGATGGGCGCGGGCCAATTGGCCACGTTCTACTTCCTCACCCTCTACCTGCAGTCGATCAAGCACTACCCGCCGATGCTCACCGGGCTGGCCTATCTCCCTTTCGCGGTCGGTATCGGCCTCGGTTCCGGCGTGGCCGGGCCACGCCTGCAAGCCCGCACGTCCACCCGGTTCACCTTGGTGCTCGGGCTGGGCGTGGCCGCCGCGGCGATGGGCTGGTTCAGCCTGCTCACCCCGGACCAGCACGCCCTGAGCACCCTGCTCCCGGCCCAGCTGGTCGCCGGGACCGGCCTGGGCATCGGCTTCGTCGCCGTGACGATCAGCGGCGTGCGGGGCGTCGCCGCGCGGGATTCGGGTATCGCCTCCGGGCTCGTCAACACCAGCCAGCAGATCGGCGGTGCCCTGGGCCTGGCGACCCTGGCGGGCATCGCCGTCACCGCCACCGCGGGCCGGCCGACCGGAACGGCCTTACCGGACGCACTCACCAGCGGCTACACCACCGGACTGCTCGGCGCCGGCGCGTTCTACCTGGCCGCCATCCTCGCCGCCGTATTCCTTTTCCGGCCGGAACCGGTCACATCCGCGGCACTGCGTTCGTCAGTGCAGTGACAACACGAAGAACCAGAAGGGAAACACCCGCCATGACCACCACGCAGGAAAATGTCCAGTCGCGTCTTCCCAACCCCGCCGTGCTCGTTCCCGAACTGGGGGACATCGGCCGGGCCCTGTTCAAGGCCACCGGGAACGGCTCGCTCCCGCCGACCACCATCAGCCTGGTGCAACTGCGTGCCGGGCAGCTCGTCGGGAACACCTACCTGACCGTCCTGCACACCGGAAACCTGCGCCGGGCAGGTGAATCCGACGAGCGCATCACCGCCGTGGCGTCGTGGCGCGACGCACCTCACTTCACCGAAGCCGAACGAACCGCGCTGGCACTCGTCGAAGCCGTCCTCACCCCGAACCCCCACGGCGAACGCGTCCCGGACGACCTCTACGCCCAGGCATCCACCCACTACGACGACAAGGCACTCGCCACGCTCGCCATGGCTATCGGCCAGGTGTCCTTCTTCATCCCACTCGCCCTCATCGGCAAGCCGCTCCCCGGCGTCCCCACCGCGGAGCAGTGGCGGTAGCGAGTTCGTGCTCAGGGAGCGAGGCCAACAGTGGCTCGCTCCCTGAGCACGCCGCCTGTCCAACTCATGTCGGAGAACTCGCGAGAATGTCCACGGCGGAAATCGCGACCGCGGCCAGCGATGATTTGATGCGTTGTCGACTCACGTCTGGACAGCCCAGTAAAAGCCGGATTGTGTTACAGCGAATCTCAGACCGTGACCGTCGGCGAACGGATGCGGGAGTTGCCCGGATGCTAGAACAATCCGTGATCGAGTTTCGCGAGTAACATCTTGCCCTCGTCGTGCGACCACTACGGCATCATCGGTTGTTACCAGATTCCGGCCGTGCCCAAGAGGGATTTTTGGAGGGATTGTCGTGGAGCCCAGTTGGATATTTCCGTTGGCCTACCTGATCGGCATGATCGTCGTCGCGCAGGTGCTCCGGTACCGGCGAGGCGTCCGTGGAGGTGGACGTATCAAGATCGTTGGCAGGGATGGATTCGGCGCTATCTGGTTCATCAAAGCCATGGTGCTCACAGCCTTTTGGCCGCTCACTGTCGTCGCCTGGCTGGTGCGCAGACTTGTGCGGCGCCCGGCCGCAGGTGAGGCCTGACATGAGCCTTTTCAAGCGCCGAACGGCTTCCTTCGGCTTGCCCGGTGACATCGTCGGCCGCACGGTGTCGTATATCCGCGTCGAGACGAGCAGCCCCGACGCACCGACGGGTTTCGACCTGAACAGCCAGATCTACAGCATGTACTCGCTTGCGGCCGCGGATCCGGCCCGTTTCATCGCCGACCTCGCGGCCGCGGTTCTCCCTGCCGGCGGTGAGGCTGCCCGTGGTGGCGCCCGGCTGGTCTGGGAGCTGGTCACTTCGGACTACGAAAGCGACCCGAACTTCCACGCCATGGTGGACGCTGGCCTGGTTTGGCTGCGCGAGCGCGGTGTGGGGTTCGAGGGCATGTTCGGTTACGAAATCGCGCGCTGGCAGGCCACCCGCGGAGGGACAGCGTAGTGCCGAATCCGTCTTCTGGTCGGTGTTCATCGGCACAGTGAACGACCTGGGACGGACTCGCCCCGGTGGTGCGCTGTTTATGGCCGGTTGCGAGGTAGGTGGTCAGGGTGAGGCGAGGACGGTTGTGAGGTCGGGCAGATCACGGTCGTCATGCGAAGTGCCGGTGTGCGACACCCTGGCGGTGCGAAGATCGAAAGAGAGCGCGCAACGGTGGATGCCAACACATACTCGCTGAAACAGATCCTGTCTCAGGATCGGCGTTACGTGATCCCGAATTTCCAGTGGGACTACGAGTGGACTCAAGACGGGCAGTGGGAGTTGCTGTTCACTGATCTGGAGGAAACCGCCGACCGCTTGTACCAGGCACGGCAGCACGCGGAAACCATGGGAACGCCGCTGGCGAAGGCGGACAAGAAGGTTCCGCAGCATTTTCTGGGCGCGATCGTCTGTGACCAGCTATCGGTTTCCGCCGGGGGAGTCGACTTGCGAGCCGTCATCGACGGCCAGCAGCGTTTGACCACTGTGCAACTCATCATCCGCGGTGTGCTCGATGTCTTGCTCGAGCGCCACTCCCCGCGAGTCCCGCAGGTCCGCCGCCTGCTGCAGAACCCCTCGGACGTCATCAACACTCCCGAAGAGCGCCATAAGCTGTGGCCTCGCCGCAAAGACCGCGAGGTCTGGCCACTGGCCATGGCTGACGCCTCGCTCGCGGACGCCCGCTCTCATCGCTACCTGCAGGACGGCAAACGCCTCTGTCCGCGGCCGACCTGGTGAGAACCTGCTGTTCCTGCGCGGTGAACTCTCCGACGAGGCCGGGCTCGAGCAGGTCTACGACGCTTATTGGGCGCCGTTCGATGACGAGTGGTGGAAAGCCGCGGTAGGGCGAGGCCACGCGCAACGCGGGCGTCGCGAAATGCTCACCTTCGACGCCGACAACGCGATCTATGACCCGATAGGGGTGAACCCGCCGGCGGAGGTGACGATCACCGGGACCATGGATTGGCCGCCGAGATTCCGACCGCGAGCGGGAGGCGTTCAGACACGGCAACATCGACCTCGACGCATAGATCAGTGGCGCCCGTCCGGAATGGCGCCGAGCCGTATGGCGTGCCAGGAGATCGGGGGCAGGACCACGCGCACGGAGTTGTCGGTGCGCTCGGTGGGGTGGGGGCGGGGAACGACCCGGTCCGGGGTGTGTTCGGTGTTGGTGGCGGACGGGTCGGGGTCGTGGAGGATCCACGATTCGGCCACCTCCAGGTCACCGAAAGCCTTCGTGGCGACGCGCAGTTCGACCGGCTCGGTGCGGTGGCGGTTGACGGCGAAAAGGACGGTCTCGCCCGAGGAGGGGTCGTGGGTGGCGACCGCGTCGACCACGGGGACGTCGCCGTGCCGGGCGGTCGTGTGGGTGGGGGCGGTGATCTCGGTTCGCAGCACGTGGCCGCGGGCCAGGCGGGAGGTCAGTGCGAAAGGGTGGAAGGTGGTTTGCCGCCAGGCCGGGCCGCCGGGTTCGGTGCGGATGGGCGCGATCACGTTGACCAGCTGTGCCTGGCAGGCGGCCGTCACGCGGTCGCCGTGGCGCAGCAACGAGATCAGCAGGTTGCCGACCACGACGGCGTCGGCCACGTCGTAGGTGTCCTCGATGAGCCGGGGCGCGACCTGCCACTCGGTCGGCGGGTCGGCCTGGAACCGGGTCTGGTACCAGACGTTCCACTCGTCGAAGGACACGCCGATCCGCTTGCGGCTTCGCAGTCGTGCGCCGACGGCGTCGGCGGTGGCGACGACGCTCTCGATCTGGCGGTCCATGTCCACCGCGGACGCGAGGAAACTGTCGACGTCACCGTCGAGCACCTCGTAGTAGGCGTGGCAGGAGATGTGGTCCACCTGGTCGTAGGCCAGCTCCAGGACCGTGGCCTCCCACGCGCCGAAGGTCGGCATCCGGGAGTGGGAGCTGCCGCACGCGACAAGCTCGAGTCCCGGTTCGGCCTGGCGCAGCGCCCGCGCGGTCTCCGCGGCGAGCCTGCCGTACTCGTGCGCGGTCTTGTGCCCGGTTTGCCACGGCCCGTCGAGCTCGTTGCCCAGGCACCAGAGCCGCACGTCGTGCGGGCGCTCGGCTCCGTTGCGCCGGCGCAGTTCCGCGAGGTGGGTACCGCCCTCGTGGTTCACGTACTCGTGCACGTCGAGCGCCTCGGCGACCCCGCGGGTGCCCAGGTTCACCGCGTACATGACCTCTACGTCCGCCTTGCGGGCCCAGCGGACGAACTCGTCGACGCCCACCGCGTTGGTCTCGATGCTGTGCCACGCCAGGTCCCGGCGCACCGGCCGGTCGGCGACCGGTCCGATGCCGTCCTCCCACCGGTACCCGGACACGAAGTTCCCGCCGGGGTAGCGGACCAGTTCGACACCGAGCTCGCGGGTCAGGGCCAGCACGTCGCCGCGGAAGCCGTCCTCGTCCGCGGTCGGGTGCCCGGGCTCGTGGATTCCGGTGTGGACACACCGTCCCATGTGCTCGACGAAGGAGCCGAACAGGCGGCGCCGCACCGGCGCGATGACGTGGTCCGGGCTGATCGCGACGGAAGCGGTGAACACGGGTCTCCTGCGGTCGTAGGGTTAGCGGAGTGCGCCCGTGCTCGCCCCGCTCCGCCAGAAGCGTTGCAGCAGGACGAAGGCGACGACGAGCGGGACGATGGCCAGCAGCGAGCCGGTGACGACGAGGTTGAACAGCACCCGGGTCCCCGCCTCCTGCTGCGCGGTGTTGAACCAGGTGGTCAGCCCGACCGTCAGCGGGAACAGGTCGGCGTCGCTCAGCATCACCAGCGGCAGGAAGTAGTTGTTCCACGTCGACACCAGGGTGAACAGGAACACGGTGGTCAGTGCCGGCCGGATCATCGGCAGCACCACCTGCCAGAAGATCCGCAGCTCACCCGCCCGGTCGAGCCGGGCGGCGTCGACCAGCTCCACCGGGACGTTCTCGGCCACGTACACCCGGATGAGGTAGGTGCCGAACGGGCTGAGCAGCGAGGGCAGGATGACCGCCCACGCGGTGTTGACCATGCCCACGTTGGACAGGATCAGGTACGTCGGCAGCACCAGCGCCGTCGACGGCACCATGATCATGCCGAGAAGCGCCGTCTCGAAGAACCGCTTGCCCCAGAAGGAGAACCGGGCCAGACCGTAGCCCGCGAGGGCGGCGAGCAGGGTGGCCCCGGCGGCGCTCACCCCGGAGTACAGCGCGGTGTTCCGCAACCACCGGCCGTAGACGCCACCGTCCTCGCGGAACAGCGCGGTGAGGTTGTCGACCAGGCTGAAGTCGGCGAACCACAGGGCCGGGCTGGACAGCAGGTCGGCTTGGCTCTTGGTCGCGGCGATCACGATCCACAGCAACGGGATCAGGAAGTACAGCATGCCGACCGCCATGAGCAGGTGCGGCAGCCGCGCTCGCGGCTTCACGAGTCACCCCTCCTTCGCCGGCTCACCAACACGAACGCGTAAGCCGCGACGAACACCACGAATCCGAGAGTGAAGGAGATCGTGGCCGAGTAGTGGAAATCCGAGTAGGCGAACGCCTGGTTGTAGGCGTAGAGGTTGGGGGTGTAGCCGGCCGAGATCTGCGGCGCGAAGCGCGACATGACGTACGGCTCGACGAAGAACTGCATGGTCCCGATGACGGTGAATACGGTGGCGAGCGCGATCGCCTGCTTGATGGCGGGCACCTTGATCCGCCACGCGAGCTGTATCTGGGACGCACCGTCGATCAGCGCGGCCTCATACAGCTCCCTCGGCACGCCCTGCAGCGCCGAGTACAGCACGATCATGTTGTAGCCGGTCCACGCCCAGGTGACGATGTTGCCCAGCGACGCGAGCAACAGGCCGGCGGAGAAGAAGTCGACCGGCGCGCCACCGAACACGGTCGGCAGGTCCGCGAACGGCCCGAACGTCCTGCTGTACAGGAACCCCCACATGAGTGCGCCGAGCACGGCCGGAACGGCGTAGGGCATGAACGCGATCAGGCGGAACGCGACCGCGAACCGGGTGGTGATCGCGTCGAGGGCGAGCGCGCCGACGAGTGCGATGCCCAGCATCACCGGGATCTGGACGGCGCCGAACACGACCACCCGCAGGAAGCCGTCCAGCAGCATCGGGTCGGTGAACGCGCGTACGTAGTTGTCGAAGCCGGTGAACCGGGTGCCGAGGGCGAGGCTCTTGCTGGACAGGCTGAGCCAGAACGCGTACCCGAGCGGCACGACCAGGAACACCACCACCACGAGGAAGAACGGCAGGACGAACAGGATCCCGGCCACCGGGTGGTCGGTCAGGCGCCGTCGGGTCACGGAAGCTCCTACGACGGCTCGATGACAGTGAAGCCCTGCTGCTTCGCGTAGTTCACGACGTTCTCCTGGGTCGCCGACAGCACGGTGTCCCATCCCCGCTTGCCCGCGACCGCTTCCGCGCAGCGGTCGTTGAGCTCGCCGAACACGAAGTCCTGGAACGGCGTGTAGTTGAAGTCGCCCAGCTTCTCCGACACCGGCACGAAGATCTCGTTCACCTTCTGACCGGCGAAGAAGTCGTAGGCCTTGCCGGTGAACGCGGGGTCGGCGGCGACGTCCTTGACCAGCGGGTAGAGGAACGCCTTGTTCAGACCGATTTCCCAGGCCTGGTCCGAGGTGCCGAACAGTTCACGCGCGACGACGGTCGCCGCCTCCGGGTTCTCGGCCTGCTTGGTCACCGTGAACGTCGAGCCGCCCCAGTCGCCCTGCTCGTCGGCGCCCTTCGTCCACTGTGGCATCGGTGCGACCGCCCACTTGCCCGCCGTGTTCTTCAGTGACCCGGCGACGTAGCCCGGGGTCCAGCCGGCAGCCGCCCACGTCCAGTACTTGCCCGAGTCCAGCGCCGCGGTGGCGTCGGCGGTGAAGAAGGGATCCGTGGCCATGAGGCCGCGCCCGATCAGGCCGCCGTAGAATTCGATGACCTTCTCGCAGGCCGGGTTGGTCAGGTCGATCGTGACCCGGTCCCTGGCCTCGGTGAGCGAGTAGCCATAGGGCCGGCAGCCGGCCTGCCACATGAGCCCGTTGAGCCACCCGCCATCGCTGCCGAAGCTCGCGATGAACGCGTTCGGGTCGACGGCCTTCATCCGCTCCGCGGCCGTGGCGTACTCGTCCCAGGTCGTCGGCACCGGGATCTTGTGCTGGTCGAAGAGGTCCTTGCGGTACATCAGCGCCATCGGGCCGCCGTCGACCGGGATGGCGTAGACCTTGTCGCCCTCGGTGGCCTGGCCCCAGGCCCATTCCGCGTAGAGGTGCTCGTCCTCGCCCGCGCCGTGCTGGCCCATGTCGACGAGTGCGTCGAGGACGAGGAAGGTGGGGATCTGCTGGAACTCCACCATCGCCACGTCCGGCGCTCCGGTGCCGGCGGTGAACGCCGTCTTCAACTTGGCGTACTGGTCCGGGCCGGTGCCCACGTTGGTCCACTTCACCTGGATGTCGTCGTGGGAGGCGTTGAACGCGTCGACCACGCCCTGGAACTCCGGGTACCACGCCCACACCGACACGGTCACCGGCCCGCCGTCCGGCTCGCCGGCGCAGGCCGTGACCGCGAGCAGACCGGCGGCGGCGAGGACCGACGCCGCCTTTCTCAAGCACTTGATCGCTGGCATGGAGCAGCGCCTTTCGCTCGGGCCTGCCACCCGGAGGCGGGCAGCCGACATCACGGAAAGTGATCAATTCGCGAAGAGCGGAGTCGGGTGGCGACCCGTCCAGCTGTCGCCGAGTACCGGTGAGGACTGCGTGCCGAGATGGGGCAGACTCTGGCGAACCGACCGTTGCTGCCGCCGTGGAACCGGATTGCTGCGCTGCAAAACAGTATGCATCTCGCTTTGCCGCGCTGCAAGGCCCGCTGTCGCGGCATCAGGCGGTCCAGTGGCCGGTCCGGTTGTTGTGGCCAGGACCTGACGTGCACACTTCCCGCAGGGCCGCCGGGCCGGACCGGAGGCAAGGTCCGGATGGGGGAGTGGTCATGCGGGACGCTACTCTGCGTGATGTCGCACGGGTCGCGGGTGTGTCCGCCCGGACGGTGTCGAACGTGGTGAACGGCTACGCGCGGGTCACCGAGCACACGCGGCAGAAGGTGGAGCGGGCTCTCCTCGAGGTCAACTACCGGCCGAACGTGCTGGCCCGCAACCTCGCGCGTGGGCGCTCCGGGCAGATCGCGGTGGTCGTGCCCTACCTCGACACGCCGTACTTCTCCGAGTTGCTGCAGGCCATCATCCCGCCGGCCCGGGAGCACGGCTACAACGTCCTGATCGACCAGACCGACGGCGACCCGGCGCACGAACGCGAGCTGATCAGCCGCGGCGCGCGCGCCTTCCTGTTCGACGGGATGATCCTGAGCCCGCTCGGCCTGGCGCAGGAGGACCTGGTCGAGATCGACCCGGACCTGCCGCTGGTGATACTGGGGGAGCGGGTCTCCAACGGGGTCTTCGACCATGTGGGCATCGACGACGTCGAGGCGTCCCGGGCGGCCACGGCGCACCTGATCGGCCTCGGCCGGCGCCGGGTCGCGGCCATCGGCGACCAGCCGTATCCGACCGGCGAGGCCGCGCAGTTGCGCACCCGCGGCTACCGCCGCGCGCACGCCGATGCCGGCCTGCCCGTCGACGAGTCGCTGATCATCCCGACGCCCCGGTTCAACCGCGCCGACGGTTCCGGTGCCATGCGCGAGCTGCTCGCTCGCGAGGATCCGCCGGACGCCGTCTTCTGCTACAGCGACCTCGTCGCGCTCGGCGCCCTGCGCGCCGTGCTCGACCACGGGCTCCGGGTGCCGGAGGACATCGCGCTCATCGGCTACGACGACATCGAGGAAGGCCGCTATTCCAACCCGACCATCAGCACGATCTCCCCGGACAAGGCCGCTATCGCCACGACCGCGGTGGAGCGACTGGTGCGGCGCATCGCCAGCGCGGAGCCGCCGCAGGGCATCGAGGTGCGCGCCGACCACCGGCTGATCGCGCGGGAAAGTACGGTCGGCCGGACTGTCGACGAGAACAGTGCCGGACTCCCGGAGAAGGTGCCCGATGCCGATTGATCTTGTGGCGTCGCAGTTCACCCGGTGAATCGACTGTCCACAGTGGAACCACCTTCGTCCGGCAAGTGCTGTTAGCGATAACAGTGAACTCTTGTCCGCCGCCGCGACATGTGCCTATCGTGCTGGCGACGCTTCCGGTGGAGACGACCCGGGGCGGTACCGAGGTTCCTGCTCGCAAGGAGGCGACGCATGGGTCCGCGCACGCACACCACAGTTGAAGCACCACCTCGGTCCCGACGCCGACGGGTGATCACGGCCACCGCGGCCATTAGAGGGCTGAGACCCGTGGTGGTCCTCCTGGTCTCCCTCGCGCTCACCGTCGTCGCGGCTCCGGCCGCGTTCGCCTACCCCTTGCCCGGCAAGGTGACCGGCGACGTCGGCGTGCACGACCCGACCGTGGTCAAACGGCCCGACGGTAGCTACCTGGTCGCCCACACCGGCAACGGCATCGCGCTGAAGACCTCGACCGACCGCACCGCGTTCCGCAACGCGGGTGCGGCCTTCCCCAACGGCACGTCCTGGGCGAACCCGTACACGAACAACAGCCGCAACCTGTGGGCGCCGGACCTGTCCTACCGCGACGGCCAGTACTACCTGTACTACTCGGCCTCCACGTTCGGCTCGAACCGCTCGGCGATCTTCCTGGCCACCAGCCCCAGCGGGAACTCCGGCACCTGGACCCACCGCGGTCTGGTGCTCGAATCCCGGACGTCGGACAACTTCAACGCGATCGACCCGGACCTGGCGGTGGATGACCAGGGCCGCTGGTGGCTGAGCTTCGGCTCGTTCTGGTCCGGCATCAAGATGATCGCGCTCGACCCGGCCACCGGACTGCGCGCCGACTCGACGGTCCGCAGCATCGCCGGCCGCAACGGCGGCGCGATCGAGGCGCCGAACATCGTCAAGCGCGGCAACTACTACTACCTGTTCGTGTCGTTCGACCAGTGCTGCCAGGGCGCCGCCAGCACCTACCGGGTCATGGTCGGCCGGTCCACCAGCGTCACCGGCCCCTACGCCGACCGCAACGGCACCGCCCTGACCTCCGGTGGCGGCACCGAAATCCTGGCCGGACAGGGCAGCGTGCACGGTACGGGCCACCAGGACGTGCTGGCGGACAGCGACAGCGACGTCCTCTTCTACCACTACTACGCCGACAACGGCGCGTCGCTGCTCGGCATCAACCTGCTCGCGATCGACTCCGCGGGCTGGCCCTACCTGCACTAGGGAGAACACCGTGATCTGGAACGGAAGCCGTCACCGACGACGGCGGACCGGTCTCGTCCTGACCCTCACCGCCACGTTGCTCGGTGGGATCACCGCCGCCCTGCCGCAGGTCGCGGCCGCCGCGGTGGTGGACCCCGGAGCGTCCTACGTGCTGGTCAACCGGAACAGCGGCAAGGCGCTGGACGTGTACGACCTGGCCACGAACGACGGGGCGAGGATCGCCCAGTACACCCGCAACGACGGGGCCTGGCAGCAGTGGCAGTTCGTCGACTCCGGCAACGGCTACTACCGGCTCAAGTCGCGGCACAGCACCAAGGTCCTGCAGATCTCCGGCGGCTCGACCGCCGACGCGGCCGATGTCGTGCAGTGGACCGACAGCAACGCCACCAGCCAGCAGTTCCGGCTGGCCGACTCCGCGAACGGCGACGTGCGGCTGCTCAACCGCAACAGCGGCAAGGCCCTCGAGGTCTACGAGTGGTCCACGGCGGACGGTGCGCGGGTGGTGCAGTGGCCCGACCTGGACGGCGCGAACCAGCAGTGGCAGCTGGTCAAGCTCGGTTCCACCCCGGGCACCTTCGCCAACCCGATCAAGCGCAACGGTCCGGACCCCTGGCTGCAGCACCACAACGGCTACTACTACCTGGCGACGACGACGTGGAACTCCACGGTCACCATGCGCCGGTCCAGTACGCTGAGCGGGTTGTCGTCGGCCGCCGACCAGGTGGTCTTCGACCTCTCCGGCCGCCCCAACGGCTGCTGCAACATGTGGGCGCCCGAGTTCCACCTGCTCAACGGTCGCTGGTACCTGTACTACGTGGCCGGGCAGAACGTGCCCGACTACAACCCGACACAGCGCCTGCATGTGCTGGAGAGCGCCGGCACCGACCCGATGGGCCCGTACAGCTTCAAGGCCGACCTGGGCAACACCTGGGAGCTCGACCCGAGCATCCTCCAGCACAACGGCAGGCTGTACCTGATGGGCAGCGCCATGGACGGCACCCAGTCGCTGACCATCACGCCGATGAGCAACCCGTACACGCTCAGCGGGTCGCGGCGCACCATCAGCCAGCCGACCCTGTCCTGGGAACAGCAGACCGCCCCGGTCAACGAGGGCGCCGAACCGTTGTACCGCAACGGCCGCACCATGATCGTGTACTCGGCCAGCGCGTGCTGGGGCCCGGACTACAAGCTGGGCCTGCTCACCCTCACCGGCAGCGATCCGCTCAACCGGTCGCACTGGACGAAATCACCGAACCCGGTGTTCCAGCGCAACGACGGCAACGGCGTGTTCGCCCCGGGACACAACGGGTTCTTCAAGTCACCCGACGGCACCGAGGACTGGATCGTCTACCACGCCAACGACAGCGCCGGCGGCGGTTGCGACATGAACCGGTCGACCCGGGCCCAGAAGTTCACCTGGAACGCCGACGGCACACCGAACTTCGGCACCCCGGTCCGCCTGGGCACCCCACTGACCGCGCCGTCCGGCGAACCAACCACCTGACCGACTCCGCCCCTGACCGACGGTGGCCGGCGAAGCCTCGGCGCGCCGGCCACCGTTCTCAGGTCAAGCGACGTCGGCGAACAGCTCGGCACGTGGCGGCGGGCCGGGTGTCAGCCGTGGCAGCAGCCGGTGGTCATGTACGAGGCCAGGCCGCTCGCGGCTGAAGCGGTGGTGATCGGTTCGTCGGTCGAGGAGTCGTAGACCACCTCACCGCCGAGGATGGAGACGTCGATCGGCAAGTCGACGATCTCGTCAGGCGGTGTCCGAAGCAGATCTCCCTCGAGCACGACGAGGTCGGCGGCCTTGCCTCGGGTGAGGGTGCCTTTCCAGCGCTCGGCGTGGTCCTGCCAGGCGCCGGCGGTGGTGTAGCTGGCGAGCGCCTGCCGGAGATCGAGGGTTTCCCCGGCACCGAACACTTCTCCGGTCGCCAGGCTCTTTCGCGTGAGCATGGCGGTCAGTCCTTCCCGGAAGTCCGGCAGGCCGACCACCGGGGCGTCCGATGCGCTGGCGATGGAGACGCCGAGTTCGAGTGCCGTGCGATAAGGCCACTGGTAGTCGGTGCGCGCTCTGCCCAGCACATCGACCAGCTGGTGTGAGAGGGAGCGCTTGATCTGTGGGTTGAAACTCGCGGTGAAGCCGTAGCGGGCCATTCTCCGGAGGTCTTCGACGCTGGTGAGGTCTCCGTGGATGACGTAGTGACGCAGCTCGGGGCGGTGGAACCTTTTGGCCGCGGCTTCGAAGGCGTCGACCGCCGCGTGGATCGTGCGGTCGCCGGTCGCGTGCACGCCCACCTGGAAGCCCAGTTCCTGGGCCGTCATGACCCAGTCGTGCAGAATGGACAGCTGTTCCTCCACCGAACCGCCTGGCAGGGTGAGCCCCCCGTAGCCTCCTCCGACGTACGGCTCGGACACCCAGGCCGTCCGGGCCTGGGTCGGTACACCGTCGGCGTAGATCTTCACCTGGCTCACGTTCAACCACGCGGGATCGGTCTCGAGTTCCCTCGCGGCGAGCAGCGTTGCCCGCAGATCGCCGGTGCTGGAGGCGGCGATCATGACGGTGCACCGCTGGCGGATTCCGGTCGATCCCAGCATGTCGCGATATCGCTGGACGTCGTCGAGCGCGATGCCGGCGTCGGTGACGGAGGTAATGCCGTGCTGGTGCATGATGTCGACCGCGATGCGCAAGCCGCGGCGTTTTTCGGCTTCGGTGAAGTCCGGCATGACCGCGTTGACGAAGCCGGCGGCACCCTCCAGGAGCAGCCCGGTCGGTTCGCCATCGCCGTCCTTGACGATCTCACCTCCGGGCGGTGGCTGGGTTTCGCGGGTGATGCCGGCCAGTTCGAGCGCCTTCGAATTCGCCCACAGTGCGTGGCCGGACCACTCGCGCAGGGCGGCAGGGTTGTGCGGGGACACCGCGTCGATGTCGTGGCGCGTCGGATAGCGGCCTTCGGCCAGGTAACCCTGGTCCCAGCCGAAGCCGCGGATCCATTCACCCGGTTGCTTGGTTGCGGCGGCTTCGGCGACGAGGTCGCGGATCTCGGCGATCGAACTGACGGCATCCCGGCTGAGGTCCAGCGTGAGCGGAGGCTGGTTCGTGCCGAGGCCGAGCGGGTGGAAGTGCCCGTCGTTGATGCCGGGAATGACGGTCCGGCCTCGTAGGTCGATCGTTTCCGTTCGTGAGCCCGCCAGGCGCCGGAGCTCGCGCGTGCGCCCGACCGCCTGGACGACCCCTTTCCTGATCGCGATGGCCTCGGCGGGCACGAGTGCCCCGGCCATGGTCAGCACGTTGCCGTTGACCAGCAGGAGATCCGCGTGGCCACCACCGGATCGGGCCGCGGCTTCTGCCGTACCGCCGAGCACACTGAGCGCGACGCCGGAGCCGATCCCTTGCAGGAACCCCCGGCGCTGGAAGCTTCTCGAACTCGTGGTCATCGTGACCTCCCGTTGCGGCGCTGGATTGCCCTGCGCAAGAGCACAAGGTGATTGAGGCATCCCGCGGCCGTGCGGTCTTGAACCCGCGTGCGGCGTGCTTGCCGCTCAGTGCGCGCCTGGTCAGGTGGCCGGATCACCGCCATGGACAAGGTCCTTGCGCTGTCGTCCTAGGTGCGGCCGGCCGCCGGTCCTTACCTTCGTCGGACTTGGCCCGATCGCGAGGGAGCAGACCTGTGGCGCCCACACCGGAAACCAGGCTTCACGGGAACCTCGGCGTGCCCGGGGTGGTGTTCCTCGTGCTGGCCGCCGTCGCGCCGCTGACCGGCGTCATCGTCATCGGCGGCATCGGGATCGCGGTGGGTGCCGGTGGTGGCACGCCGGTGATGTTCCTGCTCGCCACCGCGGTGTTCTTGCTCTTCGCCGTCGGCTACGCCCAGATGGCCCGGAAGCTGGTGAACGCGGGTGGTTTCTACGCCTATGTCGTGCGCGGGCTCGGCCGGACGGCGGGCATCGTCGCGGCGTTCGTGGCCATGGTCGGGTACAACTGCTTCGTCGCCGGGGCGGTCGGCACGAGCGGGTTCTTCACGTCGATGGTGATCGCCGACGTGTTCGGCCTGAACCTGCCGTGGTGGCTCTGGAGCCTGATCTCCGTGGTGGGCGTGTGGTTGCTGACCCGCGGGGGCATCGACGTCTCCGCGAAGGTGCTCGGGGTGGCGCTCGTGCTGGAGGTCGTCATCCTGGTCGTGCTCGACGTCGCCATCCTCGTCACCACCGGCTATTCGTTCGAGCCGTTCCTGCCCGAGGTCTTCCTGGCCGGTTCGACCGGGCTCGGCCTGTTGTTCGCCGCCAACGCTTTTGTCGGGTTCGAGGCGACCGGGCTGTTCGGTGAGGAAGCACGCGACCCGAAACGGACGATTCCGCGCGCGACCTACGTGGCGATCACCTTCATCGGGATCTTCGCCGCGGTGACCACCTGGGCGATCGTCTCCGCACTCGGCGCGCGGCAGGCGGGCGGCATCGCGCAGGACCACCTCGGCGCGGGTGACCTGGTGTTCACCGTCTCCGCGGAGTACCTCGGCAGCGGCCTGACCGAAGCGATGCAACTGCTGCTCGTGGTCAGCCTCTTCGCCGCGCTGCTCGCACTGCACAACTCCGCGACGCGGTACCTGTACGCGCTGGGACGGGCCGGGGTACTGCCGCGAGCACTGGCGCGGACCCGTCGCCGGAACGGGGCGCCGGTTGTCGCGTCGACCGCGCAGCTCACCTTCGCGACGCTGGTCGCCATGGCCTACGCGGTAGCGGGACTGGACCCGGTCGCGAACCTCGTCGCCGCCTTCACCGGCATCGGCACGCTCGGAATCGTGGTGCTGCAAGCCTGTGCGGCGACCGCGATCGTGGTGCACTTCCGGCGCGCGGGCGATCCGCGGCTTTTCGTCACCTTCGTCCTGCCGTCCCTCGGCGGACTGGGATTGTGGACGGTCACGGTACTGGCTCTCGGCAACTTCCCGGAACTCGCGGGCAGCGAAAGCCCGGTCATCGCCCTGCTCCCGTGGGCATTCCCGATCGCCGCCGCGGTCGCCGTCGCCGTCGCGTTCTGGCTGCGCTCGGCCAAACCGGCCGTGTGGGACGCACTGGACCAGGACCTGGACCGGATCGCCCCGCAGCCCGCGAGAACCGAGTAGCTGCCCTACTGCGCCGACAGGCGGACCGTGCTGGGCGAGACTCCGAAGTGCGCGCGGAACACCCGGCTGAAGTGGGCGGCCTCGACGAAACCGTGGCGGAGCGCGATGGCGGACACGGAACGCCCGGCTTCGCGCGGGCTCATGAGCGCGTCATAACAGCGTTCGAGGCGGCGGGTGCGGATGACGGTCGACACCGTCGTGCCCTGGGCGCTGAACAGCCCGTGCAGATGCCGCACCGAGATGAAGTGGGCCTTGGCGATCTGTGCCGGGTTGAGCTTCGGCGAGGACAGGTGCTCGTCGATGTAGTCGAGAATGCGCCGCGTGAGAGCCACGCGGGCGTCCTCGGCGATCACCGCGCCCACACTCGACTCGAGCATCGCGCCGATCAACTCGAGAGCGCCGTTGAACAGGTGGCGCGCGACCCGGCCACCCAGCCCGGGGACCTGCTGGGCGATCGACAGGACGCACGTCTTCGTCAGCGCGCCGACCCCGGTCCCGCCGTCCAGCCGGGTCGCGGTCACCCGCGCGAGCGCCTCCGGGGGCACGTCGAGCAGGTCGTGCGGGAACATCACGACCGCCAGCCGGATGTCGTCGTCCAGCAACAGCGAGTACGGCCGATCGGTGTCGTAGATGGCCATGTCGCCGCGGCGCAGCGCGGATTCCCGCCCGTCCTGCACGACGATGCCCGAGCCGCTCTCGACGACGGTGAACTTGAGGTAGGGCTGCCTGGTCCGCGCGATCAGCGCCGGGGTCCGGCTCACCGAGTGCGCGTCCGCCTGGATGGCCAGCACGTGGATGTCACCGGCGGTCCCGCCGCCCAGGCTGCCCCGGAACACCTCGGGCCGGTCACTGCACACATCCAGCGCGACGACCGACCGGCACACGGCGGCCCGGTAGTGGTCGAAGTCCAGGGCGGCACGATCGGTTACGGGGAAGAGATCGACCGCCATGGTCTACCGCCCTCGATGCGAGTGGGTGCGATACGGGTGGGACTTCCGCAAGGAAGCTAACCACGTCCGGGCGAGTGAACTTGCCCCTCGGCGCACACTGCTTGCCCTTCTGCGCAAGATCAGCACCATGGCCAACCCGCCCCGCGGCGTTCATTGTGGACCGGCGCTTGGCCGATTGACGCACCGCGATGTGAGCGATAACACTGGTAGCTGCCGCACTACATCCGGGGGTGTGCCATGGTCACGACGGGCAGCGGCGCGTTCCCGCGCCGGACCGCGCTCGGCCTGGCCGGTGCCGTGGGGGCGGCGGCGCTGCTCGGCGTCTCCAGCCAGGCTGTGGCCACACCGCTGCCCGTCGCGCCCAGCGGGGCCTGGTGCTGGTTCGGCGGTCCGAGAGCGGTGCACCACCAGGGCCGGTGGAAGCGTACCTACATCGGCTTCATCACCGATTCCGGCGAGATCACCGTCGCACAGTACGACCACGCGACCACGCGCCTGACCTATGCCGTGCTGGCCGAGGACTTCGAGATCGACGACCACAACAATCCGGCGATCCACGTGCTGCCGGACGGCCGCCTCGAGGTGTACTGGACCGCGCACGCCAGGAACATCCCGCTGTACTACCGCCGGTCCAAGCTCCCCGAGGACATCACCGGCGGCTGGGAACCGGCCACGACCATCACCACGAACACCGAGGGCGAATACGGCTGGACCTACACCAGCATCACCCAGCTGTCCGCCGAGAAGGGCCGGAAGTACCTGTTCTGGCGTGGTGCGGACTTCAACCCCGCCTTCAGCACCACCACCGGCGACGACGACCAGTGGACCGAAGCCCGGTCGCTGATCCAGGTCCCCGGCCAGCGGCCGTATGTGAAAATGTGCGCCAACGGCCGGGACACGATCCACTTCGCCTTCACCGACGGGCATCCCCGCAACGTGCACACGAGCATCTACTACATGTACTACCGGGCCGGGCACCTCCACCGTGCGAACGGTGCCCGCATCGGCCCGCTCGGCACGCCGGTGAGCCCGTCGCAAGCGGACAAGGTCTATGACGCGACAGGCCGCCCCAAGTCCTGGATCTGGGAGATCGCGACCGACCGCCGTGAACGCCCGGTGCTGGTCTACGCCAACTTCCCCAGCGACACCGACCACGAGTACCGCTACGCGCGATGGGACGGACGTCGCTGGCAGGACCATCGGATCACCGCCGCGGGTGATTCGATCAGCGCGGACGGCAAAGAACCCCACTATTCCGGCGGGATCTCGCTCGACCACACCGATCCCTCGACGGTGCTGCTTTCCCGGCAGGTCCCCGGCGGCCGTCACGAAGTCGAACGGTGGCGCACCGCCGACGGCGGCCACACCTGGACGAGCGAACCGATAACGCGGAGCTCCACCGAGCTGAACGCACGCCCCTTCAAACCGGTCGGCCTGCCAGGTGACGGCGACCTGAGCGTGCTGTGGATGGCCGGCGAGTACCCGAGCTACGTCGGCTACCAGACCCGCATCATGGCCCTCGGCGCGGACGGGCAAGCCTTCACCCTCTGAACGCCGAGGGCTCCGCCGTCATCAGCAGAACATCGTCACGTGCGCCTGAGCAGTATCCAGGTCGTGTCCGTGAGAACACGCCGAATCGGGCGCCCGCTAGTCGGAGTAGCTATTCAGGCGGGAGCCGACGTCGGCGGCGAAGGAAGAAATACCCGGTATTCGCTGTGTAGAGGGCTCACGTCCGAGAGCCAGTCCGCCGACCAGAAGCTTCCCTCCACCGTCGGGCGCGGGCCACCGCGTTGGCGGCCCGCGCTGTTACCTCCGCCCACCGCTGCTCGGCGAGCAAGGTCCGCTCCACCATCCAGCTGCCGCTCACCGCGGGAACGGGGGGCAGTGCCAGATAGTCACCCATCGTGTCGGGAGTGATCCCACCCGAAGGCATGAACCGCATGCCGCTGAACGGCGACGCCAGGGCTTTGACCACCGCCGGGCCACCGAGCGGCCCGGCAGGGAAAAGCTTCACCTCGCTCAGCCCGTGTTCGACGACGGCCATCAGGTCGGTCGCGCCGGAGACTCCCGGCAGGACGGGCACGTCGCGCTCGGCGGCCCGGTCGACGACCCGGGCGGAGAACCCGGGGCTCACCACGAACCCGGCTCCCGCCTCCACGACCTCGTCCACCTGGTCGGGGACCAGTACGGTTCCGGCGCCGACGAGCATTCCCTCCAGTTTTCCCAGGGCCCGTAAGCCTTCGAGTCCGGCCGCGGTACGCAGGGTGATTTCGACGACGTCGATGCCGCCGGCGAGCAGCGCCTCGCCGAGCGGGACGGCGTGGGCGGGGTCGTCGAGCACGACGACGGGGACGACGGGACAGCGGTCGAGCACCAGGGTTCACTCTCTCCGGGTCAGCGGACGACATCCGCGGTGGGGGCGAGGTCGAGGTCGGCGCGGGTCGGCAGGCCTTCCCAGTCGCCGGGCATGCGGCAGACGGCGCCGCCGAGCTGGTTGCCGAGAGCGAGCCGCCCGGCCAGGCCCGCCCCGTCGACCTGCGCGGCGAGGTAGCCGGCGACGAAGGCGTCTCCGGCGCCGACGGCGTCGACCACATCGACGGCGTCGGTGGGCGCGTGGACGAGGTGGTCGCCGGCGAGCCCCAGGGCGCCGCGCTCACCGAGCTTGAGCACCACGGTCGCAGGCCCGAGGTCGGCCAGCTTGCGGATCGTCGTGCCCGGGTCGCCGTGGGCGCCGAGAAGGGCGGCCTCCTCCGGCCCGGCGAACAGCAGGTCCACCGACCGCAGCAGTTCGGTGAGCACGTCCCGTGCCTGCGCGTCCGGCCAGAGGGTGCGGCGGTGGTTCACGTCGAAGGACACCGCGGTGCCCGCGGTGTGGGCGATCTCCACCGCACGCGCGACGGCAGCACGGGGCTCGGGACCGAGAGCGGGAGTGATCCCGGTGAGGTGCAGAACCTGCGCGGCCTCGATCTCGGTGGCTACGGTGTCGACGAAGGCGGGGGTGAGCTGGGAGGCGGCGCTGCCGGCCCGGTAGTAGCGGACCCGGCTGGGCCTGCCGTGGCGCATCTCCTTGATCATCAGCCCGGTCGGGGCGTGCGGGTCCCGCTCGGCGAGCACCCGTACGCCCTCGGCCCGGATTTCGCGGATGACGGCGGTGCCGAGGTCGTCGTCGCCGACCCGGGAGATCCAGGTGGCGTCCACGCCCAGCCGGGCGAGCCCGATGGCTACGTTCGACTCCGCGCCGCCGATGCCCAGCCGCAGGTCGGTCCCGGCGAGGAGGCGGTCGCGGGGGGTCAGCAGAGCCATGGTCTCGCCGAGGGTGACGATCACCGCAGCTCCAGCATGACTTTGCCGGTGCCGGGCGTTGCGGCGGCGGCGAGCGCTTCGGCAGCGGCGTCGATCGGGAAACGGTGGCTTACCACCGGTGTGACATCCAGTCCGCCGGCCATGGCCGTGAGCGCGTCGGAGATCTCCTCCACGAATCGGTATGAGCCGATCCAGGTGAGCTCCCGGGTGACCAGGTCGCCCAGCACTGCGGACACCGCTGCGCCGGGGAGGTTCCCGACCTGCACCACCGTCCCGCCCCGGGCGGTGGCGCGCAGCACCGGGCCGAGCGCGGCCGGGGCGCCGGAGGCCTCGAACGCGATCTCGACGTCGTCGGGCAGCGCCTCGCTCCCTACGTTCACGGTCGCGTCGGCCCCCATCGCCCGGGCCATATCGAGCGAGGTCTCGGCGATGTCCGAAGCTGTCACCGACGCGGCGCCCGCGTGCTTCGCGGCGGCTACCACGAGCGCGCCGATCGGGCCGGAGCCGTTCACCAGGACATCCCGGCCGCGTAGGTCGCCTGCCCGCGATACGGCGTGCATGGCCACGGCCAGCGGCTCGGCGAGCGCTCCGGAGAACGTGTCGACGCCGTCGGGCAGCACCCGGATCTGGTCGGCGCGGACGGTGCGCAGCTGGCTGAAGCCGCCGTCGGTGTGCGGGTCGAACGCGGCGGAGCCGAAGTAGCGGATCCGCGGGTGGAGGTTGGTGCGCCCGGCGATCCGGTCCGGCAGGTGCGCGTCTCCGACCAGTTCGGCGGGGTGCACGGTGACCGCCGTTCCCACCTCGAGCCCGGTGACCGCGGCGCCGAGGCCGGCGATCCGGCCCGCCACCTCGTGCCCGAGCACCAGCGGGTGGCGCAGCAGCGCCGTGCCGGAGGCGCCGTTCTTCCAGTAGTGCACGTCCGAGCCGCAGATGCCGCCCCACTCCGGGGCGAGGAGCACTTCTCCGGGGCCGGGTTCGGGATCGGGGCGGGTATCGACGCGCAGGTCTCCCGCGCCGTGCACGACCACGGCCTTCATGCGGCATCCTCCAGCTTCACCAGATCGCGACCCCGGGTTTCCGGGGCGAGCACGGTCGAGACGAGGGTGATCGCCGAATAGACGACCAGCATCGCGGCGATCGGCCACCAGCTACCGGTCACGGCGGTGAGAGTGGCGGCGACCACCGGGCCGATCGCGGTGGCGAGGATGCCGCCGATCTCCTTGGCCAGGGCCAGTTGCGTGAACCGGGTGCGGGCCCCGAACAGCTCGGCCATGGTCACGCTCTCCATCGAGAACAGGCCGAGCACGCCGATGTTCAGCGCGAGAACCATGCCGAGGGTGACCGCGACCGTGCCGCCGGTGCTGATCAGCAGCATCGTCGGGAAGGCGATCAGCATGGTCAGGATCGTGAGGCCGAGGTAGACCGGGCGACGGCCGACGCGGTCACCGAGCAGGCCCACCAGTGGCACCGTGGCGAACCCGAGCAGCGAGCCGTAGACGATCGCGTCCGTGGGGATGGACCGGTCGACCAGCAGCGTGGTGGCGATGTAGCCGACGAGGAACGTCTGCACCAGGCCCGAGTTGCCCGCTTGGCCGAACCGCAGGCCGAGGGCGAGGAAGAACGCCTTGCCCTTGCGCTGCTTGAGTCCCGCTTCGAGCACACCCTCCGACACCGCCTCGGTCTTGGACATGGCGACGCCGCCCACCACGTCCGCCCGTTCCTCGAAGACGGGGCTCTCCTTGAGGTTGCGACGCAGCCACACCGCGAAGATCATCAGGAGGAAGCTCAGCAGGAACGGGATCCTCCAGCCCCATTCGACCAGCTGCTTCTCCGAGAGCACCGCCAGCAGGATCGCCCAGATGCCCGACGCGGCGAGCGTGCCGGAGTTGGTGCCCAGCGACACCAGCGAGGAGACCAGGCCGCGGCGGCGCGTGGGCGCGTACTCGGCCAGCATCACCGTGGCACCCGCGATTTCCGCACCCGCACCGAAACCCTGCAGCAGGCGCAGCGCGACGAGCAGAATGGGAGCGAGAATGCCGATGGTGGCGTAGGTCGGCAATGCGCCGATGAGAGTGGTGGACACGCCCATCAGCAGGATGGTGATGACCAGGACCTTCTTGCGGCCCAGCCGGTCACCCATCCGTCCGAAGTAGACCGCGCCGGCGAGTCGGGCGACGTACCCGACGCCGTAGGTGGCCATCGCGGCGATCAGGCCGATTGCCGGGCTGACGTCGGGGAAGAAGACGCGGTTGAAGACGATCGCGGCCGCCAGCGAGTAGAGCTGGAAGTCCATGAACTCCATGGCGGTGCCGAGCCAACCGGAGACCGCGGCTCGGGTGAGGTCCCGCGTGCTGCGGGTTGCTGGTGCCTGGGGCGCCGTTCCGGTGGGGCTGTCGGTCATCGTGAACTCCGTTGTTCGGTCAGGGCAATTCGACTCGTCCGGCGCCGAGGCCGGGCAGGTGGGTGACGATGGCGGCGACGAGGTCGTCCGTCGCCGCGAGATCGGGGGCGCCCACGCTCTCGAGCAGTCTCCGCACGGTCGCCTCGACGTCGTCGTTCCAGCAGGCGGCGAGCGTCGTGGCAGCCGGGTCGGTGGTCCCGGTCGCGCGATCCGGGCGGGTGTCGAGCACCCAGCCGGCGAGCGCCAGCTCCAGCAGAGGGGACCGGCGCTCGCGCAGCACCGGCAGCCAGCGCTCGGGAATCTTGAGTGAGCCGTCGGACCCGATTTGACGCAGCAGGTGCCGGATGCCCGGGTTGGCGAAGCGGGTGATCAGGTCTCGGGCATAGGTCAGCGGGTCCGGGCCATCGGCGGGCAAGGTGGGTGCCACCTCGTCGGCCAGTCCCAGCACCAGGGGCTTTCCCCAGTCGGTGGCCATGGTGTCCGAGATCGTCTCGGCGCCCGTGGCCAGTCCGAGGTAGGCCAGGGCCGAGTGGGCGCCGTTGAGCAGCCGCAGCTTGGTCAGCTGGTAGGGCGTCACGTCGGGGACGAGCAGGGCGCCGTCGGTCTCCCACCGGGGCCGGTCGGCGGCGAAGGAGTCCTCGAGCACCCATTGGCGGTAGGCCTCGCCCGCGACCGGGAGTGCGTCCGCCACGCCGAGGGCCACCGCGGCCGCGATCCGGTCGGTCTCGGTGGTCGCCGGGACGATCCGGTCCACGATCGTCGAGGGAAAGCGCACCGAGGCGTCCATCCACCCGAGTACCCGGTCGCGGTCGGCCCACGACGTCGCCGCGACGAAGTGGCGGATGACGTTCTCCGTCGCCGCTCCGTTCGCTGCCATGTTGTCGCAGCTGACGACGCTGATCGGGGCGCCGTTCGCCCGCATTCGTGCGGCCAGCGCGTTCGCCAGGCGGCCCACGACCGTGTGCACGGGCCCGCCTGCCAGTTCCGCGGAGATCCGGGGGTCGGCGGCGTCCAGCCCCCCGTCCGGGCGCCGGAAGTAGCCTTTTTCCGTGATCGTCAGGGTGACCACGGTGACCGTGGGATCGGTCAGCAGGGCGTCGAACCGGTTGTCGCCCAGCAGGAGCGCTTCGACCACTGACCCGACGACGGCGGTGCGGGAACCCTCCGCCGACCGTTCGGTGACCGAATACAGGCAGTCCTGCACACGCAACACCTCGACAGTGGCGGCCGACCGCGGTGCGACCGCCGCGATGCCCCAGTCCCCGCCGGCGCGTTCGGTGTAGACAGCTTGGTGGGCCCGGTGGAACGCCCCCACGCCGAGGTGCACGATCCGCGGGCGCAGGGAAGCCGGGTCCACCCGCGGGCGCGTGTCGCGGGGCAGCCTGGCGAGAGCGGCCCGGGAAAGTCCCGAAGCGATCGTGCTCACCAGTCGTGCACCGAGCCGTCGAGCCGCCGGGCGACCGGCAGATACCGCTGCTGGTAAGGGAATCGCTCGGCGGCGGCCTCGTCGTAGACCACGCCCAAGCCGGGTTCCTCGCTCGGGAAGAGCATGCCCTCGGCGTAGGTGGGCCCGCCGTGGAAGACCTCGGCGGCCTCGTCGGGGTGGCCCATGTACTCCTGGATGCCGAAATTCGGGACCGCGACGTCGAGGTGCACGGCCGCGGACATGCTGACCGGCGAGAGGTCGGTGGCACCGTGAGAGCCCGTCCGTACGCCATAGAGCGCGGCCAGGTCGAAGATCCGGCGCAGGTGGGTGAGGCCACCGGCGTGCACGACGGTGGTTCGGACGTAGTCGATCAGCTGCTCGGTGATCAGGGTCTGCACGTCCCAGATGGAGGTGAGCACCTCCCCGGTCGCGATGGGCGTGGTCGTGTGTTGCCGGATGAGCCGGAACGCCTCCTGGTTCTCCGCAGGCGTCGGGTCTTCCATCCAGAACAGCCGGCAGGGCTCGACCTGCTTGCCGAAGCGCGCCGCCTCCAGCGGGGTGAGCCGGTGGTGGACGTCGTGGAGCAGGTGGAAGCCGAAGCCGAACTTCTCGCGCACCGCCTCCAGGTAGGTGGGGGCGAAGCCGAGGTAGGCCTCGGTGTCCCAGGGCTGCTCATCGGGGAGTGTGGTGGCGGCCGGCTCGTAGACCTTCCCTTTGCGGACGCCGTAGGTTCCACCGACGTCAGGCACCGCGGCCTGGGCGCGAACCGCCTTGTAGCCCAGTGACAGGAAGCGGTCGACGTCATCGAGAAGTTCGGCGGTGTCCCGGCCGCTGGCGTGGGAGTAGACCAGCACCCCGTCCCGGGAGCGGCCGCCGAGGAGCTGGTAGACGGGCAGGCCCGCGACCTTGCCCTTGAGATCCCACAAGGCGGTGTCGACGGCGGCGATCGCGGTCATGGTGACCGGGCCACGACGCCAGTAGGCGCCTTTGTAGAGGTACTGCCACATGTCTTCGATGCGAGCGGGGTCCTTGCCGGCCAGCAGCGGGAGGAGATGGTCGCGCAGGTAGCTCGCGACGGCGAGCTCCCGGCCGTTGAGGGTGGCGTCGCCATAGCCGACCGCCCCGTCGGAGGTGGTGATCTTGAGCGTGACGAAGGTCCGGCCCGGAGAGGCCACGAAGACCTCTGCTCGCTCGATCGTGGTCATCGGATCCACCCTTCACCGTCTGGTCGCACAGTACTTGTATACAAGCACTTGTCGCGTACGATTACAAGACAGGTCCGGTATGGTGGTCCCGTGACTGTTGGCAAGCGGACGAGTCGCCGCGCCGTCTACGAGGCGCTTCGCCGCAAGGTTCTGACCCTGGAGCTGCCGCCTGGTGCCGCGTTGTCGGAGAACGAGCTGGCCGCCTCGCTGGGTGTCAGCCGCACGCCAATCCGCGAGAGCCTGATCCTGCTGGTCGAAGAAGGGCTCGTGCAGGTGTTCCCGCAGGTCGGATCGTTCGTCTCGAGGGTCGACCCGGCACGGGTGGCCGATGCGCAGTTCCTGCGTGAAGCCGTGGAACTGGCCTCACTGGAAGACCTCCCTCCCGCGCTCGATCCCGACCTGATCGACGAGCTGCGGCAGAACCTCGCCGCCCAGAAGGCCCCGGGCCTGGACGTCGAAGACTTCTTCGCGCTCGACGAAGAGTTCCACCACGGGCTGCTCCGGCTCGCCGGGCACGGCAACGCGTGGGCCACTGTCGTCTCAGCGAAGGGGCATCTGGACCGGGCACGCCGCCTCGGCCTGCAGGAGACCGCGCCCCCCGACTTCGCCGACCAGCACCTCCGGATTTTCGACGCCGTCCTGGCCGGAAACACCGAGGCTGCCCGCGACGCGATGCGCGGGCACCTGCGCGCAGTGTTCGACGATGTCGAGAAGATCCGGGAACGCCTGCCCCAGCTGTTCGCCGCAGCCAACGGCTCCACTCCGGTCCGCCGCAACATCGTCGTGTGGGAATGAGCCACGTCGTGAAGGACGCGGCAATCGAGGCCATCCGCAGCTGCCACCACGTTCCCGGAGACACGCTCGCCGCAAATCGAAACCGTATCGCGGCGCGTGGCGCAAACGGAGTCGATCGCGACACGTCGAAAGACCGGTTGGAGGCTGCGGCCGGTGCCCTGCTGCCGACAGGCGCTCAAGCCTAGGCGGCAGCCCCTTCAAGTGGGCTGCGCTGGGGGACTCCTACACCGCCGGACTGTTCGCCAGCGCCGCACCACCAACTCCTACCCCGACCTCGTCCGGAGGGCGCTGGCCGCCGACCGCCCGGCCGGAGCGTGCAGCTGACCAACGTCAGCTGCGGCGGCGCAACCATCGAGCACATCGCCGACAGCGGCCAGCAGCCCCTGAGCCCCGTCGATTCCCCAGCCGACGGATGGGCGAAGGTGGACCCCCAGATCGAGCGGGCCGGGCTGGACGAAACCACCGACGTGGTCACCATCGGCGTCGGCGGGAACACCCTGGGCTTCGCCGAGATCCTCGTGCGCTGCGTCAAGGACGGCCTGTTCGGCCGCTACTGCCTGAACCACTTCGAGTACGAGATCGGGCAACGGTACGAGCGGGTGCTCACCGAGTACGAGGCGATGCTAGAGGCGGTGCACGACGCCGCCCCCAACGCGAAGGTGATCACGATCGGCTACCCCTCCGTTCTCCCCGGCAAGCACGTGCTGATCTTGTGGTGTGCGGCCGTGGGGGCGCGGCTAGCGCCCTTGTGTTGGCGAGTACGCCCGATCCACGTGTTCATGGGCGTGGCGCCGGTGGCGAGGCGATGAGGTAGCGGGCGGTGTATCGGCCGAGGTGGGCGATCTGTGCTGCGGTGAGACACCGATAACCCAGGGAAGCGCCACGGCAGCGTCGGCTTCGGCACAGACATGATGGCACGGCGATGCTTTCCCATTCGCTCGCGGCGTTATCCCAGGTGATCTCCTCACCCGGCGCGATGGTATCCAGGGCGAGGAAGTCGTAGCCGTCGAAGGTGTTGTCCACGATCCCCACGTTCGGTTCGCACGAGTGGTTGACCAGTACGGCGGGACGGTCCAGTTCGACGTGCCTGTTCCACCCGGTCTGCACCGAATGGATCGTCCGCTCGGGAAGGTCCCGAACACGACGGCCCACCACCACGGTCTCGCCGGGGCGGAAGCGACGCACGGCGAAGACCCCGTGTCCTTTGCCCGGCACGACCTTCCGCCGGATGCGTTACTTGTTGAGGATCGATTTCAGCACGGTCATGTAGCCGGGGCCGGTGTCGAGCGGCGGGTATCTGGTTGGGTTGGAGGTGGTTGTGAGGTCGTCCAATGGAGCGATTACGACGCCGTAGGCGGGGCGGTGCTTGTACTGGATCGACATGCGGTCGTTTCGCACTTTGTTCACCCGGTGTGGGGCCGCCCGGTGCAGTCCGTTGGACCAGCGTTGCAGGTAGTCGCCGATGAAAACGAACAGCGCGCCCGGGACGGCGGGTACCGCCAGCCAGGTTCCATCGGCGGCCCGGACGTCGAGGCCCGGTTCGTCCTGGTCGAGGATGGTCAGCAGGGACAGGTCGACGTGCGGCGACATCGCGCTGGCGTTTTTCGGGCCGGAGGTGGACGGGTGGCTTGCGGCGTAGCGGTTGAGACCCAGACGGTGTAGTGGCGTGCCGGGGTGGTCGGCGAAGGTGTTCTCGTCCAGTCCCAGGTCCAGGGCGCACGCGGCGAGAAGGCCATCGCTCAAGCGGGTCAGGTGGTGGAAGAGTTCCAGCGACTGCGGGAACTGAGCGTGGTAGAAGTCCGCCTCGGGCACGGCGAGTTCATCGGTGGTGTTGCCGATCCGGTACTGCTCGCAGGACTCGGTGCCGCGGTGGACGCGGCTCCTTTCCCGGCCGAGTGCCCGGTAGCCGAGAAACTGGGAATCTTCAGCGGTGTCGTACTTGCTCTTCTCTTCCAGGGTAAGCCGGTAGAACCGCCGGGCCTCCGAATAGGCATCGCAGATCAACTCGGGAGGGACACCGTGGTCGTGGACGAAGAAGTAGCCCTGCCGCCGGCAGGCGTCACCGATGTTGACGGCGACCACTGCTCGGTCAGCCGATGTCCATCCGTCCGAGTGTCCCGGAAGCCGTACCTGAGGTATCACCGTGTCCTCCCGTGTCCTCGTGGACCGGACTGCCTCGAGTCGTCCGGACGTTCGGTGGATCGCCGACTCGTCCGACGCGCTCTGTGATCGCAGGACACCGGCCGCTCTGCTCGAACCGCATTCGGCCGGCGCTGAACGTTGAAACCGTTCTTAAAGGCACCTTCGCCGGAGCCCACCGCTCACACCATCGTCCACCGGAGTGATCCTCTTCAGCCGCCGATCGTGTACGGTTCCTCGTGCTCATGGCACTCAGTGCGACCCGCTCGGGTGACCCTTCTGGAGGCAACTCGGCCTCCCCTGGTGATTCGCAATACGAGTGTCTTGATCGCGGCTCCTGGCGGGCATCCAGTGCGTCAACGCGCGGTGTAGTTCCGCTTTCAAGTCACGAGCCTTCGATGCCAGTCGAGTAGAGGCCGAATGATCGAAAGACGTCCTGCCAGTGCTGGCGGCCTTCCGGCCTGAACAGAGCCACGCCGTACCATCGAGGACGACTTCGGGCGGCGCGGCATTCGGCCCAATGACCGGCGGTGCAAATGGCGACTGCCGCGCCTGGGTGGAGCACCCAGTCGTGCACCACGCCGAACGTGGCGGTCGGCGTGCACAGTGGGCCGCAGACGACGACTGGGGGACGTCGGCCGGTCCGCGGGAAGGTCGCGCAGTGGCACGATCTGGCGCGGCTCGCCGGTCAGGGACGGCCAGATAACCCGTTGTAGCCACCGTCGATGAACGCGAACCGCGTGCCGCGCGATTGCTTCTCCGTCAGCACCGTGGTGACCCAGCACACCCTCCGCAGCGGTGAGGTAGCGGCCAAACTCCAGCACCACCTGCCCACCGGATGAACGCCGGCGCCCCTGCAAGGTCGCGTCGCCCCGCCAGGTCGGTGAGCAGCTCTTCGTCCAAACCGAACCGTGACGGGCCGCCCACCATGTTGTCCAACGGCGCCTCGACACCGGTCGTCGTGTTGGCCCGCATAGCGAGCGCGGTGCCCGCGTCGGCACCGCGGGCGGCGGCCAGTTCGCCGGTGGATTCGAGGTGCACAGCGCGCGCCCCACTCCGCACGGTGTGGGCTTTCGCTGGGCCGCCGTCCAGGACGCGGTCCGGGCGGTTCCGAGTTCCCGCACGTACCGGAGTTCACCGCTCGATCCAACCTCCAACCCATCAAGGACGTTATTCAGAGCCAGCATGACTTCCGGCAGCGGGTTGGCTTTGATGGCGTAGTGCAGCCGCGCGGGGTGCAGCGTGGCGCGCACGGCTGCTGCGCGGGCCTGCATGCGGTCGAGGTTGTAGACGTGGGGGGAGCCGAATTCGGCGGCGATTTCGCGCAGCAGTTCCCGATGGTCCTCGACCACGGCGGGGGCGGGCCGGTCAGCCATTCCTTCTTCTTCCTCGGCCGACTCGGCCAGGCGTAGGATTCAACACCCTCTGCTCGGTGCGCGGCCGGAGGGCGAGCTCAGACGATTTTCTGGAACGGGCCTTTTCCTGCGCGAGGTTTCGGCAGTTCCCGAGGGAAAGCGCGAACCCCGCTCCTCTGCTCACCTTCGTGGGCTGCGAACCACTGCACCGCGGGGTGCGGCAAGGGCGATGTCGGCAGGGATGTCTCATCGCGGGAGGGGTGGCGTCCGACCCGCGCACGGCGTCGTTCGGCCCCAGCCGCATACCGGCTTCCTCGCGGCGGTGTGACAACCGACCACTCTCTCATTCGACGGCTGGCCGACTGGCTCATCTTGGGCGTTGGCCACGTTGTCTCTGCCTGGCCGTCCGCCGATTTGCCGTACGGACCCGGCCTCTTCGACGCCATCTGCGGTCGATGCCCGTGGTGGAAGGTTCATAGGCGAATAGAGTCTTGAGACACAGACAGTTGCCCCACTGAGTGGGATAAACCTGATGACTCCCGGACGAGCAGGCCGGGGCGGACGTCGATGGAGAGGACGGCGCGGAGACCACGGAGATGGGGGAGTCTCAGGTGGCTCCGCCAGTCTTGCCGGACTTCACGTTTCATGAGGGACGTCACACTCACGCGAGCTGGCTGACCGAGGACGGGATTCCTGAGGTGGCCCGGCGGGCCCGGCTGGGGCAGCGGATGAAGGGCATGGCCCGGGTGTACGACCACGTGACCCCGGAGATGCGACGGCAGATCATCGAGGCGCTCGAAGCGCGGTGGATGCAGTCGCTGACCCACTTACCTCAGCGGAGCGGGTCAAGCTGGGGGAGTGATGCCCGCATCTAAGGCCGACAAGGCCTGAAACAGCGCTGGAACCGGCGAAGAAGGCCATCGCCTTTTCATCGCCTTCAGAACAGTAAAGCCCCGTCCCCGATGAGAAGGGACAGGGCTTTGACCTGCGACAACATGTGGTGCGCGATACTGGGATTGAACCAGTGACCTCTTCCGTGTCAGGGAAGCGCTCTCCCGCTGAGCTAATCGCGCGAGGTGGAGACGGGATTCGAACCCGTGTACACGGCTTTGCAGGCCGTTGCCTCGCCTCTCGGCCACTCCACCGTGTCAGGCCCGAGTAGGCCTTCCGAGCGGACGACGGGACTCGAACCCGCGACCCTCACCTTGGCAAGGTGATGCGCTACCAGCTGCGCTACGTCCGCATTTTCGCCGCTCGCCCGGGGTTTCCCTTGCTCGCGGTGTGTGAAGAACTTTAGCCGATCCCCGAAACCCCCGTTGCAGGGGGGTGGCCATTCGCTCGCGCGGGCCGCTGAGCAGGCCGGATCAGCTCAGGTCGTTCGGGATCAGGTGGGTCAGCGCGTCGTCGACGTCGACCCACAGGTGCTCGTTGCCGGGCAGCACCACGTCGTAGGTCCGGTCGAGGAAGTCGGCGAGCTCCTGGGCCGAGGCTTCGAACATCGCGTGCCCCGACGGGGAGTTCAGCTCGATCAGCACGGACTCGGGATCCTCCACCGAGGGCCGGATGCGGACGTCCCCGTCGCCGGCGTCGGCGAGCAGGCCGTCGGCGAGCAGGTCACGTGCGTACACCCACTCGACCCAGCCGGCGCGGCCGGTGCGGAACGCGGCGACGACCGCGTACGGGTCGCGAGTGTCGTAGCGCAGCTCCACCTTCACGGGGACTGCGGGCGTCCGCGGGGCCAGCAGGTCGAAGACCGCCGTCGAGCGGAGCGTCACGTGATCGTTGCGCATCGTCCTACCCTTCACTCCTCTCCCGGTCCAGGTTGACCGAGTCGCGACGTTGAGACGTACGGAGGCGCCGTGTCGCTCGCGGAATCCCCGAAGATCACCCGGACGGGGTCATCTCGCGCGGCCGCTCGTTCCATCATCACCCCTGGCCTCCGGGCCGCCGCACGCGCCCTGGCTGATCTCCCACGGGTCCATACTGCTCGGTTTGATCCCGACGCGATAGCGCTGTCGCGCGAATGTCGGTAGTCCCCTAGTGCGCCGCGTGCGTCCAAGGCCTTCGCTACCACGATGTTGTTCGCTCCGTATCGGACGATGAGCGGAACGTGGCCACCCGTTTGGCCGGGCCCGTTTCCGCTTAACGGGACCCCGGTGTGCGGGCCCGTCGCGGGGGTGCGCTACTGTGTTCACACACCGCAAGCGGGGCGATTAGCTCAGCGGGAGAGCGCTTCGTTCACACCGAAGAGGTCACTGGTTCGATCCCAGTATCGCCCACGTCCCGTACTTGCAGGTCAACGGCCTATCGACGTAGTCAGTCGATGGGCCGTTCTGCTGTCTGTGGGAGCAAAATGGGAGCAAGCGATCTTGACCACAGTCAGTTCTCCGAAGAGGTCAGGCATGCGGTGCTCCCAGTTCGCTCCCATCGGGCTTGCAGCAGGTCGAGCAGGCGCTGGATCATCAGCTGTGTGACGTGGGAGTAGATGCCGCGGATGCCGTGGAACTTGTGACCCAGTCGCACGTGCTGCAGGACCTCGGGTATCTCGTCCTCGATGAGCCAGGTCTTGTGGGTGTGACGCAGGTCATGGAAATGCATGCCGGGCTTGATGGGTGTCCAGCCGCGTGCGCGGCAGCCTTCGACGGCGGGAAGCCACACTCGGCGGCGGAAGTTGGACCGGCGATATAGGCCGCCGTCGGCTCCGGTGAACACGAACCGCCCCGGGTAGTGGTGCTGGTGCTCGCCCAGCAAGCCCACGAGAAACGGGGGCAGATCGATGGTGCGGACGGCGGCTGGTGTCTTCGGCGGGCCGAGTTCCAGTCGGCCGCCGAGTTCGTGCAGGGCACCGTCGGTACGGGTGATGGTGACCTGGGCCTGGTCCAGGTCCACTCGGGACCATTGCAGTCCGGCCAGTTCACCCCAGCGCATGCCGGTGTAGGCGGCGGTGGTGACCAGCGTGGCGTTGGCGGGGGTCATGCGGTGGGTGATCCGGTTTACTTCCTCGGCGGTGGCGAAGGGGCGTTCGGGCTGGTCGCCGGCGTTGAGGCGGAGTTTGCGGCACGGGTTCGCGCCGATCAGTCCTTCGTCGACAGCCTCGCCCAGGATCATGGACAGTAGGCCGACCACGTCGGCGACGCTGCGGTCGCTCAGGTTGCGGCGTAGTGATTTGGCCCAGCCCTTGATGCCCATTCTGGACAGTTCACCGAGTTCGGTGGTGCCGAACCGGGGGAGGATGTGGTTGCGCAGGTGAGAGTGGTAGGTCGCCGACGTGCCCGGGCCCACATCGAGTGCTTCGAGCCATCGCGTGACCCAGTCGCCAAGGGTGGTCTGGGCGAGGCGGGGGTCGACGAACCTGCCTCTGCGCTGATCGGACTCGACGTCCGCTGCCCGGTCGTCGGCTTCATCACGTGTGGCGAATCCTGTCTCGCTGTGAAGGGATTCGTCGGAAAGCCGGTAGCGCACGCGAAAACCGCTGCCGTGTTATAGCGCGGGCATCCAGTGACGCTCGTGTAGCCATAGAGAGCAACTGAAATGTGGTCACCGGATGCGGCGAGAAGGAGGCGAATCCGAGCGTCGGCTGCGTGCAGGTCGTGCACTGCTGGAAACAATCGCGCGGAGGTCGGTGTCAGAGAACCTGAGATGTTTGCCGACGAAAGTGCAGGGGATCCGGCACTGTTCGGCTTTCCGGCGCAACCACGGTTCCCGGACAGTGAGCAGCGAGGCTGCTTGCGCTGGGGTGTGCAACAACCGAGAATTCGCACCCTCGACGTTTCCGCATGAATAGTTTTCGGCTTCGTCGCCTGGGCGAAGGGTCGACTCTGTGGTTCGGAACGAAGAGGTGGAGTAGTGCATGTGCGTGTCCTTAACGGAGTCGTTGGCGCGCGTTGAGAGCGTTTGTGTCCTCTAACTCCGAAAAATGAGCACTTTGGGGACGCGGGTTCACGAAAAATTGACCTAGACCGATCAAGAATCCCTGCCCGGCCGCGAGGCGAATGTGCGGATCAGCGTGCCAGGACAAGAAACTCATCACGATCGAGGAGGCGACTTCGGCTAATGAGCAAGTGCAGGTTGATTGATGCGAGTCACCGCGAGTCGTCCGCTGCCGAACAGCTAGTTGATCAGGGCTTGGGGTGCGGCGAGCACTGCTGGCCGAGCGCGACCAGACTCACCCGTCCCGCGACCCCTTTCCGGCGCCTTCTCCGGATCTGCGTCAGGCTGAGCAGGAAGCACCGGGCACCGTGGTGACCGGCCTGCGTGCCGCCCAGGTGCTCGTCGAAGAGGAGCTCCGAGGATTGCAGCCGGCCACTCACCGTGGTGGCCAGCTTGAGGGACCACCCCCGCTCGCGCGGGGAAGACCGGGGAAGACGATGTGGACGGCGGGGCCGCGGTGGCGAAGGGGGGACCACCCCCGCTTGCGCGGGGAAGATACTCCCTGACCTGGGGTGGTGCAAGTGAACGCCGTTTTGAGTGGCGAACTAGAGCGGCCTTCACGGCGAAGATTGGCTTCGCGGCGGCTACCGCCGCGGCTTCGCGCTCCCGAAATCGCAGCGGGCGGGGCAGAGGGACCTGCTCAACGACTCCGGGGTTATCACCGCACGGACGCGACGTAGTCGGCGCGAAGAAGCGACACCAGCGCACGCTCTGTCTCACGACCACCGCCGGAGCACCACGCAGGACAAGATCGAGACGGCAGGACAGATCAGGGGCAGACCTGTCGCGCTGGGACGGGAGCGGGCAGACTGACCTCTTCTTCCGGGGTGAGGTCGCGGTGGCCGAGGATGCGGCACAGGTCCCGTGCCCACGCGGCGGGGTCGAGGGCGAGTGCGCCGCCCATCCCGTCCTCGCCGGCGTAGAGAACCGTCCGGCCGTCCTTGGAAACGTTGACGAAGGTGTACGGGCTCTGTTGCCTGGCGCCGTCCGGGCGCCCGAATTCGTAGGACTCCGCCGGGGCTTTCTCTCCGATCCGGTAGACGCGGATGGAGTTGTTCGCCGCGATCATGTAATGGCCGTCACCGTCGAGGAAACCGGCCCACCACCGCCTGCCGGTGATGTCGCTGAGGCTGGGCAACGATCCCAGCATCCGCGCCGGCGGGTCGCGCTGCCACAGTTCGACGACGCTTCCTTGCCTCATCAGGGCGAAGTAGCGGCCGCTGCGGTCGAACTGGAGGGCCAGTGCGTCGTCGGTGACGTTCATCGTGGCGGTCGTGTGGCCGGTGGAGAGGTCGACGGCGCGGACGACCGGATCGCCGTAGATGACCACGTGCACATGGTTGTCTCGGGGGTAGGGGCCCACTGCCACGTCCGGGACACCAGCGTCGGCGTCACCTCCGGGGTGCAAGGTGGCGGTGTCGAACTGCGCGAGCTGCCTGCCCGTCCGCGCGTCCCACTGCTGCACCTGCTTGCCCGACACGGTGACCACGTCGCCGGTCTGGCCGAAGAAGAAGCTGAAGTTGTTGTCCGGTCGCCGGCGTCCCGTGTGGAGGTAGTCGCCGGGTGCGGTCGGCGGAGGGCTCGGTGGCACAGCGGCGGTGATCCGGGCGATCTGCCGCAGGGTGGCGGTTTCGTGCACCACGACGACATTGGTGGCTTCCCGGTTCGCCACCAGGCTGCCGTCCCGGTTGAGGTAGAGAGCATTGTCCGGCAGGTCCTCCCGCGCTGCCGGGGCAGGCGCCTCGGCCAGCACTCGGTCGCTGTCCACGCCCGCGGGCCGGAGTTGAAGGGCGCCGTCTTCGAGCAGGCTGATCGTCTTGCTGCCGTCGTCGGTGAGCACCTGATCGGCGACCTCGAGGGTCCGCGAGCCGGGTGGCAGTTCGGTGTAGGTGATCTTCGCGCTCCCGTGACTGGCGAGGAGCAGTTTCCCGTCGGCCGATATCAGGTTCGAGGCGAAGGCGGTGCCGCTGGGCGGCACGTTGCCCCAGGAAACCTCGGTGCCGAGGTCCAGGTCCACGACCAGCACGGCTCCGTCCTTCAGGACGACCCGCTGCCCGGTCGCGTCCACGGCGTTGGAGCCGCACAGGTGCGATGAGGAACTGTAGGGGCGCCCCTCCTCGGTTCCCTCGGGAAGCCGCACCCGCCGCACGACCGAACCCGTTCCTTCCCGGTAGCGGCAAACCACGGCGGCCGTGCGATCACCGGAGATCGTGAACCGCAGATTCGGCTCCGGCGTCAGCACGGTGCGGGACAGTCCGGTGGCCATGTCCACCGCCACCAGCCCAATTGGAAGGCCGGGATCTTCGAGGCCGTAGGTCTGCACCAGCAAGGTCCGGTTGTCCGGGGTGATCCACAGCCCGTTGCCGGCGTCGGGCGGTACGGGAACCGATCCGGCGATGGCCGCGGTGTCCAGGTCCCACCAGACCAGGCGGTCGCGGGTCGGGACGGCCATCAGCGTGCCGTCCGGCGACATCGCAGCCGAGTGCTCCGGGCCGTTGTAGTACGCGCTCAGGTCGGTCACCTTGGGCAGGGTGTGCACCGGCCCGGCCGGGTCGGGCGCGTCGGCGTCCACCTCGAACCAGCCGGCGGTCCCGTCTTCGTTGACGAACCCGGCTCGCTCGCCGTCCGGGGACACCATGGTGTAGAGCACATGGCCCGCCTGCACCGGTTCACTGCGCACCTTGCCGGTGGTGGCGTGGACGAAGAGTCTCATCCGACCCAGGTCGGTGCTGGCGAGGACCACATCGCCGTTCCGGCTCGTGTGGAATCCGGCGATCGTGCCCGAGAGCCCGGAGAACACCCGTTCGGAGTCCGACAGCGCCAGGTACTGCCGCAGCAGCTGGTTGCGCGCCTCCTGGGTGGGCGACGTCTGGTACGCCGCGAGCGCGGTCATCACCGACAGAGCCGGTTCGTGCGCCGAGATGTCCTGCGAGTGTTGTGCCAAGGCGCGCGAGTTGGCCAGGGCCTCGCGTTCGCTGCTTTGCCACCGCGCGTACACGAACAGCGAGCTGAACGTCAGCGCTGCCACGACGACGATAGCCAGCCCGGACACCAGGAATCGTCGCTTGCGGGTCTGGACACGCCGGTGGACGCGGCCGCGCTCCAGGTAGTCGCGTTCGGCCGCGCTGAGTTCGGCGGCGTGCTCGGGCAACCATCGCCTCGCGACAGCCAGGGACGTCCGGCTCGGCAGCAGGTCGCGGGGCTGCCCGCCACGATGCCAGCGGTCCGTGTCGTGCCGCAGGGACTCACGCCAGTCCAAAAGGGAGCGGTCGGCGGCGATCTGCCGGGCGAGCCTGTCCCAGCCGGTGAGCAGCGCCTCGTGCGCGAGTTCGACGGTCTCGGTACCTTCGCTGCCTTGCAGCACCAGCAGCCGGGTGGCGGCCAGCCGCTGGGCGATGCGCCATTCCTGTTCGCCGAGTTCCGCGCGTGGCGCGATCCGGCGGGTGGGCGCCGACGTCCCGATCGGGATCCGCACCAGCTGGGTGAGCAGACGTCCAGCTGAGGGTTCGTCGGATGCGGGCACGTTCTCCGCCCAGGCGCGCTCGGCGTAGTCGCCCAGCGCGCCGGCGACACTGCCGATCTGTTCGTAGGCGTGGTGGGTGAGCACGCCCTTGTCCTGCCGTTCCCACAGCAGGTCCAGCGTGAACCCGAGCAGTGGCAAGGCGCCGGGCTCGGCACCGGCGTCGGCCAGGATGCGTTCGGCCAGGTTCGGTTCGTAGCGCACGCCCGGGATCTCGCCGACAGGTCTGGAGATGATCTCGTGAAGCTGTTCGGGACGCATCGGTTCCAGCGCACAAACCTGCTTGCTCACGACCGGCCCGAGCAGGGGGTGCGCCAGCGCCGGTTCGAGGAAGTCGGCCCGCAGCGTGCACAGGACTTTGACCGCGGGCGGGGTGCGGTCGTCGAACAGGATCCGCGCCAGAGCTTCGAGCTGCCCCGGGGGAAGGTCGAGCAGTTCCTCGAACTGGTCGACCACGACCAGCAGCCGGGCACCGTGGTGCCGGTCCAGGACGCGGGGCACGATCCCGCGCAGCCCCTGCTCGGCCAGGATCTCGGCCAGCGCGGGCGCCTCCGCCAGCCGCTGTGTCTCGGACAGCTCCGGCTCCAGGAGCGGCAGCAGCGCGGCCGCCAGGGCGTGCAGCGGGCTGGCGTGGTGGCCGGGCCGCAGGACGACCGTGCAATCGCCGGCCGCCCTGCGCCGCGGGACGACCCCGGCCATGGCCAGCGAGGACTTGCCACAGCCGGAAGACCCGATGAGGGTGGTCCAGCGCTCGCCAGCCACGATCCGCGCCACCTGCTCGCTCTCGGCGCGCCGGCCGTGGAAGAGCGCCGCGTCGATTTCCTGGAAGGGCCGTAGTCCCCGGAACGGCGAGGGCGGCAGGACGAGTTCACGTAGACCGGGCCAGGCCGTCAGCAGGCTGGTGGCAGGGATCAGGTAGCAGGCAGCCGGATGTCCGGATTCGGTCATCGCCACCATGCCGATCACCCCAGCCAGCTCGTCGTCCCACACCGGTCCGCCGCTGAACCCGCGGGAGACCGGGTAGCCGCTCCCGGCCAGGTCGGCCTGTACCCAGCCGTTGGCTTGCCGATGCCGCAACGTGCCGCTGTGCCACACACCGCCGGGGCGCCCGTCCGGCAGGCCGTAAGCCCGCGCCGGGTGTCCCCACAGCTCCTCCGCCTCGACCAGCCGGACCGGCCGGGCGTCGCGCAACGGCGCGTCGAGCCGCAGGACGGCCACATCCCCCGCGCCCGAGGGCAGTCCGGGAACCCAGTGCGCGATGCTCGCCACGGCCTCGACCTCGGCCCGCCCCGGGCCGAGAAGCGGCAGGTCCACCACGACGGTGGCCCCGGCGGGCGGCTGCGTGTCGTCGTCGATCCCGAGAGCACTGGACACCACGTGCGCGCAGGTCAGCGCGAGCGTGTCGGTGACCAGGAAGCCCAAGCCGACCGGGTGGCCAGAAGGCGTGAAGATCCGCAGTACGGCGGCGTCCAGCGAGCCGGGCCCGGTTCTCTCGGCAGCGGGTGGCGCCGCTGTCATGGCGCCGGTTCGCCGGCCTGCGCCGAAGCACCGGGAATCAGCTCCGGCAGTGGCAGCAGAAAGATCACGTCCACCCCTCTTGCCCGTCCCCGGCGCGACCGCGCCGGGCGGAAGCCCAGTTTGTCGTGCCGGCAGACACATCGCCCTGGTGAATACGGCGACAACACCAGAATGGAGCAGCCGGCAATCCGAACCTCGGCGGCCCATCCCGACGCGCGCGTGCAGGGAAGAACGGTACTTCGACCTCCAGGTGACGAAGTGTTACGGAGCATTCCCGCTCGCGCGGGAAGACTCGTACCGGGCGCCGACGATGCCAGGCAGCTGCGGACCACTCCGCTCGCGCGGGGAAGACGACGTGACCGGAACGCTGGCCACTCACTTCATTGGAGCACCCCCCGCTCGCGCGGGGAAGACCTCGGCGTGGACTCGGACAACGAGAACAACGGGGGACCACCCCCGCTCGCGCGGGGAAGCCCGAGAAACTGGCCGAAGTCCGCATTGGTCGCCGGACCACCCCGCTCGCGTGGGGAAACGGTGACCGGGGAGAGGCGCGAGTGAGCCCCGCCGGAACACCCCCGCTCGCGCGGGGAAGACACTTCTGACCTGCGTTGATACGGAGCGGAACGTCGTTTGTGGTGGCTAACTGAAGCGGGATGTGCGTTGGATTGTCAAGCTGGACTGCTTGCCGAACTCGACCCGGTCGACACTCACCTCGCTATTCACGCCACCCTGCAGCAGATCAGGCAGACGGGCGAGTCCCGTGCATCCCTGCCGAGCCGAAACCGGGAGTCCGAAACGATGACCACGTTGGCCAGCCACCGCGAGCCCACTGCTCCCACCGACCTGCTCAGCGCCCTGCGCGCCGCGCGTGCGGCCGGAGCCGACGCACTGGCCGCCACGCTCGACGAACACGGGCTGCAGGCACTCGACGGTGGTCGCAACAACGACGTCTTCGCCTGGGCTGCGGCCCCCACGCCAATCTGCATCAAGCTCTACAAGAAGACGGACCGGCGGCGCGTCGAGCGCGAGTGGCACGGCCTTACTCACGCCGCCGGCCTGGGCAGCGCACCGGAACCGCTGTGGCTCGACGAGGACCCCGAACAGCCGGCCCTCGGCATGACGCTGCTGCCCGGCTCGACAGCATCGACGAGGCCACCAGCACCGCTGGGAGCACACCCGCACGTCCTCCGGTTCCGACTGGCGAGCCCGACATATGCAGAAGTTAGGACTTACTGCGTGCAAAAAGAATCGCTTGCTGAGCTTCCGCATCCGGGTCGAGCAGCATCTGAGCCTCGACCACGAATCCGGCATCGCGCAGCCAGGATGCCACCTGGTCAGGCTGACGGCGGTGGACATGGACCTTCACCGGGTGACCGCCATAGCCCTCCGTCTTCAACCGCGACTCGTCGCCGACGTGAAACAGGAGCTGCAGCGGTCCGCCGGGACGCAATGCTCGGTGGAAGTGCCCGAACACAGTCGGCACCTCGTCGTCAGGGATGTGGATCAACGACTGCCAGGCGAGCAGGCCGGCCACCGAAGCGACGGGGAGGTCCAGGTCCGTCATCGAGCCCACCTCGAACCGCAGGCCGGGGTGGTCGCGCCGGGCCACGTCGATCATCCCAGGGGAGAGGTCGACACCGAAGGCGTCGACACCGAGCTCATGCAGGTGGGCGGTGACTTCACCGGGGCCGCAGCCGATGTCCGCGACCGGCCCGCCGCCAGCGATCCGCACGCTGTCGGCGAACAACGCCAGAGCCGCGCGCAGGTACTGGTGTCCGGCGAGGGCGCCGCGCACTTGGTCGGCATAGCTGACCGCGACCGTGTCATAAGAGGTTCGGGTGTCGGCCAACCAGTCATCCGTGGTCATGACCGGCACGATATTCCATGATCACGACCTCGTGGACGGCCGACGCAGAGAGACCGATCATCGGCCGCCAACTGGCCCAGAACTCCGCCATGTTTCCGCAGACCGCAATGCAGGAGAGCACATCATGCCGCTGACAACCGAACAGCGCCGCCGCAACGAGACCAGCATCCGTGCTGCGATGGACCGCCTACTGCTGGGGCAGCTTCCAGCCCGCGGCGGTTGCGACCTCAAGACTCTCGCACGAGAAGCCGGCGTCGCCAGAACGGGCTTCTACGCACGCACCGACCCGCAGGGCAACCAGCGGCCAGGGCCCTATCAGCACCTGGCCGAGGAGTTTCAGCGTCGGCTGGCCGATCTCCGCGAGGCGGGCACCGTCTCAGACCCGCGCGAACTCCAGATCACCAGGCTGAAAGCCGAGAACGCCAAGCTCCGTGAACGCGTCCGGGAACGCGATGCACGGATCACCGAGCTCACCGAGTTCAAGGAGCGCGCGTTGTCACAACTCGCCGCGCAGCACGAAGAGATCCTCCGGCTTCGACAACGCGCCGACTCGCCGAACAACGTCCGCACCCTCCCCACCGCCAGGAAGTCGAGGATCACCGGACCATGCGGCTGAACGAAGATCTGTTCCAAAGGAGTACCGCGACACGACATCACCCATCCACCGACCGCAAGTTCGATCGTCTAACGTGGACGCACACGGCTCCGATGGGCTTCACTGGCTGGTCGCAACGCGACACGCTCACAACGGGACACGGCCACTGCCGCGACAACCGGCGCCAGCACAGCGGCGAAGTCGAGCGCGTCGTGCGGTCGCTGCACGCCCGCGGTCTGCGGCTGCACTGTTTCGGGGTCAAGACCATCGGCTTGGCCCGCTACGGCGAGGTGATCTGCTCCAGCGACTCGGCAGCGTGGAGTTTCAGCGGCCGCTATCTGCCCGGCTGCACCCCGAGCCACCGCAGCGAAGCCAACTGCCTGGCCTACGCCCTGGCCTGGCACACCCGGCTACAACGAACCCTCACCCGCCCGGCTCGGCACGCGAACACCCGGCGTCCTGCGTCACGGCCCTCGCCACGCAGTTCCCCTTCTTCGCGGCCGAGCAGCGCCCGGCCAACGCCGCGCCGGACGGTCACACGCCCAGCCACGAGCCGCGCTCCGCTGAGGAAGGGACCGCAGCGATGACCACACTCCACCCCGACAACGCCGTGGGCGGCCGGGACGCGCTCGAGGAGTTGCGGTTCGTGGCGACCGCGGGCCCGGTGATCGGGTCGTTGTGCACCGGACTGGCCGGCCTCGACCTCGGCGTCGCCACGGTGCTCGGTGGCCGGATCGCCTGGTACAGCGAGATCGACCCCCACGCCGCCAAACTCCTCGCCGCACGCCTGCCAGGTGTTCCGAACCTGGGTGATCTACGCGCGGTCGACTTCGCCGCGGCCGCACCGGTCGAGGTGCTCACCGCGGGGTTCCCGTGTCAGGACATTTCCGCGGCCGGTCGGCGCGCGGGTATCGAGAAAGGCGCTCGCAGTGGACTGTGGCACACCATCCTGGACGCCGTTCGCGTACTGGGACCGCGCCTCGTCGTCGTGGAGAATGTTGCCGCCCTGCGCTGGAAAGGCGGCGGCCTCGACCGTGTACTCGGCGGGTTGGCCGAAGCGGGGTATGACGCGGTCTGGCGTTGCGTACGAGCCGCCGACATCGGTGCCGCCCACCGACGCGAGCGGGTGTTCCTGTGTGCCGTCCCCCGCCCGGAATGGGATGCGGATGATGCCGACCCCGCAGGCCCGCGACGGGGAGCCACGCGGCCCGGCCGACCCGGTACGGCGCCGCGCGGGCGGGCACCAGGTCAATCTCAACGACGCGGTCGACTCGGTGGTGAAACCGGGCCAGTTGTTGCCGACGCCGACGGCAGCGGACTCGCGGTCGGCAGCGATTCAAACCGTGCGCAATCCGGGTCGTCCGATCCCGGCCGGCTGCGTGACGCTGACCGACTCGGTGCGGCTGTTGCCAACCCCGACGGCCTCGGGCGCGAAGAACTGCACCCACACCACCCACGACGGCGGACCGTCTCTTCCCGACCGCGCCCGCGCACTGAGCACCCCGACGTCACCGACGCACGGAATGTATTGCGCGGCAACGCAAACGCCGGGGGAAGGGAAAGGAGGGATTCGTAGCTGTCTTTCCCCGGGTGCGTGGGGCCCTGCTGCCGACACCGACCGCGCACGACGGTTCTTCCAACGGAATCTCCGCCACGTCACGACAAGGAGGCCCGTCTCTCTTGGACAGTCTACGACTTCTGCCGACCCCGCGGGCGACCGACGGCACGAAAGGCTGCCCCGCCCAGCGCGGCTCGAAGGGCGACCTGATGCTGCCATCGGTCGTCATCGCCGTCACCACACCGAAGCCGAAGCCGCGCGCGCGGAAGGAGGTGAGTGATCGTGGACACCGCCCGCGTCCCGCGCGCCCGCTACACCGCACGCGGTGAAGCCGTGCTGGTGGACTGGGGCGAGTACGCCGCCGCCGTGCACCGCTGGGAACTCATCACCGGCCGCCCCGCGCCGTACCCTACCCAGCCCGGGCGCCACGGACGTCCCGTGCTTGCGCCACCGTTCGTCGAATGGCTCATGGGCCTGCCCCCGGGCTGGGTCACCACCGAGTACCTCGGCCTGCCCCGCACCGCGCAACTGCGCGCGCTGGGCAACGGGGTCATGCCGGCGCAAGCCGCGCACGCGCTACGCCTCTTGCTGGATGACCTGACCCGGCTGCACCAACCGCCCTGCTGCCCGCCGCCCACCACGACGCGCGAGGCAAAGGCCCGTCCGGCCCGAGCGCGCGGTGGCTCGACGCGCCCGCCGGATTCCACCCGGGCCTCGACCGCCGCACGCGGTCGCCGCAGCGCTACTCGCTCACGCCGCTGAACCTGTGGCGCTCCGGGGTGAGGACACCGCCGAGCCCGCCCCGGAGCGCCACGCTCCACCCGCTTCCCACGACTCGACTTCTCGAAGGGCTTTTCGCCATGCCCACACACAGCAGGAACCACCATCTCGCGCCGCGTGTGCGCCGCTGGGCCCGTACCGCTCGCCACTGCCCCGGCTGCGATACCGGCGACGACCGAACCGAGCCCTCGCCAGTCACACGCCCTTCGCTGTTCAGCCCGCGCATCCGGTGACGCGACGGTCGGCCGAGGCAATCGCTGTCCTGATCCGCGAGGGCTGGAACGTTCACCACCCGCCGTACGGCTACACCACGATGACCGTGGCCGGAGCGCAGAGCCGACGCGGCACTGCCCGCACCCGCCTGACTCCGGACCCGCGCCGAGCCCCGGTGGTGCACGACGTCTTCAACTGGCGCGCGGTCACCGGCCTGTCCGTCGAACACATCACCGCACGACTCGACGCCGACCACGACCGCTACCCGCCGCCCGGAACACACCTCTCCTGGCCGCCCACAGCAGTCACCGCGATCCTGACCAACATCAAGTACACCTGGATACCAGGCCACCAGCACCCGCGACGAGAACGGTGCCTTCCGGCCCGCTGAGCACTGGGTGCTTTCCGCCCAGCCCGCCCACCGCGCCCGGGTCGCCCCTGCCCTGTCCTGGGCGGCTCAAGAGCCCACGACCAGCGTGCGGCGCATCCTGCACCGACTGCTCGCCCCCACGGACTCACCGCCAACCAAGACCGGAAGGAGGAACTGTGATGGCATCACGTCCACCGGCCGCAGCGCGCACCACCACCTCGCGCCCGCCGAAGCTCTCCCCAGCACGACGCCGGCCGTCCGCGACCGCGGCGGTCCGCCGATCCGGTCAACCGCGTATCGAGCGTTACCCCGGCCAGCCACGGGGCCGATACCTGAGCCTCGGCGCCGGGGTGCAGAGCCTGACCGTGTTCCTGCTCGCGTGCGAGGGCCAGATTCCGCGCTTCGACGCCGCACTCTTCGCTGACACCGGCTGGGAACCCAAACAGGTCTACACGCAACTGGACACCGCGCGCCGGATCGGCGCGCAGGCGGGAATACCAGTGCTGACGGTGTCCAGCGGCAACATCCGCCACGACGCGCTCAACCCCGACGCACGGTTCGTCACCATGCCGCTCTTCGCCAAGAACCCCGACGGCTCACGGGGAATGGCACGCCGGCAATGCACCGGCGAATACAAGATCAAACCCCTCAAGCGCGCGATCCGCGACATCCTGGGCTAGCCCCACCCCATTCGTGTACCCCGCGGGGTGTACGTCGACCAGGCCATCGGTATCTCCACTGACGAGGTCCACCGCGCCAGAGACTCCGACGTCAACTACACCGCAACATCTTCCCGCTGCTCGACCTCAACCTGTCCCGCTCGGACTGCCTGACGTTCCTGGCCGAGCGCGGGCTCGGGGACACCGTGAAAAGCGCCTGTATCGGCTGCCCTTACTCAGGCAACGCGCGCTTGCGCTGGATCCGGAAGACTGATCCGCAAGCCTGGGCGGACCTGGTCGACTTCGACAAGGTGATCCGCAACGGCAGTCCACGGGCTGTCGCTGACGGCAAACCCCTCCACGGCCAATTCTTCGTTCACCGATCACTACGCCCACTCAACCGCGTTGATCTGGACACCACGGGAGTCCAGTCCGCGGAGGACGAGGACGACCCGGATGGCTGTTCCCCCTTCTCCTGCCGCTCAGGAGCCCCGGCGACACCGCCAACGAATCCAGCACAGCTGGCAACAACTTAGCGTCCACGTGCGCGGCCATGGCATGAGGCACACACCCGCACGGCACTCAACAGTGCTGACCGGACCACGTCACGTACCGAAGGAGCACTCAGTGCGAAACCCCGGAAACGACCATGGACATCCAAGCCGAGTCGCTTGGAATCAGCTCCACAAGAGCGCCGTCATGGCATGACAAGCTGAGAACCGCCACCGATCTGCTCACCGCCGCCCGCATGCTCCGTATCGGTCGAACTTACGCACACGTCTTGCCCGAACTTGCCCACGACACTGCCGAAGCCGCCGCCTCGATCGCGTCACACCGCGACCAACGCACACTTCCAGAGTCTCCTGACCCCCCAGCGCCGCACAAGTCCGCCAGACCATTTGCGGGGCCTTCAACTGCCTCAGGCGAAGCGGCCGACACACCTTCACTGAGACACGAACAGGACTCTTATCGGCCATAGCACGGCCGAGTCATCGTGGACAGATCGGAAAGTCAGCGGTCACCCGGCATCGCCGATCCGGAAAGGTCATTCAGGATCGTTGACGCCGGGCTCGACCGGCACTACTTTGCCGCCACCTTCTTGCGCACGGCGCGCTTGCGCGGGGTCTTGGCAGCCGCCGCGACCGACTTGCGCTGGGCCGCTTCGAACGCTTCGGTGATCTCGGCAGAAATGCGGCCGCGCTCGGACACCTGGTAGCCGTTGTCCCTGGCCCAGTCCCGGACCTGCCGGGCACGCTCGCGGTCGGCACCGCTGGAGGAGGAAGTCGACTCGCCGGTGGCCAGGCGCACCTTGCGCCCGCCCGTGCGCCGCCCGGCCGCGACGAACCGGGAGAGTTCGTCACGGAGGTTAGCGGCGTTGTCATCGGACAGGTCGATCTCGTACTGAACACCGTCCAAACCGAAGGGTACGGTCTGAGTGGCGGTTCCGCCATCGATGTCGTCGATCATCTCGACGAGGACTTTCTGTGCCATCTCAGCTCTTTCTACTGTCTGCGGGTTGGCTACGGCCAGCGTACTGCATCACGAAACCTGGAACCGATTCGTGCGTAGCGGCTTAAACGAGGATCGGTGAGTCTGTGTGGCTACAGTCCGTTCGCTTCGAACATGTCCATCCGTTTCGTTCGCGCGTCCGGTTGAGATCGCTGTGTGTGGAGAACGTGGTGCCGCTGTCATGATGTGGACAAGCTCAGCGATTGGCCTGGTCGGCGACAATCCGGTGTCCCGCGCTGGTTGGGGCAGCAGCGAACTTGGTGACAACGTTTGGATCGGCGCAGGCGGCGGAGTGGCCGTTGAAGTGGTGTGGACGAGGAAGTGTCCACTCGCGATGGCGAGAGGGGCGGCCATCTTGGTGTGGGTGCGGCCCATTGGGACCGTCTTCGCCAGATGAGAGCGGATGTCGCGTCCCGTACGGCGGCCGGCCCCGCGTCGTCGACGCCGACAAACGCCGCATTTTCGATCGCGGTGGCGCACCGGCGAGCTGGGCTGTCCGCGCAGCCGCGGTTGGTGGGAGTTGTCGCGCTCTTGCTGGTCGCTGTCCTGCCCGCGACCGCCGCCCTTGTGATGTCTTGGTGGCAATGCTGCGGCTCGGCGGCCCGCTTCAGCACCACACCGACCGCCTGGGACCACACGTTCCGCGATCGCGGACCGTGCTTCGTCCGCGTCTGGCTCAAAGACGGCGGCTGGTACGGCTGCCGCTCCTACGTCACCTCTTACCCCGACGCCGGCGAACTATTTCTCCAGTGGTTGGGCGGGTAGTGCACGCCGGCGCTGATGCCCGTGGCGCGTAGCCGGGCATGGACGCTGGCGCGCAGTGGCCCGGAAATACGGCTAACGCAGTGGAACGGCACCGTGTTCGCACCATCGAGATCGACCAGCACAGAGTCGGGGGAGGCCGATCAGCGCGGTGCGTAGCGCGCCAGGGTGCTGGCATCGGGCGGCGACGGCAGGGAAGTGAGCGAACTGGACGCGCCCGATCGCGGTCGGGAGCCGTACCTGCTTGCGGCGGAAGACCGCAGCCAGGCGAAGAGTGAGTTGTCAGCGATCTTGGCGACCAATCCAGCACCGTGCGAACCAACGGCTGTTGTCTGTACCGGTTCTGGATCGGATTTGTATCGCCAAGCGGACGCTGAGAGCCAGCTGGGTTCTAACAGAACCCCAGGGCGGGGCGCATGAAGGAGGCTGGCTGTGCAATGGCGCAAGGTGACCACGCCGGTGAAGGTGGCCGGGCACGTGGGTGTCGGAGCGGCGATGACGGTGCTATTCGGTCTGTGGGGCGCCACGACGTCGCAGGCCAGTCCGAAAGCGGCCGCAGCGCCACATCCCTGCGCCTGTAAGGGACCGGGGACCTTGGAAGGCGATAAGGCCGGTGCGGCCAAACCCACTGCCCCGAAATCGTGGGAGAGCGTCGCCAAGCAGTTCAAACCGGCACCCGCTCCCAAACCGGCGAAACCAGCTCCGAAGGCCGACAAGGCGGCTCCGGAACGCAAGCAGCCGACACAGTCGCGGCCGGAGCGAGATGACTCGAAGGACACGCGCAAAGAACCCGAGCGCGATGACCGGCACGACGAGGATCGGGATGACGACAAGCGTCGCGACGACAACGATCAGCACGATGAGTCTCGCGATGACGACCGGCGCGACGCGAATCGGAATAACGACGATCACCGTGACGAGGACCGCGACGATGATGAGGAGCGCCGCGACCGTGATCGGCGCGACGACGACCGCCAGGACGACGACCGCCGAGACCGGGACCATCAAGACGACCGCCAGGACGGCGACAAAGGCGAACGGGCTGACGAATCGGACAACGACTCAGCCGACGCCGATGAGGTCGACGAGCGGGCGGGCGAGGCGGAGGAAACCCTGGAGGAGCCGGACCTTGACGAACCGGCTGACGAACCGCAAGTCCCAGAGCCTGCCGTCGTCGAGTCTCCTGCGGTAGCCCCCCAGCCTTCGCCGTTGCCTGAACCCCAGGCGGTGAAGCTTCGTGCGGCCGCGGCTCCGGCCGTGTTCCGCACTTCGTCGCGGACGCCGAAGCCGCGGACCACGCTGGCGTCGGCGGGCCAGCCCGCTCCGCCGCCGGAACCCGTGGTGGAGCAGGGCGCGGACCTGCCGCAGGCCCAGTTCGCCAACGGCACCTCGCTCGTGGTCATCGGCGATGAGCACTACCTCAACGGCGTGCTGTTGCCCAAGACGATCGGTCCCCAGACCTCTGACGGCCTGGCGATCGACTTCGACAACTGGCTGGGTGAGTGGGCGGGCAGCATCCTGTGGAAGGGCCTGGAGGGTCGTGACGACGCCGCCGAGATCCTGCTCCGGGAGTACTGCACCGACCGGCCGGCCGCCTGCGGCCCGGACCTCGCGGCGCAGTTGACGGCCGTGGCACCGGGTGTACCGGTCCGCGTGTACGAGAGCGGGCTCGGCGGCATCTTGAAACCGGTGGCGCGGGCGCTGAGCTTCGGTGCGAAGGTGCCCAACCTCTCCGAGTTGGCCAAGGCGGGCACGGTCGCCCGGATCGGCGACTTCGGCACGCAGACGGACGCGCTGCTGCACTTCGCCAAGCATGTGAAGGGCGTGCAGATCAGCAAGAAAACCGGTAAGACCGTCGCCAAGAAGGGCGGGGCCGACATGCCGGAGTTCCTCAACTTCGCCGAGTACCGCACCGCGGCGCGTTCGATGATGGGCGCCGGGCGGCCGAACGGTGTCCTGGAGGCGTTCAGGGCCAACGGTGACGTGCTGCGCGTGAATCCGCAGACCGGCTACTTCGGCATACGGACGAAGGAGGGCGTTATCCGTACGTTCTTCCGGCCCGACGGCGATCCCTTAGCCTATTTCATCAAGGAGGCGACCACGCCATGACGCACATCGCACAGGTCCCGGAACGGTTCGCCGAGGTCGTCGCGGATTTCGGCTGGCGCACCGCGCCCGGCCCGGAACAACTGGCCGGGCAGTGGGAGCAGGTCGTCGACCTGGTCGAAGCCGGGTACGAGGACAACATCTACGAGTACCACAACGACCTCACGGTCCGCGGCCTGATCGACCGGCTCCTGACCGACGAGGAGCTACGCGGCGACGAGCGCCTGGACGGCTTCCGGGCGCGCATCGCCCAGGTCGACACCCGGTTGCGAAACCTGCTGACCTCCGCGCCGGTGCACGACATCGCCGGTCCTTGGTGGGAGACGCGGGTGCCCGTCTACGCCGGTGAGGAACTGGCGAAAGACCTGCGAGACAGGTACGGCGTGGACGTCGAGGTCAGGTGAGGTGCCCTAACCGGCGTCGCATCGAGGTTGACCAGCGCGAGGTTCACGTCGTGGGCGCGTGCGAGGCGGCGGGCGTAGTTCAGGTCCTCTTCGAAGTGGGTCAGCGCGTCCTCGACGCGGTCCTGGGCGAGCGCGACCAGGCCGAGCCTTCGACCGACCGGAGCGCGATCGCCTGGACACCACCGTCGGCTAAAGCCCCGGCGGGCCGGGCGAACGTCATGCACTGAATGACCTTCGCCCGCCCTGCTGTCGCCTTGCTGCTGGCGGTCGTGGCTTGCGACAACCCACCCCGGAGTGCTGCACCACCTGAGCGCGCCCCCGCTCCGCTCGGTCGCCGCGACGTGCATGGCCCTCACGTCGGCCTGGCCGATCTGTGCCGTCAGGGCCACGGAGGGACCACCCCGCTCGCGCGGGGGCGACACTTTCCGACCCGCGTTGATATGGAGCGGAACGTCGTTTCTGGTAGCCAACTGAAGCGGGATGTGCGGTGGGTTGTCGGCGAAACCTTCGACGCCGTCCCGGATCCGGCGATCGCCGGGATGGGTGCCTACACCCGCCTGTTCTGCGACTGGACCCCGGCGCGGACCGCGGTGCCCACGCTGCTCCTGCGCGCCACCGAAGCCGCCGCGGAACAGGACTGGCCCCTGCCGCACGACTGCCTCCGCGTCCCCGGCGACCACTTCACCGTGCTGAACGAGCACACCGCCACCACCGTCGACGCCATCCGCACCTGGGAAAACCCGCTGGCCGCCACCGGTTGACTTGCCCGGTCGGAAAGTTATGGTTGACTTGCCGGGTAGGCAAGTCAACCGGGGAGCGGGCCCATGGATTCGGCCGACGCACGGGCAGCACTGCACCTGATCCGTCAACGCGAGCGCCAGGTCGCCGAGGAGGCGTCGCGGGCGTGGCCCTCGCGCTGGCTCATCCCCGCCACCGCCGCCGCTGCGGGGGTGATGCTGGCTTCCGGTGATTTCCGTGGAGTGCCGGGGGTGTTCTGGGGTTCGCTGGTCGCGGGCACGCTGGTGTTCGCGGGCGTGTTCGTCGTGGCCGCCAGGCGCGCCCGTGCCGTCGGCGTGGTGTACCGCCCACGCTTCCCGGGGCGCCTGTTCGCGGTCTGGGCGGGTGGCGCCGCGGCGATGATCGCGGTGGGCATGGGCGGGCCCCCGCTGGCCCGCGCGCTCGGCGTGCCGTGGCCGTACACGCTGTCCGGGTTCGTGCTGGCGGCCGGCATGGTCGTGACCGCGGTGGCCACCACCCGCCTGACGCGGGTGCCGCGTGACTAGAGCGGCCGGGTTCAACGAACTCATCCACGCGCCGACGAGGCTGTCACTGGTCGCGCTGCTCGCCGCGGCGGAGTGGGCAGACTTCGGCTTCGTCCGGCAGAGCCTGGAGTTGAGCGAGTCCGCACTGTCCAAACAGGTCTCGACGCTCAGCGAGGCCGGTTACGTGGAGATCCGCAAGGACGGCGCCGGGCGCAACCGGCGTACCCGGCTGCGGTTGAGCCCCACCGGCCGGGCCGCCTTCCGTGACCACGTCGCCGCCCTGCAGAAGATCATCGGGCCGGGCTAGCGGCGGGCGACCAGCAGCCGGGCGCCGGGAATGATCGTGGACCCCCCCGCTCGCGCGGGGAAGACTTCCACAACGGCATCGAGGCGGTTTGAACGGTAGCGATGGACTCGCCGACCAGTTCGGAACGCGGTCGAGCTGGAGGTCAGCAAGCAGCTGGGGTTTCGCCCGGTACCCGCCGTAACTGGCCGGGCTTGTTGCCCACGTCCGAAGAGCCTAGAAGGTGGCAAAGGTCGTAATCAGCTTCTGGCTATCAGCCCGGCGCCAAGGTATCCGTCGCGACGTTCTCCAGCCGCCTGCGCAGGAGGTGCCCTGTGCGGGACCCGACCTCGCCGCACAGGGCCGGTGGTCCACAAAGGATACTTACCGGGTGGCGGCTCCCGGGGTCCAGGCCGGGTCGCGGCCGATGAAGGCCATCAGCCTGTCCTGCGCGGGGGCGTCGTCCGCGACGGGCACCGCGGCACCGAATTGCCCGCTGTCGCGCAGCATTTGCTCCATCGGCTTCATGGCTGCCAGCGCGGCATCACAGCGTTCCTCGCCCAGCTCGGGTTCTCGGCCGAGCGCCTTGGCCAGATCCCAGGAGTGCGCCCACACGTCAGCGGTGTAGAACTGGTCGATCGCCTCGTCCACCGGGTTGTCCCCGGTGTGCGGATTGCTGAGCACCCGGCCGGCGGGGTCATCGACGATGGCCTGGATGTCGGTGACCTGCTGCTTCCAGGCCGCGACCGGATCGGCCTCGACGTCGAGGGCGGGCAGTTCGATCCCGGCGCCGGTCAGGAACCCGCGTGACCATTCGACCAGGTGCTTCACGATGTCGAGCGCCGTCCACTCCGGGACGGGACTCGGCCGCGCCCAGTCGCCCGGCGAAGCGGACTTGACCAGCTCGGTGAAGCGGGCCGCGTCGTGCGCGTGCTGCTGGGCCGGGCCCTTCGGCACGAAGGTCTCAGTCATTTCAGCTTTCCTTCGCGATCAGGTCGTCGAGCTTGTCGAAACCCTCGTTGACGCCGACGTCCATGCCGCTGGCCAGCATGGCGTCGCGGGTTTCGAAGTCCTGCACCACGCTCAGCACCTTCAGCCGCGTACGACCGCGCTCGAGCTCCTCGAAGGTCAGCGTCTCCAGTGCGACGCCGTCCGGCTGGCCTTCGTAGGTGAAGGTCCACACGATCCGCTCGTTCGGCCGCACCTCGTGGAAGCTGCCGAAGAAGGAGGCGAGCTCCTTGCCGTCACGGTCGTTGGCGAAAGCCCACTCGCCACCGGTCCGGGCGTCCCAACGGATGATCCTCGTGCTCACCGAGCGCGGGCCGACCCATTGCGCGTAGAGTTCGGGGTCGATGTGAGCGCGGAAGATCCGCTCGGGAGCCGCGTCGAACTCGCGGATGATCTCGATGGTCGGGGCCTTCTCGCCGGCCACGATCTCGGTTTCGTGCTTGGTCATGATGCGTCCTTCTTCCTGGCTTGTGTTTGCTTCTCGTCGGTCATCCGCTCCAGCAGGGCGTCGAGGCGCCGATAGCGCTCCTCCGCTTCCCGCCGGTAGCGCTCGATCCACTTGGTCATCAGGTCGAACACCTCCGCGTCGAGGTGGACCGGACGACGCTGGGCGTCCTTGCTGCGCGTCACCAGGCCGGCTTCTTCGAGCACCTTCACGTGCTTGGAGATCGCCTGGAGGCTCATCTCGTACGGCTCCGCCAGTTCGCCGACGGTCGCGTCCCCGCTCGCCAGCCGGGCCACCAGATCGCGCCGGGTCGGATCGGACAGCGCCGCGAACACCCGGTTGAGCCGCTCCGCGTTCTCGTCCACCATGCTTCCTCAACTCTTCGGTTGAATAAGACCGTAGTCGAGGCGTGGGCCGTAGTCAACCAGTTGGTTGAGGACGGCGGGAAATCGCGGTTCGGTGTCACCGGGCCGATGTTTCCGGTGAAGCCCTTGACTTCACCGGTGCCGACGCTCTACCGCTGCGGTGGTGCGGCCGGCCATGCGGAGCGTCTCGGGCTGAACATCTCTGGGACACAAGGAGTTCTCGAAGGTGGGCAGGCTATCAAGATCATCGGCACGCCCCGGCCATGGCGCGGTCTGCTCGCCCTCTCTCTCGAAGTCTTCGCGCCCGAAAAGGGGTAACCATGTCCGACGTCGTCAACAGCATCTTCGGCCGCACGCAGTACACCGGTCAGCCCGGCAGCACGGCCGCCAAGTCGGAAACCGTTGGTACGGAACCGATCAGGTCCGCGGCCGAAACCACTCCGCTGACGGAAGACGCTGCCCGCACCGACGCCGCTGCCGACACCGAGGCCACTACCGGCACCGACGCCGCCGACGCGGACGAGGCCACTGGAACCGCCGAAGCCACCGAGGCTGCTGAAGCCGCCGACATAAACGACGTCACCGAAGCGGAAGACGCCACCGGGACCGACGCCATCGACCAGGCCAGCGAAACCGACGAGATCAACCAGATCGACGAGACCGACGCGGCCGAGTCGACCGAGGCCGTCGTCGAGCCTGTCGCGGCTTCGGCTCGGCCGCCGCAGCTACTCGCGGCAGCGCCGCGGTGGATGACGTGGTCGTCGCGAAGGTCGTGAACATGGTGGCCCGCAAGGCCGAAGGTGTGCACGACCTCGGCGAGAGCGTCTCGACCGGCATCGACGGTGACATCGCCACCATCAAGATCTCGCTGGTGGTCGAGTTCGGGCACCCGGTCAAGGCGCTCGCCGAGCAGCTGCGCGTCGACGCGAATCGGAGCCGTCGAGCAGTTCCGCGGCCTCGATGTCGAGGCGGTGGATGTTCGCGTCACCGACATCCACCTGCCGGACGCCGACTGACGCCGACGGAAAGACCAGCGGAAGGCCCTGGCCGCACCCGGGGCCTTCCGCCGAATACCACGCCCGGTTCATCCGCTTGATCCATTTCGCCGCCCCGGCGGAGACGGAAGACTCTCCTTGCCCGCAGGCCCGAGCCCATGAGGAGAAGCATGTCCCGCACCTTCGGCGCGCTCGCCGCCGTGATCCTCGGCGTTTCACTCGTGACGGCCGCACCGGCCGCCGCCGCGCCGTCACTCTCGTTCTCCACCGAATTGCCGCTGCCCAACGGATTCCAGCCCGAGGGCATCGCGATCGGCCACGCTCCCATCGCCTACTTCGGCTCACTCGCCGACGGCGACCTGTTCCGCGTCGACCTCCGCACCGGGAAGGGCGAGGTGTTCAGCCAGGGCCCCGGCACCCAGTCGGTCGGGCTGAAGGCGGACAAGCACAACCGGCTGTTCGTCGCCGGTGGCGCCGCCGGGGACGCGCGGGTGGTGGACGCGAAAACCGGAAACCTGATCAAGAGCTACAAGTTCGCCGACGCCGACACCTTCGTCAACGACGTCGTGCTCACCGACGAGGCGACGTACTTCACCGACTCCCGCAAGGCCGTGCTCTACCGCGTCCCCTTCGGCAGGCGCGGCAAGCTGCCCGACGCCCACACCACCCTTCCGCTCACCGGTGACTTCGTCGTGACGCCCGGCGCCTTCAACGCGAACGGCATCGCCGAAACCCCCGACGGGCGGTCCCTGCTCATCGTGCAGAGCGTCACCGCTCAGTTGCACCTGGTGGACAAGAAGACCGGCGAAACCGAACTGGTCGACCTCGGCGGCGAATCGCTGGTCAACGGCGACGGCCTGCTGGTCCGGGGCCGCACGCTGTACGTGGTGCAGAACCGGTCCAACGCCGTCGCCGTGTTCACCATCGCCGAGGACGGCAGCCACGCGAAGCTGCGGGAGCGGATCACCGACCCGCGCTTCGACGTGCCCACGACGGTCGCTTCCCACGGCAAGCGCCTGTACCTGCCCAACGCCAGGTTCACCACCCCGCCCACCCCGGAAACGCCCTACAACGCGGTTTCCATCCCGAAGAGCTGACCCGCGCTACAACAGCCTTTCTGGAGTCGTGCACGGTTCCATCGGGGTGTGGGAAACGGCGGCGGTCCGGTATTCCTGGTCGACGGTGTGCGCGGCCGCCGACAGCGCCGCCGCGCTTCAGCTGTTTATCCGCCGACGTGGATCCCGGGCCGGCGTTCCGGGGCCGGGTCCTGCTGTCGCAGGATTTCCCGGACCACGGGTGGGGTGTCACCGCGGCCGAGCAGGAGGTAGCGGAACAGGTGGCCGAGCGGGCTTCCTTCGGACCATTCGAAGTAGCAGTGCGGGCGCACACCGGTGGCGTCGCGCAGGGCGAGCAGGATGGCCGCGATGGCGTTCGGGACCGCCGGGCTCTGCGCGCGCAGGATCCGGTGACCGTCGACCTCGATGCCGCGCACGCTGAGCACGTCGCTGAAGTCGGAGGGATCGACCACCTCGATCTCCAGGAACAGCACGTCGGCTGAGCGGGGGACCGGGTTGATCCCGCGCTGCTCGCCTTCCTTGGCGGCGTACTCGGCCGCGTCGCCCGCTTGGCGTTTGTTGGCGATGATGTCGAGGGCGCCGTCGAAGCGCAGGGAGTCGCTGACGAATCGGCGGGCGGCGTCGTCGAATTCGATCCGGTCGGCCCGTAGCTCGGTGGTGCGGGAGATCCGGGAGATCAGCGAGACCACGATGATGCCGCCGATGAACGCCGCGGAGATCAGGATGCCGTCGGGTTTCTCGACGACGTTCGCGCCGAGTGCGTAGGACAGGACCAAAGTGAGCACGGTGAAGCCGGTGCAGGCTCGCCACTGCTTGCGGCGGGCCGCGGAGATGGTGACCGCGACCGCGCCGGAGACCATCATCGCGAGGATGCCGGTGGCGTAGGCGCCGGCCTGGGCGTTGACGTCGGCGCCGAAGATGATGGTGATCAGGACGCTGATCAGCGTGTAGACCAGGACCACCGGGCGCACGGCGCGGCCCCATTCCGGGGCCATGCCGTAGGTGGGCAGGTACCGCGGCACGATGTTGATCAGCCCGGCCATCGCCGAGGCGCCGGCGAACCACAGGATCAGGACGCTGCTGATGTCGTAGGCGGTGCCGAAGATCCCGCCGAGGTGCTCGTGGGCGAGGTAGGCCAGCGCCCGGCCGTTGGCTTCGCCGCCCTGGGCGAACTGCTCCGGCGGGATCAGCACGGTGGTGATGAAGCTGGTGCTGATCAGGTACACCGACATGATCAGCGCGGCGGTCGTGAGCAGCCGCCGGGTGTTGCGGATCCGGGCTTCCAGCCGTTCTTCCGGGGTTTTCCCGCGGGCGGCGACCAGCGGCATCATGCTCACCCCGGTTTCGAACCCGGACAGACCGAGCACCAGCAGGGGGAAGGCGATGAGCGCGGGGCCGACGAAGTCACCGCCGGAGGTCAGCGCGTCGGTCCACCGGTCGAGCGTTTCGGGGTGGGCGAACAGTTCCACCACGCCCGTGCCGACGACGATCGCGTTGAGCAGGAGGAAGATCGCCACCAGCGGGATGGCCACGCCGACCGCCTCGCTGAAGCCGAGCAGGAACACCCCGCCGAGCACGAGCAGCAAGACCACGGTGATGAGGACTTCCTGCCCGTGCAGGAAGCCGGGGATGGCGGGGTTCTCCAGCAGGTGCACGGTGGCGTCGGCGGAGGACAGCGTGATGGTGATGATCCACGACGTCGCGACGAACCCGAGCAGCACCAGCACGAACAGCTTGCCGCGCCAGAACGGCAGCAGCTTTTCGAGCATCGCCACGGATCCTTGGCCGTGCGGGCTTTCCCTGGCCACCCGCCAGTACATCGGCAGCATGCCCAGCAGGGTCAGCGCGACGATCAGCAGCGTGGCCAGCGGGGACAGCGCCCCGGCGGCCAGTGCGGCGATACCGGGCAGGTAGGACAGCGTGGAGAAGTAGTCCACGCCGGTCAGACACATCACCTTCCACCATGACTGCGGGTTGCCGTGTCCCTCGCTCTCCGGGCCGACCGGCGGCACACGGTGCTGCAGCAGCCAGCGCGCCCTGCGGCTCGCCGGCTGCGGTGCCCGGACCGGGCACTCCATCGAGGCCGGCACCGTCACCTCGTCCGTGCTGTCCACACTGCCTCCCCTGCGCTCGCTAGCGGTTCTCGTCGCCGGAGTCGATCGTTGTTGTCCCGGAATCCGGCGGAGAGCGCGCGGTCAACGCGGGTTTCTTTGCGGCATCTTTACGGCCACCGGCGAGTGCGCAAAGAGCGAGTAAAGAACCTCGCGAGGCGCTTCCGGGTGGAGTGGCTGTTTGCTCTACTCACGCCCGGACCGGCGGCCGGGGGAGATGTCGATGAGCGGCCATACCGTGGTGATCGGCTTCGGCAGTGTGGGCCTGGGCGCGACGCGCCTGCTGTTGCGGGGCGGCGTGGAACCCGGTGACGTCACTGTCGTCGATCACCATCCGCCGGCGATCGAGGAGGCGGCCGCGCTGGGTGTCCGCGCGCTGCTGGGCGACGGTGGGGACCGGTGGGTGCTGCGCCGTGCCGGGATCGGCGATGCGGCCAGTGTGGTGATCGCGGTGCAGCCCGACGCCTCCGCCGTGCTGATCACCATGGCGGTACGCGGATTGTGCGGGCCGGAGGCGGTCGTGGTCGCCGCGATCGGTGAGCACGCCCACGCGAGGTTCCTGCGCCGGTGCGGTGCGTCCGAGGTCATCGTCTTCGCCGAGACCGCCGGTGGGGCGATGGCCGCCGCCGCGCTCGGTCGCCGCACCACACCGCTCACGGAGGCGAAGACGGGCTGGACCGCGCAGTCACGGCCTGTGCAGTCTTCGGAGATCGGGCTGCGGACCGGCGAGTGCGGGCCTGCTGTCGTGGGGGTGCTGCGCAACGGCACCTGGCGGGTGGGCCCAGAGGCGGCGTCACTCCGGCTGGCGGCCGGTGACCGGGTGGTGGTCCTTCGCCGCACCAGCGAGTAGTTCACGCCGTGCGGAATGGCGCTTGCCGGGCGCCGGACTTTCGTCGAACCCGCGAACTGACACCGGCGGTGCCAGCTCGTCTGGTCGGTGTCTGAGCCGTGTCAGCTGCGTGTCCGGGCCTTCGGCGAACGTGGTCGCATCAACTCGGCAACACAGTAGGGAGAGGGTCATGGGTAGGTTCCTCACGCCGGAGCCGGTCACCGCGACGCTGACCACCGCGGGTGCCCGGGTGCGGGTCGTCGCGAGCGAGCGGCCGGACACCGTGGTGCTGGTCGAGCCCGTCGACAGTGCGAACAAGTCGGACGTGCGGGTAGCGGCGAACACCAAGGTCGGTTTCCTCGCGGGAGAGCTGTCGGTCAAGACGACCAAGTCGGGCGGCAAGAACGGCTCTGTCGTGGTCACGATCGAGATGCCGGCCGGCTCCAGGCTGGTCCTGAACACGGCGTGGACGGACGTGCACGCGGCGGGTCAGCTCGGCGACTGTGCGTTGAACGTCGCTTCGGGGCAGATCCGGCTCGATCGCATCGCCGCGCTCCAGGCGAACCTCTCGGCGGGTGGGGTCGAGATCGGGCACATCGCCGGGCCCGCCGACATCGAAGGCGGTACGGCCGCGGTGCGGATCGGCACGGTCGAAGGTGTGTTCAAGTACGCGGGTTCGACCGGGCAGGTCTGGATCGGTCACGCCATGTCCGAGGTGGAGTTCGGTGGCTCGAACGGCAGCTTCGACATCGACCGTGCCGAGGGCGGTGTCATCGCCGCAGCGGCCGACTGCCCGATCCGGATCGGCCGGATCGAGCGCGGTCAGGCGGAGCTGACGAACGCCTCGGGGGGTATCGAGGTGGGCATCGGTGTGGGCGCCGCCGCTTCGGTCGACGCCGAGAGCACGAAGGGCGTCGTGCGCAACTCCCTGCCTGTGCGGGACAACATGGGCGAGCTCGACGACAAGGTGACCCTTTACGCCCGCACCCGGCTCGACGACATCGTCCTCCACTACGCGACCGTGTGAGTTCGCCACTGTTCGCAAGATCTTCGAAACTCCGAGTACGGATTTCCAGAAGGGATTTCAGCATGGAGAAAGCGACGAACGGGACGCCGGGTAAGGGGAATCTCCGGCGCCGGACCGTGCTGGGGGGCGCGCTGGCCGCCGGTGCGCTGGCCGCCGCCGGCACCGCCTCCGCGAGTGTTTCCGGCTCCGACGGTGGTGAGCGCGGTGTCGCGCGCGGCTGGGGGAAGGTCGCCGATGCCTTCCGTGCGAACTTCGACGGCCCCGGCGAGGTCGGTGCGGCGTGCGGTGTCTACGTGAACGGCCGTCTCGTGGTCAACCTGTGGGACGGTCTCGCCGATCGCGCGACGAACCGGCCTTGGCGCAAGAACACCATCATGCAGGTAGCGTCCACGACAAAGGGCGCGACCGCGATCTGTGCCCACCTGCTGGTCCAGCGCGGTGCGCTGGACCTGGACGCCCCGGTGGTCCAGTACTGGCCGGAGTTCGGTGCGGCAGGCAAAGAAGGGATCCCGGTGCGCTGGCTGCTCTCGCACCAGGCCGGCCTACCGATCGTCGACGGGCCGCTGACCTTCGAGCAGGCCTGCGCCTGGGACCCGGTCATCCGCGCCCTCGAGGCGCAGAAGCCGCTGTGGGAGCCGGGCACCCAGCACATCTACCACGCCAACACCTACGGATTCCTCGTCGGCGAGCTCGTGCGCCGCATCACCGGCAAGTCACTCGGCACGTTCTTCGCCGACGAGGTGGCCCGTCCCCTCGGACTCAGCGCCTGGATCGGGTTACCCGGGAAACACGAGAATCGGGTGGCCGGGATCCACAACACTGCCCCGTTCAGCGTGGAGGAGTTGCTCGCCGGGCTGATCAAGGTGACCGGACTCGACAAGGACACGGTCACCGCCTGGGTCAACGCCCTGTACAGCCCAGGCTCCGTCGCGATCCGCGCCGGCGAACTCGGCGGCGCTTTCACCAGCTCCGACTACTTCACCACCCGTGCGTGGCGTGCGGCGGAATTCCCGGCCGCGAACATGGTCGCCGACGCGCACTCGATCGCCCGCATGTACGCCGCGACCGTCAGCGACGTCGACGGTGTGCGGCTGCTCAACCCCAGAACCGTGAGGGCGGCGACGGAGATCCACACCGATCGGACACCCATGCATGGACTCCCGGCAGGGTTGACCATCCCCGCCGATCGCTCCTTCAACATGTCCCTCGGGTTCTGGCGAGCCTGCCCGCCCTATCCGATGCTCAGCCCGGCATCGTTCGGCCATCCGGGCTCCGGCGGATCAGTCGGCTTCGCCGATCCCGACGCCCGTGTCGGCTTCGGCTACGTCACCAACCTCTGGAACTTCCGCCCCGATGACCCACGCGCCACCAACCTGGCCAACGCCGTCCGGGCCTGCCTCGGATGACATCGATGCCAGGAGCCCTCACGTAAGCTTTGGTGAGCTCCGAAGCGGGCCTACCGGGCAATGTCGAATCGGCGCTTTGGTCAGGGGAATGCTGTTCCACGTTCAGGCGGTGGGACTCCCTGGCCATCGACGGCCGGTGCTCGCGAGGTGGTTTTCCGCGCCGACGATGATGATGTCGCCCTGGCGCCGGGCGTGGCCGACCATGGTGACTGTCCACAGTGGTCCGGTGTCCGCCGCTCCACTCCGTCCATCATCAGTGCTGTCACCATCAAGAGCAACGGCAAGCTCAGCGCGAACAACGTGTGCGGTCCATACCTCCACCTCCGTGGCGCGAAACCTGGGGATGAGGTGTCCACGTCCGCCGTCGGTGCTCTCGTTCAGCCCTTGTTCCCGCCGTCGAGAGTCATTCCGCCGATCACTCCGGCGGCGGCGCCGACTACGGCTTCCCGGTTCAGCCGGTCCAGGTGACGCGCTCAGCTCACTTGCCGGCGGATGTCGAGCAGGTGGTGGCGCACCTCGTGGACGGTGTGCACCGCCACCCACCGAAGTGATCGCTCACGCGGTTCGGAGCTCGGATACGGATACAGGAGAGTGCGCTCCCAGTCCGGTCCCAGCCGATCGAGCACGGTGCCGAACAACCGGGCCGCGTCGAGGAGTTGGCGGGCGACATCGCCGGGGTCCTGCTCGGCGTAACCGTCGTGCTCGACCCGCTCATCCCGGCCCATCGGCGCGCAGACCGGCCGAGCGGTCCGACGCGCGGTGAGCACCCGTTCCCGCTGCACGAGCAGCACGTCCCGCACGTGACAGCCGTACTCCAATGGCGACCACACGCCAGGACGCGGCCGGGTCCGCAAGTCGCCGATCCGGTGGGCCCGCAGGATGGCCGCGACCTCGGCGACACCGTCCCTGACCGTCCGCGCGGCGGCCGGGGCGTCGTCCTCGTCGTAGGTGAAGTCGCACTCAAGACAGTGATCCACCGCGACACGCTATGCCCGAGGGCGGCCACCTGTCGAAGCTGTTGCTTCCTCGAACGGCGGAACACGCGGGTGACGGTTCTTCCTGACCGTTGAGCCTCAGCGCCCTCGGCCAGGTCGACACCAGCGTGACGGCCGACCACCCGCTGCACGCGGTGTTCAGCAAGAACGGTACACGGACCTACGTCGCCACGAACCTCAGCGACGCCAGCCGAACCGTGCGCTTCTCCGACGGCACCACGCTGGTCGTAGAGCCAGGCAAGACCGCCACCACGGGCGCGCACACATGGTCCGGCGGCAACGCCGTTCCCGGCGAACCCAACCCGCCGGTGGCCAGCCCGACGCTGCGGCTGGTCAGTCCCAGTTCCCTGACCACCGCAGGCGGCGACGGCGCCCGCGAGGACACCATCACCGCGGCCGGCGGCGGCAACCACGACGGCACGCCCACCGACGCTCGCGTCTACACCACGTGCGGCATCACCGGCACGCACGACCCGAGCAGGACGGCCCGATTCGCACTGCACGTGGACTCCGGCAACAGTGTCGCCAACGGCGTGCAGGCCCGGATTTCTTGTGACCCCACCGGTTCGGGCGCCTACACCCGATCGGAGACCTACAACTACTTCGCCACCGACCCGTTCCCAGGCCGGGAAACCTACACCCAGGCGAGTGGGCTCAGATCTCAGACGGGAGCTCCCGTCGACCTGACGGGTGGGTGCGTCAAACTGGAGGTCTGGAGCGCCATTGGTTCCAGCGCCTCGACGCTGCGCACCAGCGCCACCGCAGGCGAAGGCGCACAGTCCACGGTGGAAATTCCGTATACCGTTCGAGCCGACTGAAAGTCGACGGTCCGGACACATCCACTCCAGGACGGGTCCGGAGCACCGTGCGGGCTCAGCCGAGAATCCCCTCGCCCGGCGGGACGGGTGAGGGGACGGATCTACTCCGCTCTCTGCTCGAACTGCCTCATCGTGTTGTTCATGGGCCTGGCGGTCGCTCGCTCTCGCCGGGTTGCCAGCCGGTGAGGACCAATCCGGTACCGCTGCGGTGGCGAATGACCTCTGAAGGCATCGGCCGTCCGGCCTCGGTGCTGACCAGCGGAGCTCTACACCGTCGATGCGCGGTCGGGCAAAGCCACCGCGATCGGCGCACCCGTTCCCGTCGAGGGCAAGGCGGCCGGGTTCGACTTCAACCCCACCGTCGACCGGATCAGGCTGGTCACCGACACCGGCCAGAACCTGCGCCTGCACCCGGATACCGGCGCCGTCGCCGCGACCGACAGCACACTCGCCTACGCACCCGGCGACCAGCACACGGGTGCCCGCCCACAGGTCGCCGCCTCCGGCTACACCAACAGCGTGGCCGGAGCCACCACCACCGCCCTGTACGGGCTGGATTCGGCCAAGGACACCCTGGTGCTGCAAGGCACCAAACCCGGTGTCACCCCGCCGGTCTCGCCCAACACCGGCCAGCTCTTCACCGTCGGACGGCTCGGGGTGAACATCACCTCGGTCAACGGATTCGACATCGGCACACCGGGCTCCGCTGAGCACGCCGTCGCCGCGGTCCGCCTCGGCGGAGCACTGCCGGTCTCCGCTCTGGTCAAGGTCAACCTCACGTCCGGACGCGCGAACCTCATCGCGCCGCTGCTGACCAAGCCGGTCGGGGTCGCCTTCACCCAGTAACCGTCTCGGTGACCACCACCCCCGCCGCGCGTGTTCCGCTTCCAAGCAGGCGGTAGTTCACGCACAGCCCAGGCAGCGAAGGGGTGGTGGTTCACCTTGGCGAGTGTTCGTGGAGCCAGGCGTACCACTTCATCGTCGTAGCGAAGCCACGATCCACACTGGACTCAGGCTTACGTCCCCCATCAGAGATGATGAGAAGGTCATGGACCGTCGTGGCAACGAAGTCGCACTGGATTGCGGGGCCCTCAACGCCCGGGCGTTTCGGCGCCGCACAGGGTCCCGGTCTAGATCGCGGCGCCAGTGATGAGCTTGATCCTGGAGCGGCGGCGCGAATTCGCCTTCGCTGATACCCGCCATACGTTCACGCCGGGCGCGGCCCTCCGGGCCACCTGCCCCGGATCCGTTGGCTCATGTTCGTTCTGCGGGCGCCCTGCTCTCATCGTGCCGTGTAACCCACGTGGTGATTGTGGACAGTCCCGCGTTGAGCAGTCGCATGACCTGGGTGCTGGTCCATCCGGTCTCCGCGATGACCTCCGAGACAGTGCGGTGCTCGATGGCCATCGCCCAGACGGTGAAGCGCTGACGTGGCGGCAGCAGCGCCAGCTCGTCCATCAGCACCGCCTCGTTCAGCGCTTCGTCGAACACCCCGGTGTCGCGGTTACGGCTACGGGTACGCAACGTGTCGGCGAGCGCGCTCCGCCCGCGTCGCGCCGCGGCGAGCCGGTCGCGCCGCTCGCCGGACGGCGCCGAGACCATCTGCGGTACCAGCCGGATGCACAGCCGAGCAGCGGCCGCGGGCGATCGGCCGGTACGCCGGGCGATGCGGTACACGATGGCGATCAGCCGGTCGGGCTCGCTGACCTCCGAGGCGCCGACCCACGTCGGCTCACTGGCCGTCTGCGCTCGCTCGGTGCTCATTCGACTCCTCCGTCGAGCCGGTGTGCGGGGTGTGGTCCACGACGAGCACGGGGCAGACGCTGGTCGAACGCTTCGGCCCTGGCCGTGCTCAGCGCTGAGGTAGTCGACACGGCGCTCTCACCGCTCGCTCTGAGCACGACGGCGAAACGGATATCCAGCGGTGGTGTCCGGGGTGTCGAAGATGTGAAGTCCACCCGAGGGAAGTCACGGGTTGGGGCACGATCGGCTCCTGACCACGCTGACCCCCGCGGCGCGCGGAACCTGGTCAGCTGTCGAAGGGTGATCGTCGCGAGCGCGTGGTCTGGGCCCTCCCGGCGCGAGTTCTCTCAGCGTAACCCGGCACCGGCGGTATGGCATCCGGGCCGCTCCCGGGCTGCCGGGCGTGAGCCGACTCGTCGCGTCGGTCAGCGTGCGGCTCTCGAGTTTTCAGCCCACCGGCGGGACCGCCATCGCACCGCCACCGAGGCCAGCACGTAGGCCCTACCGCCGTGCGCGCATGGTGCCGCTACCGGTGAGGGTGGGGAGGTCGTGGACTCCGTTGAGGATGTGGGTGGCGCCGGCGGCCTGTAGTTCGCCGGCGGTCTGGGCGCCGGTCAGTACTCCGGCCACGACCCCCACTCCGGCCGCGAGCCCGGCCTTGATGTCGAGCACGGTGTCGCCGGCGGCGAGGACCTGCGCGGGGTCGGTGACTCCGGTGAGCCGCATCGCGTGGTGGATCATGTGGGGTGCGGGCCGGCCCTCGGCCACGTCTTCCGCGCACACCACGCCGTCCAGGTGGTCGCCGACCCGCCAGCCGACGGACCTGAGCAGCGGGTCGGTGACAGCGTGGTCGAACCCGGTGGTGAGGACGACCCGGACGCCCGCTTCGCGCAGGCGTTCGAGCGCCTCCGGCACGCCGGGTACCGGGGTGGGTGGATGCTCGGCGTAAGCGGCCCGCAAACGCTCGGCGAATCGGGCGTGCAGTGCCTCCACCGCGTGCGGGTCGCCGGTGAGCGCCGCCAGCGCGGCGCGTTTGTCCGCGCCCATCCAGTGGCGGATCTCCGCGTCGCCGGCCGGGGTGCCATGTTCGGCCACCACCTCGGCGAGTACGCGGTAGACCGCCCCGCCCTCGTCGATGGTGGTGCCCGCGATGTCCAGTGCCGCCAGGGTGATCACGAGGCGCTTCCCAGTCTGCGGCGCACGGCCGCGGATAGTCGGTCCACCGCGATGACGAGGACGAGGACCACGAGGATGTGGGTGAGCATCTCGTCGAACTCGAACAGCTTGATGGACTGGTTGATGAGGAACCCGATACCGCCCGCGCCGACGAGGCCGAGGACCAGCGACGAGCGCACGTTGACGTCGAAGCGGTACATCAGCAGTCCGACGAGTTGTGGTGTGACGGTCGGCAGCAGCGCGTGCGCCGCCACCTGGAGGCGGCCCGCGCCCGCCGACCGCAGTGCCTGCGACGGGCCGGGGTCGGCGTCTTCGAGCGCTTCGGCCCACAGTTTGCCCATGACACCGACGTTGTGGCAGACCAGCGCCAGCACACCGGGGAAGGGGCCGAGCCCGACCGCGGTCACGAACACCAGCGCGAACACCACGTCCGGCACCGCGCGCAGGAACGACAGCACGGCACGCGCCACCTGGTAGGCCCACCGCGCGGGCGCGGTGGGCCGTGCGGCGAGCAGGGCCAGCACCAGCGACAGCGGTACCGACAAGGTGGTGCCGAGCAGGCCGATCGACAGCGTCACGAGTGCCGCCTCGAGGCTCGGGCCGAGCACCGTCCACGAGAGGTCGGGCGGGAACGCCTCGTCGAGGAAGTCGGCCATGCCGCGCCAGCCGTCGACCAGGGCGCCGAAGGAGACTTCGGTGGCGCCCCACGCGACGACGTGCGCGGCGATCACGACCACCGTGACGACCGTGCCGGCGACGGCCACGCGGCCGCGCTTCGGCTTGCGGGGCACCGCCAACCGGGGCGGCGCCGGTGAGGTGGTGGTCATGCCGCGACCCGCTCCCGGTAGAGGTCGTCGACGGGCTGGTCCGGGGCGCCGTCCAGCACCACGTGGCCCGCGCGCAGGCCGACCAGGCGGTCGGCGTGCCGGGCCGCGAGTGCGGGCTGGTGCAGCACGGCGAGCACCGCCAGCCCTTCCGTGTGCGCCAGTTCGGCGAGCAGGGCCATGACCTGTTCCGCCGCCGCCGGGTCCAGTGCCGAGACCGGCTCGTCGGCCAAGACCACGCCTGCCCGCTGGCACAGTGCCCGTGCGATGGCGACCCGCTGCTGCTGGCCGCCGGACAGGCTGCCTGCCCGGTCGTGCGCGCGGTCGGCGAGGCCGACGCGGTCGAGGCAGGCCATCGCTTCCTCCCGCACCTCGCGCGGGAACAAGGCGGGCAGCATCGAGCGGCGCAGCGACAGCCTGCCCAGCGCACCACAGCACACGTTGTCCAGCACGCTCCTGCGGCGCACGAGGTGGATCTGCTGGAACACCATCGCGACGTCGAGCCGCCCGCGTGGACGGCCGGCGACGGTGACCGTGCCGCTCTCCGTGGGCACGAGGCCGGCCGCGGCTCGCAGCAGCGTGGACTTGCCCGAGCCGTTGGCGCCGAGCACCGTGAGCAGTTCACCGCGCACGACGGTGACGTCCACGTCGTGCAGGACGCGCCGGTCGCCGTAGCGGACGCTGATCCCGGTCAGTGCCAGCATCAGACGTCACCCTCGGTCAGCCCGAGCGTGGTGGCCAGGTCGAACAGCGGCTGGTAGGTCTTCTCGTCGACCGGCACGAGCTTGCCTGGGGGAGAGACGTCGAGCAGCGCGCCGATGTCACCGACGGCCTTCGGCGGCAGGTTGAGCAGCGCGTCGCGGACGGCCTGCTTGAACGCCGGGTCCAGGTCGCCGCGCACGGTGATCGGGTCGTTCGGGATCGGTTCGGACTTCCAGACCTGCCGGTACTTCGACGCGTCGAACGTGCCTGCCGCGGTGGCGCTGGCCTGCTGCTGGGAGTTGAGCTGGGCGGCGTCGACCTTGCCGTTCGTGAGCGCCAGCAACGCCTCCGGGTGCCCGCCCGCGTAGTCGATGCGCACGTCGGCTTCCTTCAGTCCGGCGTCCGCGATCGCCTTGCGCGGCAGGGCGTCGCCGGAGGTGGAGCCGACCGAGCCGAGCGCGAGCGTGTGGCCGCGAAGCTGCTCCACGGAGGTGATCGGCGAGTCTGCGGGCACCCAGATGCCCGCCGTGTAGGTGGACAGCGCGCCCTGCGCGTCGCCGAACGACACGATCGCTTCGGCGTCGGCCCGCTTGCTGGCGAACACGTAGCCGAGGGGGCCGAAGATCGCGATGTCCAGCCTGCCGTTCTCCATCGCGAGGACCTCGGCGGAGTAGTCCTCGGTGATCGACAGCTCCACGGAGCAGGACAGCTGCTCGGACAGCGCGTCGGCGAGGACCTTGGCGGCGGGAGTGAGCTTCTGCGGGTCCTCGAACGGTTCGACACCGAACCGGACCTCGCCGTTCGGGCAGGTCGGGGAAGCGTTCTCGGCGCTCGCGCCGCAGCCTGCGAGCACCAGCGCGGCCGACAAGGCGGCAGCGGCGAACAGGGGGATGCGCAAAGGAAGCTCCTGGGATTCAGAAGGAGTCGAGGACGGCGGGGGCGAGACCGAAGGCGGTGGTCATGCCGATGCCCGAGGTGACGGTCACGGCGGTGACCCCGGTTGCGACGCGGGCGCGGAGGAACTCACCGGCCGCTGACGCGTACACCCCTTGCCAGCGGTGGATCACCCGCAGCTCCGGGACGCCGAGCAGTGCCCGGGTCTCGGCGAGCAGCAGGTCGTCCAACGCCTCCGAGCTCGGTGGGTCGAACGGGTCGAGGGTGCGGGCGTAGTGGTGGGTGTCGCCGATGACGAGGTCACCGTCGGGGCGCTGGGTGAGCATGTGGTTCACGTCGGCGGCGAGCAGGCAGGGGTGCTCAGCCGCCATGCGGGCGCGCAGTGCCGCCGCGCCCTCGGTGGCGGCGAGTGCCGGGTAGCGCAGGATCGACGTGCCCGTCAGCACCGCCGGCCGCACCGCGATCCCGCCCGGCACCCGGACCTGGAGCATCCGCAGCGCGCACCGGCGCAGGCCCGCGTCGGCGGCGACCGCGGGCAGCAGCCGGTCGAGGTCGTGGCCGACGCACACCACGACCCGCCGCGCGTGCAGGTCACCGGCCGCGGTGCGCACCACCCCGTCGTCCACGCCCAGCACCGGCGTGGCCCAGTGGACCTCGACGCCGGGCTGCCCGGCGAGCCATGCCGCGATCGCGGACGCGGCGGCCCGCTGGTCGACCCGGATGTCGCGCGGCAGCAGGGCGCCACCGAACGGGCCGGCCACCGGGACGTGCGCGGCGAGCCGGGCCGCGTCGAGCAGCACCACGTCGTCCTGGCCACGGGTATCCGCCAGTTCCTCGAGCGCGGCGCGTTCTTCCGCGCAGCGGGCAACGACGACGGTGCCGGTCTCCTCGGCCCAGAAACCCGCGGCACGCGCGAGCTTCAGCCAGGTTTCCCGTGCCGCGGTGCCGAACTCCAGCGCCTCACCGATCTGCGCGGTCACGCAGCCGTGGCCGAAATTCCGCACCGACGCGCCGACGGGCCGGTCGTCGCGGTCGACGACGGTTACCGTGAGGCCACGCGCGACGGCTTCGACCGCGTGGGCGAGACCGACTATGCCCGCACCGACCACAACGAGGTCGCGGGGCGGTCCAAGGAATGTCACGCGAGGGATCCTGACAAGCCCAGCCCGGTAACGGAAGGTCTTGTATCTACAAGACATCAGCTGTTCATCTGCGAGGACCGGGCTACCCATGGTGAGGCCGGAAACTTGTAGAGTCAGCTTGTGGCGACCCCTTTGCACCGGCAGCTGGCGACCGAGTTGCGCAACCGCATCCGCGGCGGAGCGATCGCCGTCGGCGATGCCCTGCCGTCCGAAGCCGAGCTGTGCCGGGAGTTCTCCACCTCTCGCGGCCCGGTCCGCCAGGCACTGGCCGCGCTGCGGGAGGAGGGGCTGATCGGGGGTGGCCAGGGCAAGCGGCCGGTCGTGCTCGACGCGGTGCCCGCCCAGCCGTTCGAGTCGTTCCAGTCGTTCACCAGGCGCGCGGAGCTGACCGGCCACGTGCCGGGGCAGCAACTGGAGGAGATCGCCCTGCGCAAGCCGGATCCGGCGGTCGCCGCGGCCCTCGGGCTGGAACCGGGTGAGCTCGTCGTGCAGTTGCTGCGGTTGCGGCTCCTGGACGGCAAACCCGCGATGCTGGAGCGGATGACCTATGTGGAGTCCGTCGGCAGGCCACTGCTGGACGCGGACCTCAACGCCGGCTCCATCTACGCGTTCCTCACCGCGCGCGGTGTCGACCTGCACTCGGCGCGGCACACGTTCGACGCGGTCGCGGCCGACGCGACCGACGCGGCACTGCTGTGCGTGCTGCCCGGGCACCCGCTGCTGCGTGAGCGGCGGCTGACGACCAGCTCTACGGGTGAACCCATCGAATGGTCGGACGACCGGTACCGCCCGGACGTGGCGACCGTAACCGTCACCAACACCCGGGGAGCACGGTCCCCGCAGACCCGCCTCTAGCCGGGCACGACAGCCTGTCGCGGCGCGGCACCCGTGGCGGCCGCGACCGCGGAGTCCAGTTCGGCCAACGCGTACCGCCCGGCGACCAGCTCGTGGAACGGATAACGGTCCTGGTGGGCGGCAAGGAAGTCGACCGCCGTCTGCAGGTCGGCCGGCCGGTAGTTGTGCACCCCGACGACCGTGTGCAGGCTACGCACCACACGTTCCGGGTCGATCGGCACCGGCTCGCCCGGCGACACGGAACCCGCCAGCACCGCGACGCCCCCGATGTCCAAAGCGGACAGGCAGGCCGCGACCGAAGCGCTCGCCCCCGACAGTTCGACGGCGACGTCGAACGCGCCGGGTGCGGCGGCGGGCACGGTCTCGGCGGCGCCGAACCGGGCCGCCCGCGCCCGCCGCGCGGGATGCGGGTCGACCGCGACGACGTGGGCACCACGTTCTGTCGCCATGGCGACGGCGGTGACGCCGAGCATGCCCGCGCCCGCCACGAGCACGCGGCGGCCGGCCAAGTCGCCGGGCACGGCGAGCGCGGCGGCCACGGTCGCGGTGGCGCAGGACGCCGGGCTTGCCACCACGTCGGGCAGCCCGTCCGGCACGGCGACGATCGTCGTGCCGGGCAGCAGCACGCAGTGCGTGGCGAACCCGCCGGTGAACGGCGCGTCTGGGTCCAGTGGCTCGTGCCCGTACTTGCGGAGACCAGCGCACTTCTGCGGCATGTCCCGCACACAACGGTCACACCGTCCGCAGGACGCCGTCACCGACCACACGATGCGAAGGCCGGGCGTCACGGGGGTCCCGTCCGCGCATCGGAGCCCGGGCGCCGACGCCAGCACGGTGCCGACCTGCTCGTGCCCCAGCACGCTGGGGGCGGGGGAGGACCTGCGCCCACGCACCGTGTGCAGGTCGCTGCCGCACACCGTGGCGAGATCGACCCGGGCCAGCACCTCGCCGGGCCGCAACGAGCCCGGCACGCCAGCCTCCACTACGGTGAACGGCCGTCCGGTACCGTCCCAGCGGGCGTAACGCGCAGTCGTCATGACTGCCAGGCTCGCACGCCGGGGCACCGGCCACAACCACTTGTATCGACAAGTCAGATGATGTTCACCCGACTCCGCTCCATCGCCGGGACGTAGGGGTGACTCCGGCACCATTGCGAGCTGCCCGCCGCCAGTATCCATAGTGGACACGGTGCCGAAGTTCGAGTTCGTCATCGATGGCGGACCATTCGTTCGCTGGACCGGGCCAAAGCGGTCGGGGGCGGTGCCTTCGCAGTCACCGCCCCCCGGCCGGTTCAGTCGGTGCGGGCGCGGCAGGCTTCCAGTGCCCACTGCTGTATGCCGTAGTTGTCGCGGAAGATGCGGTAGCAACTGGTGAGGGTGTCTTCGTGGCAGGCGAAGGCCGCAAGGTGCTCGTTGGCGCCAGCGGCGACAGCGCGTTCGACACAGTCCTCGACGCTGGCCGCCGCGACGGGCGCGACGGCGCAGGTGCTCATCAGCACGGCCGCCACGGTCAAGGCCCTCGCCACATACTTGTTCACGGGATCGTCCTTTCACAGAAGGCTGGACGCGGTGCGCGCCCAGGGAACCAGCGAATCGGAACAGCGGCCCGGCTCGCCAGGCCGGGAATGGACATTCGCTCCCCCGGGTGGCGCGCTCACCCGGCCGGGAAGAGTCAGGTTCTCAAGAGTAAGGGGTGACTTCGCGTGCCGAAGCGGAGTCGATGCGCAGTACTTCCAGTCCGAATGGCGATCTACCCCGACGCCGAGGTCGTCCGCACCGGTGACCTGGCCTCTGAGGTTCGCTCGCTCAACCTCTACGTCGGTTCGACCGCCTCACCTGCGACACCTGCCTAGGGCGTGTCCTGGGGATCTTCATCGGAGGTGCAGGACGATGCAGGCGAGGATGATTTCGGCGCGGTGGTAGGCGGCTCGTTTGGCGAACCGTGTTGCCAAGCCACGGAATTGTTTGAGCCGGTTGAAGCAGCGCTCGACCACGTTGCGGAGCTTGTAGAGGTCAGGGTCGAAGGCCGGTGGCCTGCCACCGGCCTTGCCCTTGGCCTTCCGGCGGGCGATCTGGTCGGCACGTTCGGGAATGGTGGCCTTGATCCTGCGCTCCCGCAGCGCCTTCCGGGTGCTCGGGTGGGTGTAGGCCTTGTCGGCGAGCACCCGCCCGACCCGTACTTTCCGCCCGTCCACCTCGATGTCACGGATGTCGTCCAGCAGCGGAAGCAGTTGCGGGTTGTCCCCGGCCTGCCCTGGCGTGAGGATCACCGCCAACGGCAGACCGGCGGCGTCGACAGCCAAGTGGAGTTTGGTGGTCAGTCCGCCTCGGGAACGCCCGAGGCACTCTCCGTCGACGGCGAGCTCTTCGATCCAGTCCGCGCAGCCCCTTTTTTCCGGGCGCCGGCCGCGTGCTGATGCGCCCGCACACTCGTGGAATCGACACTGATCACAAACTCGATGTTGTCCTCGAGTGTCCCGAGGGAGTCGTCTTTGACGATCACGTGCTCCAGGATCCGGTCCCACGTCCCGTCCGCGGTCCACTTCCGTAACCGCTCATGAGCGGTCTTCCACGGCCCATACCGTTCCGGCAGGTCACGCCACGGCGCACCGGTCCGTTCATGCCACAGGATCGCGTTGATCACCTGCCGGTGACTACGCCACCGCCCACCCCTGCGACCAGTCTCCACAGGCAGCAACGGCGCGATCGTTGCCCAGGCCTTATCTGTCAGCTCACCGCGTCCGACCACACACCATCATCTGCACACGATCATGGAAAAGATCCGCAGGACACGCCCTAGTCGGGCCTCCCGCATACGCGGAGCCGTTGCCGTGCCGGACCTGGCCGCCAGTTCTTTTCGTGGTGCGTGAGGGCGCCGCTCGAAGGTGTGATTTGGCTGCACCGCGCGGCCGGTCACGGCGCAAACGGGGTTTGAATTGTTTGGTGGAGTCGAAATCGCCGGTTCCCTGATTATGGAAAGCAAACGTGGCCCGATTTCCCGGTCGGCTCGTGGCTCTGACGAGCGGTTGATCCGCGATCGTGGCTGATAGCGACGGTTTCCCCGCGTGGTGGTTCGTCTTGCTGGCGGACTGCGACGAGCAGCGGAATGTGATGGAGCGGGTGCCGGCCTCGACTGGGTGGCGGTGGTCCGTGTACGTCCCGAGATTGCCTGAGCGGCGGCCCCACGAGATATCTGACGAGCAGTGGCGTGACCTGTTCGGGCCCGCCGCGCGGATGCGATGATCGACGGGTGATCTCGGGTAGCGCGCAGGGGTATCGCGGTGTGGCCGAAGCCGCGTGGCGATGGGTGCTGGATCAGGTGCGTTGGGACGATGGGCCGTGGATTCCCGAGTCGGCGGGAATTTCGGAAATCTCGGAGTACCGCGACACCATGTACAGCGGGGTGGGTGGGCTGGCCTACGTACTGGCCGAGATTCGGTTCGCCCGGGATTGGACGGCCGAGGAACGGGGTGTCGCGGAGGCGATCGTCGAACGGCTCATCGGTCGAATCGAGGACGAGATCGACTGCAGCCTCTTCGGCGGCCTGGTCAGCTCCATCGGCGTGCTGACCGCGCTCGAGGTTCCCGGGGCACAGGCGGCCGTCGACCGGTTGATCGCGCTGCGCACCCGGGACGGCTGGCCGCAAACAGCCATTGGGCCACCGGGTTTCCTGCCCGGCGCCCTGGTCAACGATGCCACTCTCGGCACGGCCGGGATCCTGCTCGGCGCGTTGTGGGCCCGGCGCGCGGGCTTGGCCAACGCCGGCGACCTCGGTGCGCAGGCTGCCGGCGTGCTGATGGCGGACCGGGAAGAGGTGCCGACCGGGGTCAACTGGCACTGGGTACCGCACCGGTTCCATGCCGAGCCGGCCAGGGAGATGCCCAACTTCTCGCACGGCCTCGCGGGAATCGCGGCGACCCTCGCCCTGGCCGGCTCCGAACTCGACCGGCCGGACCTGACCGGCGCGGCCGCCCTCGGCGCGGAACATCTGGTGACGCTGGGCCGCGCCGACGGCGGGGGATTTGTCGTGCCGCGCACCATCCCCAGCAGACCGGGCCAGGATGTCTACACCTACAACTGGTGCCACGGCTCCGCCGGCACCTCGCTGCTCTTCCTCGCACTCGATCTCGCCGGAGTCGAGGACGTCGCGGGTGAACCGCCTCTGGCGTGGCATCGCCGATGCCTGCACAGCGCTCGTACCTCTGGCCTGCCCGCCAGAGGGCACCCCGGCTTCTGGGACAACGACGGGCGCTGCTGCGGGACGACCGGCGTTGGTGAGGTGTTTCTGGACTCCTGGCAGCGCTTCGGCCGCACCGGCGACCTCGAGTTCGCCGTGCACCTGGCCGACACCCTGGTCGAGCGCGCGGTGCAGGACGGACCGCACGCCTACTGGCGGTTCATCGAACACCTCGCCCCGGAACCGCTGCTGCCACCGGGGGTCGGCTGGATGCAAGGAGCGGCCGGCACCGCGGCGTTCCTCTTCCGGATCAGGCGCGTCCTGCGCGACGGGCGCGACGCCACCCCTGTCACGCGCATGGATAGCTGGTGGGCTCTCCCCACCCCGAGTTGCAGCCCGGCTACTGGTCGAGGGTGGCCTGGTCCGGGCGGAGGTCCGTGACTGGCAGGCCATGCTGTGCGTGCACGCAGGCGGTTACGAGTGAGCGGTGGCATGCCTCCGGGGCGCGCTCGACGTACAGGAGCGCGGTCGCGCGAGACAACCCGATCGAGACGAGATCGATCCCTTTGGAGCGGGTTCGCGGTGGGCGCGGTGACGATGCCGGAAAGCGACGGCGGCAGGTGGTGTGGTAGCCAGGCTGGGCGTTGACCAGTTGACCGAATCTTTCAATTGCGCCAGTTCGCCCGTGTCCCGGCAAACGCGGCATCGCTGAATATGGTGACGAGGGGTCGGCGCTACCTTCCGCTGGTGACGCGAGCGCGAGGGGCCTGGCCGAATGCCACGACACCGGAACTGCGGAGGTCGTACCGGTTGTGCGAGCGGGTCGCCCAGTTCCACCCAGCGATGTGGACCGCGAGCGAAGCCCTGCCGGACACCGTCCGGCCCTATCTGCGGGCGTTGAACGCCTTCGCCGTGTGGACCGATCGCCTGGCCGACGACCATCCCTCGGCGGACCGGCGGCAGCGGCTGACCCGCTGGTGCGCGGAAACGCTCGCCGACGTGCGCGCCGGTCGCACCGAGCACCCGCTGCGCCGGGCGCTGGTGCACACCATGCGCACCTGGGATCTCGACATCGAGCTGCTGCGGGAACTGCTGGAGACCACCCTCGCCGACAACGCCGTCCCACCTCGGTTCGCCACGTTCGCCGACCAGCGCCGCTACCTGCGCGGGGTGGCCGGGACGGTCACCGAACTGTGGACACCGCTGCTCGATCCGCACGACACACGGGCGGCCTCGTTGATGTCGCTGCTGGGCGAGGCGTGCCAGCTGGCCGACATCCTGCAGGACTTCCCGGTCGATCTGGCTGACGGCCGCTGCTACCTACCCGGTGACGACCTGGCCCGACTCGGCCTGGAAGCCCAAGATTTCTACCGTGGCGAGGGAAGCGAGGTGCTCGGCGAGCTGGTCGATTCGCAGGTCGGCCGGACATGGGAACTGCTGCGGCAGGCAGCGCCGGTGGCGGGCATGGTGCGCATCGACTGCCAGCCTTTCCTGCACACGATCCTTCTCGGCGTGGAGTTCGTGCTCGAGGAGGCAGGCAACTTGGGGGCGCAGGTGCTGGCGGAGGGCATCGACACTGCGGTGGCCACCGGCGCACGGTTGCCTCGCGATCCCGAGCCGGTGGTGGCGGCGCCGGCGCACGTGGCGGTGATTCTCGACGGGAACCGCCGATGGGCCGCCGACCATGGTCTGCCCGCCGCCGAGGGGCACAGCGCCGGCCTGCGCGCCGTGCTCCGGCTGCTGCATTCCGCGCTGCGGCTGCGGATCGCCGAAGTGAGCGTGTTCGCGTTCTCCACCGAAAACTGGAACCGTTCGCCGGAGGATGTCGCCGCCCTGTTCGAGATGATGGCCGAGGGCGTAACCCGGGGGATGGGGTGGCTGCACGGGCACGGTGTCCGGGTGTGCTGGCATGGCCGCCGTGACCGGCTGGAGCGGTCGCTGGCGTCCGCGCTCGCGGTGATGGAAAGCATGACGTCGAACAACCGCGGCCTGGTGTTCAACGTCTTCGCCGACTACGGCGGCCACGACGAGATAGTCGGTGCCGCGCGGGCACTGGCCGCCGAGGCGGTCGCCGGACGGATTCTCCCGCAGGACATCACCATGCACGCGGTCGCCGGCCGTCTGGCGGCACCGGAGTTGCCCGCGGTCGACCTGCTCATCCGCACCTCCGGTGAACAGCGCCTGAGCAACTTCCTGCCCTGGCACGCCGCCTACGCCGAATTCGTGTTCGATCCCGTGCCTTGGCCCGAGTTCGCCTACGCCCACCTGCGCTCGGCGATCACCGAGTACACCGGGCGCCGGCGCCGCTTCGGCAGCGACGTCCAGGACCCCGTTCAGGGTATCGGTGCGGCCGCGGGCGGGGTGTAGACGCCGGCGGCGTTCAAGCGCGCCACCACGGTGTCCGGGGTGAACACCTTCGAACCCAGCATCGCTTCCAGCGCCTGCAGCGCTTCGGGAGTCGGGCGGCAGGGCACCTCGGCCAGCCGGATTTCCAGCGGCTGACCCGGCGGGGCGGGTTCGGCCAGCAGCGTGCCTTCCTCGAGTGCGCACCGGAACATGGGCAGCACTCCGGCTTCCACGTCGTCGAGCCGGTACTTCGCCGACACCACACCGTTCTCCAGACCGGCGTCGAGCTCAGCGAGCCGGAACTCGCCGTTCGAGGTCCGCAGGATCAGGCCGCCGTCGACCTGGCCCTGACCCTGCGCCAGTGAGGGATTCGTCAGCGACGGGTCACCGGTCGCCGCACGCGCGGGGAACCGCACCGCCTTGCCCGCGTCGCTGACCACCAGCGTGGCCGGCGCTATGGGCTCGATTGAGGCGCCCACCCGTTCGAGGGCGTCGTGACCTTCCTGCGTTTTCCTGAGCTCAACCCACCCTTGCGAGACCGTGCCCCACCCGGCCCGCACTGGATCCCCTGACGCTGTCTTCGTCAGCGCCACGAGCAGCGGGGCAGCCAGCAACCCACCCAGCAAGGTTCGCCTTGTCGTACTCATGTTCCGTGTCCCCCTTCTCTGGGGGCCGTGGATGGCCCGGCCTCTATCGTGCGGCCGTGCCGACTCTGATGCCTGCCGCGCACGTCAACCCCACTCGAACGAACGCCGCCGCCTCCAGACCGGGTCTTCGGCGTTGCCCTTCGGCTGCCGAACAGCTCGGAGCGACCTTCACGACGTAGGCGACGATCGGTGCTCGCTGGGCACGTCCGAATTCGCGTGCAGCGTTGCGCCTCGCGATACACGCTGCCTCACATCCACCGGTTTCGCGGTCACGGGCACCGCGCTCACCGCGGGCGCCGCTTCGGTCACCCAGTCGGCCCCTGTGCCACAGCGACGAGGTCGACATCGTGTTGCTGCCCGGCGTGTCCACCGCGGGCCACGGTCACGCATTGCTCGAGTTCACCGCGAAGCCGGACCGCGGCTGCGGCCTGTGCGGCACCCTGGCGGTCGGCTTGCTCGCAGCGCCGGAGGTCGCGGTGAGTCACCCGCATGACATCGGTGATCTGGTCACCGCCGCCGGCGGGGAGTGCGCGACGATTGGGGCTGTCCTGGGCGACTGCCGAGGCCCCGGCCCATCAGCAGACGCCGACCTGCATCACGGTGACCTTCCCCCAGCGATCAGCCCCTCCTCGGTCACCTTGCCCTGGATCCAAGACGCGGTGGACAAGGCCGCCGAGGCAGCACCGGCCTGCTCACCTACGACGTCCCCGGGACCCGCGCCGCGTATCCAAGCCGGAGCACGCATGGCGGGCCCGGCCATGCCCGCCCATGCGTGGTGCGCTGGGCCAGCGGAAGCACCCCGCTTGCGCAGGGAAGACACACTTCGCGAGGTCACGGGAACCTACGTGGATGGATCACCCTCGCTCGCGCGGGGAAGACCAACGACGAAGGCACCGTCCTCGGCGGGCTGCCGGGACCACTCCCGCTCGCGCGGGGAAGACGATAGGAGTGCATCGAGTCGGGCCATGTCACATGGACCACCTCCGCTCGCGCGGGGAAGACGGAGGCGGTCCTGTTCCTGCACCGCCTCGCCGACGGACCACCCCCGTTCGCGCGGGGAAGAAGAGCTATTGCGCGGGCTCTAGCAGGGCTAGGAGAATGCGCCGCAGTTCGGTGCGATCGCGAGGTTCGATCTTCGCCAGCCTGCGGTCGAACTCCGTCGCGAGTGCTGCGAGCGCGCGGTCGCGCGCCGCCTGCCCCTCGGTGGTCAGGACCAGTCGATGCCGGCGCAGGTCCGCGTCGTCGATTTCGCGTCGCAGGAACCCTTTCGCGACGAGGCTGCGCACGTAGACCGTGACGCTCGCCTTGGGGATCATCAGCGTCGCCGCCAGCTCGGCCGGGTACGGCGACGCGGCAACCTCGGCGAGCACGAAGAACTCCTTCGTCTCGAGTCCGAGTGCGGCCAGTTCCGCGCTGCAGGCGTCCATCACGACGGTCAGCAGGCGGTGGTTCAGCGTCCACAGCTGGGCGGCGTCAGCCGACACGTGAGCCCCTTCCTTCAGGTGGTACAGTTCTGAACTAGTTCAATAATGCACTAACGAGCACTTCGGACTGATTGACTGTCGAACAAACCATACGCGGAAGGTGTCACCAGGTGCTTCAGCACGTCAGGATCCCGCGCGGGCCGATCGAGCTCGCGGCGGACCTTCACCTGCCCGAAAACACCGGCGGGGCCGCACCGCTGCGTGCGGTGGTGCTCTCCACTCCTGGCAGCAGCGTGAAGGAGCAGATCGGCGCGAACTACGCCTCCCGTCTCGCCGCCCGGGGCATCGCGGCGCTCGTGTTCGACCCCGCCCATCAGGGGCAGAGCGGCGGTGAGCCCCGCGACATCGAGGACCCGTACCGCCGCGGTGAGGACATCTCCTACGCCATCGATGCGCTCAGCACGATCCCCGGCGTCGACCCGGAGCGCATCGGCGTCCTCGGCATCTGCGCCGGCGGCGGCTATGCGGTGCACACCGCGCGCACGGACCACCGCATCAAGGCGGTCGGCACGGTCGTGCCGAGCAACATAGGCACGGCGTTCCGCGGGTTCCAGCCGGACGGCCCGGCGGCCGCGCTCGATGCCTTGGCCGACGCGCGTCTCGAGGAAACCCGCGCCGGTGAGCTGACCCGTGTGAACTGGCTGCCCGACACTCTGGAGGATGCCGCCGCGGTCGGGCTGACCGATATCGACACGACCCAGGCGATCACCTTCTACCGCACCGAGCGGGGCAGGAACGAGCACTCGACGAACCGCCGCCTCTCGCGCAGCGACTCGCTGCTTCTGGGCTACGACGCGTATCACCTGGTCGATCAGCTGATGACCCAGCCACTGCAGGTCATCCTCGCGGGACGCATCGGCAACACCGGCTCCTACGAGTCCGGCATGCGGCTTTGGGAACTGGCACCCGATCCGGTCGATCTCATGGTGATCGAGGGGGCCGGCCACTACGAGATGTACGACGAGCCCGAGTACGTCGATGCGGCGGTCAATCGGCTCGCCGACTTCTATTCGGACCGCCTGTAAAACTCAAGTCAGTCCATGCCGGTCTTGCCGGGCGCCCAGAACGGCTTGGTGAGCACGTCGCGGCGGTTCCAGCCCCGGTCGCGGACCAGGTGGGATCGGATCAGCTGAACGGTGCCGGCCTCCCCGGCGAGGTAGGCGGTGCCGGGGCGGTCGGGCAGGTCGAGCGCGGCGACGGCCGCGGCCAGCTCGCTCGACCGGTCCGCGGCACGGCCCCGCCGGTGCAGCCAGATGGTGTCGCCGGGCAGCGGCAGTTGCTCGTGCTCGGTGTCCACTTCGACGACCGTGTGCACGGAGGCGTCGCCGGCCAGGCCGCGGATCATCGAGCCGAACGCGACCGAGGCCGTCTCGTCCCCGGCGAACAGGTGGTACTCGCTGGGCCGGCAGACGAAGTCGCCCTGCGGCTTCATCAAGCGCACGACGTCGCCTGGCCGGGCCTCACGGGCCCACCGCGCACCGGGCCCGTCGCCGTGGTCGAAGACGCGCAACTGCAGGCTCTCCCCGTCGTACTCCCAGATCGAGTACGTCCGCAGCATCCCGCCGAGGCGGTCGACGAACCGGTTGGTGGCGGGCACCTGGATCCGTACCTGTTGACCGGGTCTGGCGCTCAGGCCCGCGATCGCGGGACCGCCCAGGGTGACCGCCCGCATCCGGCCCCCGAGCGGGCCGGCCTGCGTGACGACGGCCTCGGTCAGGAACGTGTCGCTGAGCCTGCGCATGGCACTCCTTGCCAGTTACATAGCACGGTGTATCGAAACCCGGAGGTTACGCTATGCCCATGGGCGAGGAACGGGACAGGGGTGGCCGCCCGCGCAGCGAACCGGCCCGGGCCGCCGTCCTCTGGGCCGTGGATGACCTGCTGGTCAAGGTGGGCTACGCGGCGATGACGATGAAGGGCATCGCCGAGCTGGCCGGGGTCTCCCGGATGACCTTGTATCGCTGGTGGTCGACCAAGGCGGAGATCCTGTTCGAGGCGAGCGCTCTCGACGCCGAGGAGGAGCTCACCGTCCCGCCGGTCGACGACCCGCTCGAGGACGTGACCCGCTACCTTGAGGCACTGCGCCACTTCCTGACCCGCTCGCACGCCGGGGCCGCCTACCGGGCGCTGCTCGGCGAGGCGCAGCACGACCCGGAGGTCGCCGCGCTGCTCGCCGGCCGCGACATCCTCGGCGACACCGCGCGGGCCGTCGTCTCCCGGACCGCTCCGGGGGCCGATCACGACCGGGCGACCGGACTGCTGATCGGGCCGATGTTCTTCTGGGTGCTCAGCGGACGCGACCCGGCCCGGCTCGACCCGGCCCAGCTGGCCCGCAGTTTCCTGGCGGAAGTCAGCCCGAAAGACACGGTCGACGGCTGAGGTGCTGAGGTTCACCGGCCCCCGCGACGGGCCGGCATGCTCGTCGTGCGGGAACCTCTTCTCACCTTCGAGGTCATTGCCAGGTAGCCGACCTCAAGCAGCAGATCGTCGACGGCGCGCAGGACAGCCTCGCGCCTGCTCGCTGCACGTCCAGTAACTAGACACCGTGTATCGAAACCCTCTATGGTTTCGATACACGGTGAACCGAAACCTTAACGGGAACCCGACCGGCCCAGTCGAGGAATCCTGAGCGGGGCCTGCGCCACCGCATCGTGTGGCCACCATCCAGCACTCTGGGAGGAGATCTTCCACGATGCTTTCCAGTTGGTCGTCGAAGCGTTGCGCGAGACGCCGTTCTGGGATCACTACTTCGAGATCGTCGAAATCCAGGCGAACCGCGATTCACCACCGGCGCTTGAATGCCAAGGCCGCCGGGTGCGGCCGCGGCGGCTCACCGGGTGTCCGGCACCTGTCTCAGCTGAGGATTTCCACGGCGATCCGGTTGCTGGAGTCGTCGATCATCTTCCGCAGCGTCTGGTGCACGTCGTCGCCGCCCGCCGGGATGAGGCGATAGCCGTCCTGTGAGAGGTTCCGCAGGGAATCGGCGATCACGGTCCGCATTTCGACGAATCCGGTTTCGCTGCCGTGCCGTGGCAGACGGGAGATCCGTTGCTCGAACTGCGTCCTCGCCTGCTCGCTCCCGGCGATCACGAGTATCGCCTGTACGGCCGCGATCTCGTCGGCCATCAGCAGGGACAGCTTCCCGGTGAACTCGGCCGGCAGGCTCCGGGCCGCCACCGTCCTTGCTTCGCCGAGGTAGCGGTCCATCAGCAGGTGCAGGTCGGCGCCCTTCGGAGGCGGGCACGGGTCGTGGGCCTCCAGGGTGGCTTGCAGCCAGTCGATCAGGAGCCGGCCCGCCGGGCCCAGTTCGTCCCAGCAGGACTCGCGGAGCCCTTCGGCGAGGAAGTGCGCCCGTTCCGCGGCCGTGCGCGCGGTCACCATCCGTGGTTGCGCGTCACTCAGGCTGCCGAATTCCTCCGCCAGTTCCGCCTCCCGTTCCTCCGCCGCGCTTCCCAGCACCGCGAGGTGGACGTAGACGTGCACGGCCGAGAGTGCCCGGAAGGTGTCCCAGGCGTTTTCCCGCCCACTTCCCGGTGATCGCCACGGCACCACCACAGACGGCTGCGGCCCCAGGTCTTCCGCGGCGAAGTCCCGCGCGAGCAGGGTGTGGCCGTGCCGGAAGTCGTAGAGCTTCTGGTGCACGGACTCGTGGAGCAAGCACTCCGCCGCCACCCACGGGTTCCGGAGAGCGGGCTTCCCGAGGAAGATCCCGCCGCCCACCTGGATCAGCGAGGTGGACCGCATGTCGGCCCAGTGCCCGAGCGGGGCGATGACGGCGGCGACGTGGGTGTGACCCAAGGCGCTCCTGGCGAGGTTGGGCATCAGGGTTTCGAGCAGGCGGACCCCTTTCCGCAGCATGCCCACTTCGGCCGGGGCCGGGGCGTCGAGCGGGATCTGGGAGTACCTCGCGAGTACCTCCCTGGTCACTCGCCCGGGAGCGGTTTCGAAGGTGTCCGCCAGCCAGACCCAGCCGTGGTGGTCGTCGGCACCCAGCCGGTTGTCCGCGGTGTCGTCGCCCGCGAGCAGGCATCGCGCATGGCCCTTGTCGAGTTGCTCGATCGATTGGCGGAGCACCTCGTCGTCCTCGTCCGGCATGGTCGCTGGATCCGCCCCGGCCGCTGCCCGCCCGATGTACCGCACGATGACCGACCGCAGGGCGGTGTCCCCGAGCGTCCGGTACCGCTGGCGCGGATCGGCCTGGCCCACCAGGTCGGCCAGTTCGGCGGCGGCGGGAATGCCGTTGCCCATGCGCGCGAGCCAGTGCGCCTGCACCGATTCGAACTTCTCGTGGATGTCCGTGCTGTTCCCGAAGGGGCGGCTTTCCGAGAGCCGCCGATCGAGTTCCGCGACCGGAGTCCGTACCTGTTCCACCTCGATCACTCCTCAGTCCGTCCGCCCGGCGGGCAGGCCCGCGTACCTCGCCAGTTTTGCTTTCTTCAGCGAAGCGACGAGGGAACAGACGTCGTTGCCCGCCTGGATGGGCTCCACCTGGTACCGGTTGGTGAGTTCGACGACGGCTTCTTCTTCGCTCGCCCCTCCGAGCAGCAAGCGGAGTACCAGGCCCGCTGTCTCGTTCAGTTGCCAGTACTGCCCGGACCGCTCATCGAGCAGCGCGAGACCGCCGTCGGTTTCCGCTTGGCTGACGCTGTTTTCCAACTCCAGGGACATGCCTTATCCACCTCTGGGTGAGTTGCCGATCGAGTGCTTTTCCGGTTTTGCCTTCGTGTGTGCCGGCCTCGCCTGCTTCTGGTGGTGGTGGCCTGCTCCCGGCCGGCACCGTGATCAAGGGCTTCACCTCGAGCGTGGTGGCCGGTTCGCCGACCGGGTGGCCGTCCACTTCGACCCAGGCGTGTGCGGAGAAGGGGTTGAGGCGCACGCCGCTCTGCCAGGTGGGCCACGTGCCCCCGATCCGGCAGAGCAGGGCAGTGGCTATCGACCGCGGCACGCAGCCCGCTCCGGCGCACCGGATGCTCGCGCTCACCACCAGTTGCCGAGCCCGCTCGGCGTCGGGGTGGTTGGCGGGCCGGGCACCGCGGGCGCAGAACCGGAGGACCCGGCGGATCGTCCGGGGCCGCGTTCTGCCGATGAGGTGGGCGATGGCGATCACGGTTTTCACCGGCACGGCGCGATACCACGGCAGACGATCGCGTGCGTGCAGGGAGACGGGAAGGCTCACGAGTTCACCTCCGACACCGCGCGGGCCACCGGTGAGAACCTGCTTCCGGTGTGGGCGCGAAGCCAGCATTCGAGCAGCAGCGTCGATTCCAGCCGTGCCACGGTGAGGTGTGGCGGCAGCAGGGTGAAGCAGGCGCGGCGAAGCGCGTCGGCGTCGATCAGGCCGAGCTTGGCCAGCACGGGCTGGTCCACCAGGTCCTCGAGTTCGTCACGCCGGGCGAACAAGCCGGCCCGGACATCTGCCCCGTACTCGCCTTTCGTGCTGCGGCCGAGCAGGCCGTCCGGGACGATGCCCCGCATCGCCCCGGCGAGTAGCGGCTTGTAGGTGGCCGGATCGGCGCGCTCGTGCAGTCGTACGGCCAGCGCCGCTTCCAGCACCTTGTCGTCGTAGAACGGGAAGCTCATCGGCACGCCATGGGCGGCGGTGATCTCGGCCAGGTGCCGGTCCAGTCTGGCGCCCGCGCGGATCGTCCAGAGCACGCTGTGCTGCGCGCGTTCCGGCGCGAGGGGCGACGCCCGGCCCGCTTCGCCGCGCAGGCGGCGAGCCAACCTGTCGACGGCTTCGGGCAGGACCCAGGGCGGCAGCTGCGGCGGCGCCTGCCAGCCCAGCTGCGCTTCCTTGTCGTGGGAGGATCGCGGGGAGAGGTCGGCCGCCGAGTCGGCCAGCCACTGGCCGAAGCTGCGGTTGTCCGCGAGTGCCCGGATGGTCGAGCGCCAGTGCCACCGGTTCTGCGCGAGATACCCCCGGGTGTGCCGGAGCCCGGTGAGCGGCGACCCGCGCACGATCGTGTGCATGAACGAGGGACGGCCCTGGAGGATCTGGTCGCCTCCCTCGCCCGACATGTGCACGCGCGAACCGCGCTCCCGCAACCATCGCGCGACCACTTCGTACTCGGCTCGCACGCGGCCGGTGAGGACCGGTTCGTCCATGTCCTCGCCCGCTCGCGCGAGCCCCGCGTAGAAACCGGGCAGCTCGTCCGGGTGGACGAACAGGTGCTCATCGCTGTCGAGCTGCGCGGCGGCTTCCCTGGCCCAGGTTCCGTCGTCGTTCGCCGGGTCGGTGCTCAGCCTCGTCAGGGTCACCAATCTCGCCGGACCCCGCTCGGCGCAGAAGCACAACGACGTCGAGTCCATTCCCCCGGACAGGTCGGCGCTGACGATGCCGCCGTACTGGGTCCGCACGGACACCGCGTCGCTGAGGGCTTCGGCCATCAGCGGTACCCCGTCCCGCAGCGCCAGCACCGGATCGGGCGGAGTCCACCTGCGGTTCACCTTGGCGCGGCCGTCCTGGTCCAGCACGAGGTAACTGTCTTCGGGAACGGAGTGGACACCCCGCCAGACGGACTGATCGGCCAGCGGATAGGGAACTCCCGGCGCCATCAATTGGGCCGCGAGCAACTCTTCGTCCGGCGCGGCGTCGACGAGTTCGGCCAGCACGTCCGAGCGCGTGCAGCCGAGTGTGGTTCCCTCGTGCGTGGTGTGGAAAACGCGCCGGAGGCCCGAAAGAGTTCCCTGGGCCCGCACTTTCCCGCCGACCGAAACCAGCAAATGGTAACTGCCCGATATCCGGGCGCCGAGCTGGTCGGCGTCGGCCAGGCCGCGGAAGTCCACCAGCCGGTTCGCGAGGCCGCGCGCACTCGACGACGCTTCGCCGAAGATGGCCACCGAGCAGTCCGGGCCGGCGAACAGCGCCAGGTCGTCGCGCCGCCACCGGCCGAGCAGCCAGGGCCGCCCGGAAGGATGGCGGAGCACGTCCAGTGCGCGGGTGTTGAACGCGGCAGCCGCCGCCAGAGCGGCATCCGTATCCGGAAGGATCAAATACCAGCTCTGACGATGACTGTCCGCTTCGAACCTTGTCACCACGAGCCGCAGTTGCTGTGCTGTGCGGGCCATTCGAAGAAGTTGAATCCGCAACCAGTAGTCAGGTACGCGTATCCGCCCACATTGCACATCATCGGGGCTTCGTACTTGGCCAGCGCGGGCGGCTCGTAGTCCGCCCGGCCCTCCGCGGCCTGAGCAGGCTGCATCGTGTTGTCCTGCATGGGTTTTTACCTTCCGGTTGAGTGTTGCCGTGCCAAAACGGGGCACCTCATGAGTTTCTCCGCGCCGGTCACGTCACTACAAGGTTCGAGCGGGTAAGTCAGCCCAACGAGTGCCGGGGCGGGAACCATGTGAAAAGGGAATTTCCCTTTGGCGGTAACCATTCCGCGTTCCCCCGGTGGAGGCAGGGCGAAAGGGCGCCGGTTCGCTCACCTGACCGGTGGCTTCGCCGTCCGGCGCCGCACACCGGATTCCAGGGGGCGTATTCGAGATCCAGCCCGTCCGGTCGCGATTTCCGTGGTCGGCGTCCGTCGCGGGGAACGGCAACGCATTGTGTCCGGCGACCGGTTCCGGCCCAGTCGGCCCGCCTGCCGGATCATGGTCGTCACACAGTGTCACCGTCTCGCGGGTCGCCGGAACGACCGAAGGTCATGGTTTCCCCTGCTCCTTTATCCCTTGGGGACTCGACCTTTCAGGTGCCGCGGTCACGCTCAGGCACCGCCGGTGCGATTTTGGCCCCGCCACCGGTGTTCGCTTTCGATACCGCAAAGGAGCCCGGCCGATCGCTGCGGCCGCGGCCTGGCGGACGGCTTCGACGATCCGGCCTGGTGGGGTGTCCTTGAGAAGGAAACCGGTGGCGCCCGAACGCAGGGCGCGAAGCAAGTTCTCGTCGCTGTCGAAGGTGGTCAGCACCATGACCTCGGCCATCCTCGTCGGAGGCCGCTTCTCCGCGTTCCATTCCTGGGGAGATGACGGGTTTGCCGGATCGTCACCCACGACGTCGGTGCTCGACCCCTTCGGCAACGTGCTCGGCGTGACGTACAACCCGCACTACCTCGACGTGCTGGCCCAGGTGCGGGCGTAACCGGGGCACCTGGAACAAGTGACAACTCGATCTTGTCCGTGCGGGCGAATTTCACGCGAAGTGACATAACTGCCGCGACTGGACCTTTGGAATGCTGTGCCGCAGGGCCAAGGAAATGGCCTAGCAAATCCGAGGAAATTTCATGCGTCGAATCAGCGCACCCTGCCCGGCCCAGAGGGTGGCGAATTCAGCGCTGTCGCCGAGGTTCCGATCAGCTGGCGGTCGTCGGAAAGTATTGCGGTGCTCACCCGTAGGACGGCCACGGCGCACGCCGCCGCGGCAGGCCAGTCGGAGTGGGGGTCGAGGAACAACATCCTGGCCAGGTCGGGCCGCTCGGCCGGGTGATCGGGTGCGGACCCGGCAGCCTGCGACCGGTCATCGCCGCCGGATACCCGTTGGCGGAGCTTTCCGCCGCCCAAGGGTCAAGTGAGCTGTAGGGGCCGGTGCTTGCGCCTGTTGTCAGCGAGAATCCAATCACCGGAATGCACCCTTCACTTCAGGGTGAGCCATGACGCCCGCCGCGCACGTCAACCTCACTCGAATGAACGACGCCATCCCAGACGGGTCCTCGGCACCGCGGTGCGCTCGAATCGGAAGGCTGCCGCGTCGGCGTGCGGATATGGCGCAGTGCGGCGAGTGCCTGCGGGTCTCGAGTCATCGGTCGTGGCCGTTCGTGAAGTTCCAGTACCGCTCGAGCAACGGCTTGGAAGTTGATCGCCCCTGCGCCGGCTTTGCGGCTGTGTAATCGGACGGTGCTGGTTGCTGGGTGCTCTCAGCCGGTGGTCTGGACCGTGGTCGTGGCATCGGCGGCCATGACCACGAGGCCCGCGTCGGCAGCGCTGTATTTGTCCTTGAATCCGAAGGCGCTGGGGGAGGGCCCGCACGCGCGCAGCAGTTGCAGCCGCTCGACCGCCTCGTCGACAGTGGGTATGTGGCCGGCCGGAATCCACCACATCACCTGGAACGCCGTCTTCGGCAGCTCGAACCACTCGGCGCGGCGCCGGAGCACGTCCAGGTGGCCGCTGCGGTAGACGTAGTCCCACAGGCTGTCGCGGCTCTCCCAGACCGACATGTTCACGATGACGTCCGCGCCGAGCGAGGTCCGGACCTCGGTGGCGTCGTTGCCTTCGTCACCGACCAGCCGCCACACGAACCCGGGCGCCCGGTCGGCGACGGCGTTCAGGGTGTCCAGCATCGAGGTGAAGCCGTGCGTGCGCGGGTCGTCCAGAGGGTGTTTCAGGGTGCCCACGTTGAGTTGGGCGAGGTGGTGTCCGGTCATGCCACTCACCTCACCACCCCTGTCTCTCTAAGTCAATCATCACTATTTTTAGAAGCGGCGACGGCGACGCAACACATCGAGGGCTGCGGGTCCAGATAGGCCCGCAGCCCCTCGACTCCCTCGATGAGACCTTCCAGCAGGGCCAGGTTCATGCCGCAGATCAGTGCGGGATGCTGCTCCGAAAGGACGTGAAACGGGCAGTTGACGAGGCGAAGGACGGCGCCGTCCGCGTCCGTGCGCGGCACATAGCCGCGCGCGGACAGAACTGCCCGCACCGCGTCGAGGTCCTCGATCGGTCCAGCGGCGGCCCGCACGGCTCGTCCCTCCCGCGCGGCGGCGGCCCGCAACTCGACATCCAGCCGGGCGCCGTCCGCCACCTCGGCCAGCAGGTCGGCGGCGGTGCGGTAGTCCCGCGCCGGAACCGACACGTGTCGCTCGGCACCGGACCGGCGATAGAGCTTGGCCGGGCGACCGGCACCCGGACCCGAACGCCCGGTGAGCCGCCGACTCCCGGTGACGAGCAACCCGGCGTCCACAAGCTTGTCGAGGTGGAACGCGGCCAGCGTGCGCTGGATCCCGGCGCCCTCGGCCGCCTCGTTCCGGCTCACCTCGTGGTCCTGGGCGACCACGTACTCATACAGCCGCCGCCGGACCGGATCCTGCAGCACCGCGATCGCCTCGATGTCCTCCATCCCACCAGTCTAAGAACAACGCGGGTGGTCGATAGAGGCCCAGCTCCGGCTGCTGCGAGAGGTGGGCCAGCTTGGCGACGACGTCCATGCGGTGCAGCCAGCCGGACACTGTCTCGTAGCGTGTGAGCCCATCAAGGCGGGAGCGGGCTGCGACCGGCCAGGCTGGCCCGTGGTTCTACGGTGGTCGGCTCACCGGCCAACATGCCGCCTGAGCAAGTGCAGGGGGAGAGGGTGCCGCAGGCGAGCGATGTGTTCTCCCTCGGCGAAGGCCGGCGTAATGGGATTGGCTGCGGTGTCATGCACTTGCGACGGCTGCTGCGCGAGGATTGCTGGAATCCGGGCGTCAGCCGGGAGGACACAACGGATTTTGGTGGGGCGTCGGTCCCATCGCGGTATGCCGAGTCGGCGGCACGCGCGGTCACGACTGGTGTTCGAGGGCCGCCCGGAGTTCGTCGTAGGTCGGGGCGAGTGCGACGAGATAGTGGTCGGCCCGATGGGCCCGGTCTTGCCAGGCTGGTACCGCGGGTGTCCCAGTTCGACCGGGCCGATCATGACCGGACCGTTGGCCAGGCATGACGCGAGACGGTCGAGCGCGGCACCGGCGTCATCCTCGTTGGCGGTGTCCGCGGTCCAGCCGAGGACGGCCAGCGCATCGCCGATGGTAGGGAGGTCGCGCTGCCCTGCGGATCGTGTTGCCCGTGCGCTTGAGCGCAACTCGCCCAAATGCGAATTTCCTGTTGTCACGGTGGGTTCGTGGAGAGTTCGCCTCGGGGCGGTTGAGTGCCGGTCGGGGGGATGCGCGGCCGCGGTGGTGAGACCGAGAGTGTGCCGTGGCCCGGGCCGCACCGGGCCGTTCTCCCGACCAGCCGAACGCGGTACTCATTTGTCGTAATGCGGGCGGACCTGCGTGAGTTCACCCTTTCCAGTGATGCCCGTTTCCGCCATGGGCAGGAGGTGCCCCGTCTGGCATAGTGAGGCCGTATTCACCGGCCGCTATTCAAGCGGATTTCGCCTGCTCGTCCAGGCTGCGAAGAAAGGCACCAATCAATGCGCGCGGAAGCGATCGACCGGGTCCAGCTCGTTTTCAACCTTTTCGACGCCGACGGCTCGGGCTACCTCAGCGCCGAGGACTTCGAAATCATGGCCGAGCGCGTGGTGCAGGCCGCGAGCGGTTCCGGTACCGCGAGCAAGGAGGCCATGCGGGCGGCGTTCCGGCGGTACTGGGCCACTCTCGCCCTTGAATTGGACGTCAACCAGGACAACAGAATCACCTTCGAGGAGTACTCCGCGTGCGTGCTGTCGCCGGAGAGGTTCGAGGCCACCATCGAGGACTTCGCGGTTTCGCTCGCCGCGCTGGGAGACCCGGACGGCGACGGGCTCATCGAACGGCCCGTTTTCCTCGCGCTGATGACGGCCATCGGTTTCGAGCGTGCGAACATCGAAGCGCTTTTCGACGCTTTCGGCCCCAATGCCCAGGACGAGATCACCGTGGCCGCATGGGTCCAGGGAATCGAGGACTACTACCGCGCGGACAAAGCCGGTATCGCCGGTGATCGGCTCGTGGGGCAGGCCGGGGCTTGACCGTTATGCCGAATCCGGTTGTGGGGCTCGCGGTCGGCCGCGGAACGGGTCCTGAATTGGCGGAGGTGTTCGAACGGGTGCTCCGCCGCCTCGGCGAACTGCACGCGGTCGAGTTCGACGTCGTGCGCTCGCCCCGGGCCTACCACTCCTACGTCTCGCTGCGCGCCGAGAGCGTCGAGCGGATCCGCCGCCACACCCAGGAGGACGCCGAGCACTACGAGCACTTCTGCCGCACGCTGGCGGCCCGCGGCACCGAGGCGGTGTTCCGCACGGCGATCAACGCGCAGTCGCTGTACCTGGTGCGCCAGCGGTTGCGGGCGGTGAAGGTCGACCTGATCGACGGCCAGGACAGTTCGCTGCTGCTGGTGCGCGACGAGGCACAGGGCTTCTACACCGGCGAGAACAGCCACACCCCGGGCGTGGTGACCCGCACCATGGAGTTCAGCCGGGAAATCACCGGCGAGATCGTCGCGTTCGCCCTGCGGCGGGCCCGGCGGCACTGGCCGGACGGTGGCGCGGACCAGGTCCTGATGGCCTACAAGTTCCACCTGCTCGACGGCGCGCTCGACGAATGGGTCACGGCGTTGTCCCGGCGGCACGGGGTGGACATCCGGCTGTGCCAGCCGGACACGGTGAACCGCAACCTGATCGAGCAGGGCCTGCCCGCGCGGACGCTGGTCATCGCGAGCAACGAGTGGGCGGACATCATGCACGTGGTGCTGCTGGACAAGCTCGGCGGTGAACGCCAGGAGAACCGCTTCACCGAGAACGCCCACCTGCACCCCGCGGTGTCGGGGCTGGTGGAGTACCAGACCGTGCACGGCTCGGCCGACGACCTGGCAGGCCGCGACACGGTCAACCCGGTGGCGACCGTGCGCGCGGCGGCGGCCATCGCGCAGCGGCACGGCGGCTGCGCGAACGCGGTGCGCACGGTGGAACGCGCCCTCGACACGATCTGGAGCGAGGGTGCCGCCACCGCGGACGCGGGCGGGCAGCACTCGACCACGGCCCTGGTCGAGGCGTTGCTCGACGTGCTGGAGCCGCAGGCCGAGCCGGTGCCGGGGTGAGACCGGGAACGGTGCTCGTCGTGGTGGACCTGCAGAACGACTTCTGCGCGGGCCAGGTCGTCGCCGGGCGGTACGGCGGCGACCTGGCCACACTGCGGACCGTGGCCGCCAACGCGGCCCGCGCCGTCGACACGGCGCGGGCCCACGGCACGGAGGTGGTGTTCGTCCGGTTCCTCGGCGACGTCGAATACCAGCCGCCGAGCTGGCGGCGCCGGGACGCCGCCCGGGGCAAGCCGCCGAAGTGCCTGGAGGGCACCTGGGGAGCGGAGTTCCACGCCGTCTCCCCGGCGCCAGGTGAGCACGTGTTCACCAAGAAGGCGTGCCTCGACGCGTTCCTCGGCGCCGGCTTCGAGCAGCACCTGGCCCGGCGCGGCGCCGAGCACCTCGTGTTCGCCGGGCTCTACGCCGACGTCTGCGTGGACTCCACCGCGCGCACGGCGTTCCAGAAGGGTTACCACATCACGGTTCTGGCCGACTGCACCACCGGATTGCACCTGCGGGACGAGGAAATCCTCCGCTTCATGCGGGTGCTGTACGGCGCTCGCACCACCACCCATGACCGGCCGGAGACCTGGGTACGTCTCGGCGAGATGGAGGAGACGTGGTCAGCACAGAGCCCGCGCACAGCGGTGTCGACGGAGGCGTCGGCCTGACCGCTCTCATGGTCGCCGCGGCCCGTGCCATCGAAACGCGTCGCCCCGACGCCCTCGCGCAGGACGTCTACGCGGAGCATTTTGTGCGTGGCGCGCGAAGTTCGGCGGGCTGGCCAGTGCGGCCGGAGGAGGTGCCGGACGGGGAAGCGAATCCGCTGTGGGGCCGGCTGGGGCGTTATTTCGGGCTGCGCACCAGGGTTCTCGACGATCACCTGCTTCAGTCGACCCGCGCCGGCGCACGTCAGGTGGTCCTGCTCGGGGCGGGACTGGACACGCGCGCCTACCGCCTCGATTGGCCGCCCGGCTGCTCGGTCTTCGAGGTCGACCGGGGCGAGGTCCTCGCGTTCAAGCACGAGGTGCTCGACGGTCTGGGTGCCACGCCGAAGGTGGTGCGCAGGCCGATCGGCGCCGACCTGTGCGCCGATTGGGCCGAAGCCTTGCTCGGCAATGGATTCGATCCGGCCGTGCCGTGCACCTGGTTGGCGGAAGGGGTGCTGCTCTACTTGCCGAACCTCGCGGAGCGCGGCCTCATCGACACGGTGGACCGGTTGTCCGCGGCGGGCGGCACGCTGGCGTACGAGGTCAAGGTCGGCTGGGAACAGCCGGAGGTCCGCGACAATCCCGTGTACTCGTCGACCAAGCAGCAGATCGGCGTGGACCTGCTCGCCCTCTTCGACCGGGAACCACGGCCGGATTCCGCCCAGGACCTGTCAAGCCGGGGCTGGACCACGTCGGTCCACACCCCGTTCGACTTCACCCGGCGTCACGGCCGCGGGCCGCGCCCCGAACCGAACGACGCGCTGGCCAGCAATCGCTGGGTTTTCGCCGGTACTGGCCAGAGGAGCCCGCGACCGGGATGATCGGCGGGTTGGCGATCAACGGCGTTCTCCGCTTCGAGGCCTTCTCCCGCATCATCGGCGGCCCCCCGATCCGCTAGCGCCAGGCAGACCCACGGCCACGTCACAGCACGCTGGTCGACCCGCTCCCAGCCACGCTCCAGCACTTGCTCACCTCGCAGCACCCAAGGATCGGGCGAACCGACCCCGGGTCAGGCGCCGCCCTTGGCGAGGTAGTCGGCGGGGTCGTACAGGATGCACAGTCGCTGGATCTTCCCCTCGGCGAAGGTGAAGAACTCGGTGAGCCGAGAGGTGCCTTCGGGCAGGTGGGCGTCGTAGCACACGGCGGCGCCGTCGGGGTCGTGGACCTCCTGGATCAGGTCGATCTCCTGGATGTTCGCGATGAACCCCCGCACTCCCCGCAGGAACGGAGCGGCCCCCGTCCGTTGCCCGGCGATCGGACCCTCGAAGTGGAGGTCCTCGGCGAGCAATGGTGCCAGGTTCCGGCCGTCCCCGTAGCTCTCGATCCCGCCCGTGAGGATCCGGTAGTACTCCCTGAGCACGGCGGGTGCCCTGTCGCTGACCACAGTCATGGTGCTCTCCCTCGCCTCGGAACGTGGTTGAAAAACTAAACCAGTTGGTAGAGGTTGGCAACCATGCTGCTAGTCTGCCGACGTGCGTTCCTACAACCAGTACTGCTCGATGGCACGCGCTCTCGACCTGGTGGGCGACCGCTGGACCCTGCTGATCGTCCGCGAGCTGCTCACCCAGGGCCCTTGCCGCTTCTCCGATCTGCGCCGCGGGCTGCCCGGCATCGCCAGCAACCTGCTGGCCGACCGCCTCCGCGACCTGGAGAGCACCGGGCTGATCGCCCGCCACGACGAACCGCCGCCGGTCGCCGCCACGCTCATCACGCTCACCGACCGCGGCAGGGACCTCGGGGGCGTGGTCCGCGAGCTGACCCGCTGGGGCGCCCCGCTGATGGCCGCCCCGCCGGACGACGACGCGTTCCGGGTGCACTGGTTCTCGCTGCCGCTGCGCCATCTGTGCACGGACACCACACCCGACGAGCCGGCGAGCGTCGTGCGCCTCGGCGACCTGGGCGACGGCTGCGACATCATCGCCGACCGTGGCCGGATCGACGTACGCCCCTGCTCGACCGAACGCCGGCCCGACGCCAGGATCACCGCGCCGCCGCAGGTGTTCGTCGCACTCTTCACCGGCGCGGTGCCCCTGCGGACGGCCATGACCATGGGACTTGCCGTCGACGGCTCCGTCGCGGCCCTCGAACGCGTGCTACCCGGGAAGATCGATGGCTGACATACCCAACGGCGACCTGCTCGACCGGATCGCGAAGGACTTCACGGACGATCGAGACGTCGCCATGGGAACGATGTTCGGCAGCCCGGGGCTCCGCGTCGGCGGCAAGATCTTCGCCTTCCTCGGACACCGCGGTGAGCTCATCGTGAAGGTCCCCGGCGACCGGGTCGGGGAGCTCATCGCCACCGGACGGGCCGAGCAGGTGGTCATGGGCAACCGGACAATGCGGGAGTGGATCGAGCTCCCCGCCCTGGGAGACCGCACGGCGACGCTCGCCCTCTGGCGAGACGTCGCACGCGAGGCGCACCAGTATGTCGGCTCCCTGCGGTGACCGAATCGATCAGCGGCGGGAGCCGCCGGTCACCCAAGCGATCGTCGCCGCCAGTGGCGGTCAGGGCGTCGTGAGGGCGGAGGGTGCACCAGCGCGGGATCGTAGGTTGACTCCGTAGGCCAGTCCGCGGGCAAGTCCAGTTTCGCATGGATGGCTTCGGCTTCGTCGCCTGAGCGAGGAGTCCTCCAACTCCGAAACCCCTTGGCTGCGGGTTCGAGCACCGCTCGGCCCATCGGTCGTGGTCCACGTGAGAAGACGCGGCCAGGGCGGTCACCGTCGCCAGGTGTGGAGCAGCTGCGCCATGAGGCGGAAGGGGAGAGCTTGCCCGTGCGTGTGGTCGACGGTGCCGGCCAGGTGCAGGTCGAGTTCTGGGCAGTGGAACGACCAGGTCCCGGTGACGCCGGAGTGGCCGATGAGCGTGAGTGGTCGGCGGCCCGCGGACATGAGGCGGCCGACGTCGAAGAACATGGTACCGAGCCCGTAGCGTTGCGGAGCCTGTTCCGCCGCTCGGTGAGCGGTTCCGCCGAGCGGGCGTGGTCGAAGACCTCGCCGGCGAGCAGTGCCCGCTGGAAGGTGAGAGGCTCCCCGGTGGTGCTGACCAGGTCGTTGCTGGATTCGATCATCGAGGTCAGCTCGACTCGACGCTGTCCGGTGTGGAGTGACAAGGGTGCCGTGGTGTCCGTGGCTGACCGGGCTTGTCCGGGGAGCCAGGTGCGGGTGAGGCCGAGCGGGGTGGTGATCCGCTCGGCCAGCAGGCCGGCGAAGGAGCGCCCGGTCACCGCTTCCACGATGCGGATGAGCAATTGGAAGCCGGTGTCGGAGTAGCGGGCTTTCTGCCGGGTGGCCGTCAGGTCCTGTGGCACGAAATGAGGATGTTGCTGCTCTCGGGCGATCCTCAGCACGTCTTCGAAGCTCCACGCCTGATCCCGGCCGGCGCGGAGGTGCTCGTACAGGCTGGGGCCGGAGCGACGCTTCTCGAAGTAGTCGGGCAGGCCGGACGTATGGCTCGCCAGGTGGCGAACGGTGATCGCGTGCGTCCGTCCTCCACCGCATCGAGGCCCGCATCGAAAGCGGCCTCACCAAGTTCTCGCAACTGAACGAACAACTCGACACCATGGACATCCCCGAAGGACTCGGCGATGTCGCGGCACACCAGCGAGCCACGCTCGACTACGGCATCGCCTCGCTCCGATTCGCGCTCGACTGGTTCCGCGACTACGCCGACCGCCACGGAGTTGAGGCGAACCAGAGCACGCAAGCCCAGAGCGACGCAATCATCGGGCGTGGGACGTGCGCCAATCGCCCGGCACCGTAGACCGGTTACCTGGGGTCCGGTCTGGTTGGGCGGAGGCGGGCACCAGGCATCGCACCGGGCTTGCGGGCGGTGTCAGGGGCCGACGTAGAGCATCCGGTTGGGTGCACCGTTCAGCGGGGCCGGGTTGAGCGCGCCGGGTGTGGCGTGGTCGATCAAGGCGCGCTGGACCTGGGCCGGGGTCCACGACGGGTGCTCGGAGAGCACGAGCACGGCGGCACCGGCTGCCACGCCGGCTTCGTTGGTCGCGAGGTTGTACTCGTCGCTGCCGCTCCCGATGGCCATGTCGGAGAAGGGGGCGTAGAGGTCGATTCCGGGGCCTTGGCGGGAGACGAAGAAGTTGATCAGGCTGCTCGAGGCCACGGTGATCGCCTCCGGCACCCGGCCCGGTGAGATCCGCGTCGGGTCCCGGTCACCGGTGACGTGGTCCTGTATGCCGGAGGTGGTGACCAGTGTGACCCCGCTGCGGATCAGGCGGAGTGCGGCCTCGTCCACGGCGGGGTCGGCATTGTGGGAAATGTTGAGCACCGCGACGGCCGGTTTGATGGCGTTCGCGCTGACCCAGTCCAGCCCCTGGATGAGCCGTTCCGAGGTGGTGGTGTGGCTGCAGGCGGTGACCCGTACGCCGGTGATGCGCACTTCCTTGGCCACCCCGTGCCGGGTGCCGCCGACCACGCTGGCCAGGCCGGTGCCCGGGTTGTCCATCGGCTGGCAAGCCGGGGCGCCGGTGAAGTCCGGGCCGTTGGCCGCCCGTCCGCCGAAGGTGGTGTGCGTGGTCGCGATCAGGTCGCCGAGCACGTAGGCGTGCACTTCGCTGCCGGTGGTGCGCCACGAGTAGGTGCCCGACCGGCCGTGGTCACGCTGGTCGATGCGGTCCAGTCCGGGTGGCGGATCGAGTTGCGTGCCACCGGCCGCCGCGCCGGCGGGCGCGGTGGCGGCGAGCACAGTCGCCGTGATCAGTCCGAGAATGGTTGCTGCCGTGCGCATGGAACTCCTCGACTTCGCCGCGGGACCCGCCTGGACCGATCGATTACAGGGGCAGCGGCGCGGGCGAGCAAGCCTCTTCAACAGCCGGTGAATCCCCTGCCCCGGAGTCCGCCGGCCCGACACTGCTGCAACCGCCGGACTTGGCGGAGCCGGATCAGGTATTTCCGATCCAGAGAGCAGCTAGGACTTTTGCGGGGTGAACGACCCACACGATTCCGGCTGCGTCGTCACTACCGTCAACTTGTGGGTGGGTGCGGGTGAAAGCGACCGTCGTAGTGCCACCCGGTTCCGGTCGAGGGAGGACGTCATGAGCTTGGACAGACGGCAGTTGTTGCGTGGTTTGCTCGCGGCCGGAGTCGCGGCCGTGCCGATCAGCGCATTGGCCGGCTCCGCGCGCGGAGCCGAGGCGGTTGGCGGCGCTTTGCTCGAGGATTTCCACCTGGCTCTGCTGGATGTGCAGAACCACGTCATCGAGACCTATTGGACGGGGCACATAAAGCTGGAAAAGGACCAGAACGGGAAGGACAGATTCGTCTTCGGTGCGCCGCTTTCGGCGTTCCCGACCGGTGGCTGGGCGCCGCTGGAGTGCAAGTTCCGCAAGATCGGCGGCGTTCCCGCGTTCCTGGTCTGCGGAGGAGACGAGGAAGACGGACGGGTGACGATCCATCGCACCAGCGACTCGGCGGCACTCGGCTGGACGACCGGGCTCAAGAACTTCCCGCACTCCCTGGAATATCTCCCGACGGCGGATGCCGTCATCGTGGTGGGCACGGCGGGACTGGACGACCAGGACCCCGGGCCGCCGGGGGAGCGAACCGGCGGCAGCTTCCTGCTGTTCCAGGCCCCCACCGCGGAACGTCCCGGCCCGCTCGTCAAGATCAGCGGCCCCCACGCCTTCCGTGAGGCGCACGGCGTCGTCCTGGACCAGAACAACGACAGGCTCCTGTGGATCTACGGAGGGAACAAGATCCTCGCCTACGAGGTCAGCGGGCAGGGGACGGGTACCACGCTCACCTACCTGGAGCACCGCAGCCTGACGAACAACAAGTTCGAAAACGGGCACGACCTCCAGCCCGACCTGGCCGAAACCCAGTACCTGTGGGCGACCGGCAGCAAATCCCAGTTCAGGATCAACAAGTCCGGGGGAGGGCGGCCGCGGATCGATTGGGAATACCCCACGCCCAAGGTGAAGTCCTTTTCCAAGCACCGCTCGGGCCGCGGTATCTACACCGCCGACACCCTGGGGAACAAGTACGGCAGCTCGTGGGTCGATTTCGTGTGGCCGAACCAGCCGGTCGAAGCGAAACCGGTCGGCGAGCAGAAGGAAAAGTGGATCTACAAAGCCCGGCTCACCGACATCTGATCCGGTAGGGCGGGCTCGAGGAAAGGAAAATCCGTGGCAACTCGTCCGAGCAGAACCATCACCGCTGTCATCGCCGGCACCGCGCTCTCCCTGGCCGCGACCCCGGCGGCGGCACGCCCCGACCATTGGGACAACGGTTACGTCCCGTACCCCAACGGCCGCGTGGCTGACACCGACCAGAGTTTCGCGGCGGTCGCTGCGGTGGGGGTGGAGTGGGAGGGCTACGAGGTGAGTCTCTCAGGCACTGTGTGGGACCGCGCCGCCGACGGCTACGGCGTGCGGATGGAGGTGGGTTACCACTGGCAGAACGGTTCCGCCTGGGAGTGGACCACCCGCATCCTCGGCAAGGCCGAGGGCGGCAACGGGGATTCCAAGACCAGCAGCGCGCATTCGAAGGCCGGGGTGAACATCAAGGGACTCAAGGTCCGGGCCTGCACCGTCGACAGCGGTAACCAGGTGGTGCAGTGCAGCCCGTGGGCTTGACCGGCCGGTAGCGGTCAGCTGCTGACCAGGCCGGCGAATCGCTGCCGATAGGACGTCGGCGTGGTCGCGTACGCCCTGACGAAGTTCTGCCGGAAGGTGACGACGCTGTCGTAGCCACACGTCTCGGCGATGCGGGCGACGGTCCACGCGGTCACTTCGAGCAGTCTGCGTGCCTCGTCGAGCCTGCGGGCGGTGACCCAGCGCGCCGGGCTGCTCCCGGTCGTCTCGCGGAACCGCCGGACGAAGTTCCTGGTGCTCATCCGCGCGTGGCCGGCCAGGTCTTCCACCGAGAGCGGGAGGTGGAGGTTGGCAGCCGCCCATTCCAGGGTGGTGCCGATCGGGTCGGTCGCGCCGACGTGCTCGGCCACCGGGCGCTCGATGTACTGGGCCTGGTCGCCCTCCCGGTGCGGTGCGATGACCAGGTGCCGTGCCACCGTCGTCGCCGCGGCGGCCCCGAGGCGCTGCCGGACGAGGTGCAGGCAGGCGTCGAGCGCGGACGCCGTGCCGGCGGAGGTGAGCACGTCGCCGTGGTCGACGTAGAGAGCGGAGGATTGCACCGCGACCTCCGGATGACCGGCGGCGAGTCGCGCCGCGGCTGCCCAGTGGGTCACCGCGCTCCGCCCATCGAGCAGCCCGGCGCTCGCCACCGGGAAGGCGCCCAGGCACAGGCCCACCACACCGGCGCCGCGCCCGTGCGCGGCCCGGACCACCTCGACCAGTTCTTCCCGCGGCGGCGGAAGATCCGCGGGCCACGAGGGGAACACGACCAGATCGGCCGCGTTCGCGACCGCAGGGGAGCCGAGCCCGTCGACCACGAGGCCCTCGGACGTGCGGATCGACCGCCCGTCCGCGCTCCACACGGTGGTGCTCCAGTCCGTGGCGAGCCCCTGACGGGACACTTCGTCGAAAACGAGGAGTGGGGCGGCGAGGTGGAACGTGGTGATGCCGTGGAAGGCGTGGACAGCGATCTTCATACTTGGCGCGATCCCATCGATAGTTGACTTGTGCGCCACTCACGCTAGCCCGCCGCGCCCTGCCACGGTGGACCCGTTCAAGGCGGTCCGCGTGACCGCACCCCTCCCGGAACGGAGATCGGCACCTTGGAAACCCAGCCCCGCCGCGCCCTCGTTGTCGTCGACGCGCAGCTCGAGTACTTCGACGAGGACCGGCCGCTCGCCGTGCAGTACCCGCCCCGGGACGAGTCCCGCGCGAATCTCGTCGAGGCGATCGATGTCGCGATCCGCAACGACGTTCCCGTTGTGACGGTGCGCCACGAACTTCCCCAGGACGCCCCGGTCTTCGCGGCCGGCTCCGAGGCGGCCGCGGTCCACCCCGCGGTGTTGGAGCGTGCCACTGGAAAAGGCACGGAAATCGTCAAGCGCTTCTCGAGCGTTTTCGCGGACACCGGGCTCACCGAGTGGCTGCGAGCACACCAGATCGACACGATCACACTGGTCGGCTACATGACGAACAACTGCGTCCTCGCCACCGCCGCCTCCGCCGAGCCGCTCGGCTTCACCGTCGAGGTGTTGAGGGACGCGACAGGCGCCGTGCACCTTTCCAACGAAGCAGGCTCCGTCTCGGCACGACAGGTCCACGACACCCTGATGGTGCTGCTCCACTCGAACTTCGCCGCGGTCGCCACCACCGGCGACTGGACGTCGGCGGTGTCCGGTGCCCGCGCGCTGCCGAAGAACGACCTGGGCAACTCGGCGATCCAGGGCAGGAGCGCGCAGAGCGGCCGGTGACTTCGCCGGTCGAGCCGGGCAAGGTGGCTTACGCACGCATCAGGCCGTGGGCGGAGGGGGCGGAGGACAGCGGCAACCCCGGGTGGTTTCACGCCTGCCTTAAACGCGCTGGAAAACCGGGAACGAACCAATGGATCGGCGGATGCGCGGACGGGCCGCCCGGGTGTTGTCGCTACAGTCCCCCGGGTCCGATCGAACTGGGGGTTCGAATGAGGAAATTGCTCACCATCGGCCTGACCGCACTGCTCACCATGGGCACCGCGGCGGCCGTCAGCACACCGTCCCACGCCACTGGGCAGCTCGATTTCGGGGCCTGCCCGGCGGATGTCGCCCAGGTGTACCCGGCGCTGAAATGTGCGACGGTCAGCGTCCCGCTCGACTATTCGCGGCCCTTCGGCGCGCGGATGGACGTGCTCGTTTCGAAACACGCCAGCACCGATCCGGCGAAACGGCGCGGCGTGTTGTTCGTCAACCCCGGCGGCCCGGCGGGTTCCGCGGTGATGCAGGCGGGCAAACTGTCCACTCCGGACGCGACCGGGCACACCCGGCTGCCCCGGGAAGTGCTCGAGGCCTACGACATCGTCGGCCTCGACTCCCGCGGCACCGGCCACAGCCAGCCGCTCAGCTGCGTCGGCGAGGACTACTGGCGCCAGCTGCAGCCCGATCCGGACCGCCCCGAGGAGCGGGACAAGAGCTGGGAGCGCTGGAAGGCCTTCGCCCGCTCGTGTGCGGAGAAGAACGGCGAGCAGCTGAAGCACACCGGCAGCCGCAACGTGATCCAGGACATGGACCGCGTGCGCACGCTGCTCGGTGAGGAGAAGATCAGCTACCTGGGGTACTCCTACGGCACCTACCTCGGCAGCGCGTATGCCGAGCGGTACCCGGACCGGGTGGACCGGATGGTGCTCGACAGCTCGATGAATCCGGTGGAACCGCAGCTGTGGTACCACAATTCGACCGGTCAGGTCGCCGCGGGAGTCGCCCGCGAACACGCCTACCTGAGCTGGATCGCCCAGTACGACAACGTGTTCCACCTCGGCAAGACCCACGACGAGGTGAACGCGGCCTGGCAGAAGCTGCTCGGCGACTTCCGGAAGGCGCCGCGCGGGCCGCTGAAGAACGTCGGCGCGGTGGAGCTGATGGACGTCTACATCGCCAACCTGTCCCACGAGCTCTACTGGGAACCGCTCGCGAAGGCGATGGCCGACTACGTGCTGCGCGGTGACGATCGTGCCGTGCTGGACTGGGCGACCCCATCGGGTGGCGCGGCGGTGGAAAGCTCCATCGCGGGCATGATCTCGATCGCCTGCGTCGACTCCGACGCGCCGACGGACCGGACCAGGATCGAACGCGACTTCGGCGAGCTGGCCAAGACCAGCGATTTCGCCTGGTACAACGTGTCGATTCCGTCGGCCTGCGCCAACTGGCCGGTGCACGACCAGCGCATCGTGCCGTCGGGGCGGAACCTGCCGCCGATCCTGCTCTTCGGTGTCGAAGGGGACTCCGCGACGCCGTACGCGAACACCGTCGCGATGCACGAGCAGTTGCCCGGTTCGGTGCTGGTGACCGAGCGCGGCGCGGGCACGCACTGCCTGTTCGGCAGCCACCCGTCGATGATCAACTGGGAGGCCCAGCGGATCGGCAAGGAGTACCTCGTCGACGGCGTGCTCCCGAACGCCGACCTCGACATCGCGCCCCACCCCCTGCCGGTGCCCACGGCGGGAACCGCGGCGGCCGCGCGTCCGGCCGTCATCTCGCAGCACTCGTGACACCCGCTGACCCGTCCCCGTTCACACCGGGGGCGGGTCAGCCGCGTGCGGAGCCGGCGAACCGGTCGAGCCTCGCGCGGACCTCGGCGGCGTCGACGTTCGCGCCGAACAACTCGGTGCCGGGCTCGAAGCGGACGCCTTCGGCGAGCGGGCCCGCGCGGACGGGGTCGAAGCCGAGTGCGTCGACGAACTCCGCGACCGCGGTGACGTCGGCGTCGTCGTCGCCCGCGATGGCGAGCGCCTTGCGCCCGGGTGCCCCGGCCGGGCGGGCTCCGTCCTCGAGATCGTGGTAGCCCATGTGGTTGAACGCCTTGACCACCCGGGCGCCGGACAGGAAAGCCTGCACGATCTCGCTGGAGGAGGTACGCGGGTCGGTGAGGTCGTCGCGGATGCCGTCGGTTTCCCACCAGTAGTTCATCGCGTCGACGACGAGCTTGCCGTGCAACGCGTCGGCGGGGAGGGTGCGGTACTTGCCGAGCGGGAGGGCGAGGACGACGATGTCCGCCCGCGCGGCCGCCTCGGCGGCGGTCGTGGCGACCGCGCCGGGTGTGACGACCTGCACGATGAGCGCGATCTTCGCCGGGTCGCCGGAACCGGCGACGAGCACCCGGTACCCCGCGGCCACGGCGAGCCGGGCGAGCACGGTGCCGACCTTGCCCGCCCCCAGGATCGCGACGGTGGTGCTCATTTCGCCTCGGCGAGTAGGTCGCGGACCATGGGAATGACCTGGGTGCCGTACAGCTCGACGGCCCGCAGGCGGGCGCTCATCGGCTGCGAACCCGTGGCGTAGACCAGGTCGAACCGGCCGGCGTCGAGCGTGCGGACGGTGCGGGCGATCTTGCGCGCCACGGTTTCCGGCGAGCCGACGTACAGCGAGCCGTGGTCGAGGTCGGCTTCGTACTCCTCCCGGCGAAGCGGTGGCCAGCCGCGCTGCTCGCCGATGCGGTCGCGGATCACCTTGTACCGCGGGTAGTGGACTTCCCTGGCCTGCTCGTCGGTGTCGGCGATGAAGCCGGGGGAGTGCACGCCGATCGGCCACGCGGGGGTGGCGAGCTGCTCGGTGGCGCGGTGGTAGAGGTCGACGAGCGGGCGGAACCGCGCGGGCGGGCCGCCGATGATGGCGAGCATGAGCGGCAGGCCGTGGCGGGCGGTGCGCAGGACCGACTGCGGTGAACCACCGACCCCGACCCAGGTGGCCAGGCGCCCGGAGTCGGTCTTCGGGTACACGTCGGCGTTCTCGAGCGGGGCGCGCACGGTGCCGGACCAGGTGACCGGCTTCTCGTCGAGGAGCCGGACGAACAGGTCGAGCTTCTCCTCGAAGAGCACCTCGTAGTCGGCCAGGTCGTAGCCGAACAGGGGGAACGACTCGGTGAACGAACCGCGCCCGAGGATCACCTCGGCGCGGCCGGAGGAGAGCGCGTCGAGGGTGGCGAAGCGCTGGAAGACCCGCACGGGGTCGTCGGAGCTGAGCACGGTGACGCCGGAACCGAGGCGGATGCGGGAGGTGCGCCCGGCGATGCCGGCGAGGACCGTTTCGGGCGTGGAGATCGCGTACTCGGGCCGGTGGTGCTCGCCGAGGGCGATGGCGTCGACGCCGATCTCGTCGGCGAGGACGGCCTCGGTGACGACCTGGCGGATCGCCTCGGCGTGGGAGACGGGGACGCCGGCGTCGTCTTCGGGTACGTCGCCGAAGTTGTCGAGGCCGAACACGAGGTCACTCATCGGGTTGCTCCTGAACTGGGAAGGACGGTCGTCAGGATCGTCGCGCTTTGTTGACGCGTCTACATATATCAGGTTTTCGTGACGCGTCAACAAAGCTGCTAGGCTCGGGCGCATGGGTGAGGCGCGCTGGCTCGACGAGCGGGAAGCACTCGTGTGGCGCGGGATCATCGGCGTGCTGCACCGGGTGACCGCGGTGATGGAGCGACGGCTGGTCGAATCGGCGGGGCTGTCCGGTGCGGAGTACACGCTGCTGGTGCCGCTGTCGGAGGCGCCGGACGGGTTGCTGCGGGCGCGGGAGCTCGGCCGGATGGTCGGCTGGGAACGCAGCCGCGTCTCCCACCAGGTCATCCGGATGGAGAAGCGCGGCCTGGTCGCCCGCGAGGAGTGCGACGAGGACGCGCGCGGATCGATGGTCCGGCTCACCGACGCGGGTCGCGCGGCCATCGTCGCGGCCGCTCCCGCGCACGTCGCCGCCGTCCGGCAGCACTTCTTCAGCGCGCTTACCGACGCCGAGCTCGAGGTCATCGGACCCGCGCTGGAACGGGTCCTCGACCGGCTTCCCGACGACGACGGATGACCCGCCCGGCCGCACCACCGCGGCCGGGCGCGAGGATCAGGGGTGCAGACATGGAGCTGTTCGGGCGACGTGCCGAGATCGCGGCCCTGGAGCGGCTGCTGGACCGGGCGGCGGCCGGCGCGGGTTCCGGGCTCGTGGTGTGGGGCGAGCCGGGTATCGGCAAGACGGCCCTGCTGGACCACGCCGCCGGGATGGCGTCCGGGGCGACGGTGCTGCGGTGCCGGGGCACCCGGATGGAGGCGGGGCTCGCGTTCGCGGCGTTGCACGAACTGCTGTGGCCCGTGGTGGACCGGCTGGACACGCTCCCCGCGCCGCAGGCCGCGGCGTTGCGCGGGGCGCTGGGGCTCAGCTCGGACACGGCGAACCGGTTCCTCCTCGGCGCGGCCGTGCTGTCGCTGATCAGCGGGCTGGCCCGGGAGCGGCCGGTGCTCGTCGTGGTGGACGACGCCCAGTGGGTCGACGAGGCGACCGCGCAGTGCCTCGGTTTCCTCGCGCGCCGGGTGACGACGGAGCCGGTCCTGCTGCTCACCGGGCACGAGAACCCCGCGCCGGGACCGTGGGAGGGGTTGCCGTCGATGGAGGTCGCGGGCCTGGCCGACGAGGACGCACGACGCCTGGTCGACGCCGTCGCGCCGAGCGCCGATAGGGCGCTGGTCGACCACGCGGTCCGGGCGGCGGGCGGCAACCCGCTGGCGCTGCACGAACTGCCCACCCTCGAACGCGAGACCGACGGCGCGCTGGCCCCGCTCCTGTCCGGCGAGCCGATGCCGGTCGGACCACGGCTGCGGCAGGCGTTCTGCACCCGGGTCGAGGCCCTGAAACCGGCGACCCGGTCACTGCTGCTGCTGGCCGCTGCCGAGGACCGAGGTGACCGCCACCTCCTGCACCGGGCCGGAGCCGGCTGGGGCGTCGACAGCTCCACCTGGGAGGAGGCTCTGCGCGCCGGCCTGCTGCGTGCCTCGGGGGCCCGGTTGGAGTTCCGGCATCCGCTCGTCCGGGCGGCGGTCTACGACGGCGCCCCCTTCCTGGACCGGCAGGCCGCGCACCGGGCGCTGGCCGCCGCTCTGCCCGCGAACGCCACCGAGGAACGGGCCTGGCACCTGGCCGCGGCCGCCGACGGGCCGGACGAGGACGTCGCCGCCCTGCTGGAGCAGGCCGCGGAACAGTGCCTGCGACGCAGCGCGGGCCCGACGGCGGCTCGCGCCCTGCGCCGGGCGGCGGAGCTGTCGCCGGTCCCGGCTGCGGCCGCACGCCGGTTGGCCGGTGCCGCCCGCGCCGCGTGGGACTCCGGCGATGCCGAGGCGGCACGGCAACTGCTCGAGGAGGCGGAACGCTGCGACGGGGTGGAGTCCGTCGCCCGGCTGAGCGGCGGGCTGCGCGGGATCCTCGAATTCGCCTACGGCATGCCCGAGCGCGCCCAGCACTACCTGGTCTCCGACCTGGCCGTGGTGCCCAAGGCCCGCCGCGCGGTGGAGCTGGGCACGGTGGCGGTCCGCGCCGCGTGGTCGGCCGGTCGGCCCGACCTGCAGCAGCAGGCGCTGCGGCGGGTGCGGGCCGTGCACACCGGCGCCGACCCGGCCCTGTCGGAACTGCTGCCCGTGCTGCGGAACTGGTGGTCCTGCTACGACCAGACCGGTGAGGCCGCCCCGGCCACCCCGGACCTGGCAGGCGACACGGTCGATCGGCTCGGCACCGCCGCGTGGGAACTGCTCCCGCCCGTGCCGCTGGTCCAGGCTTGGGGCGTCGAAGGCGGGCTGCTCGACGTGCTGCGTGTGCAGGCCGCCCAGCTTCGGCGCCGGCACGAACTCCCCGCGCTGGCGCTGGTCCTGGCCCAGATCGCGGTCCTCGACACCACCGCGGGCCGGTGGAGCGCCGCCGAAGCCGCGGCGGCCGAGGCACTGCGGCTGGCCGAGGAGGTCGGGGCCGACCACGTCGCCACGCAGAGCCGCGCCTGCCTCAGCGTCCTGGCCGCCGCCCGTGGTGAGGTGCGCGCCGTCGACGAACTCACCACCCGGATCCTGCGGGTTTCGGTTCCGCGCGGGGTGCGGGCGCTCAGCGCTTCGGCGTACTGGCAACGCGGCCGGGCGGCGTTGTTCGACGGCCGTCCGCAGGAGGCACTGCACGACCTGCGGTGCCTCGTCGAGCCCGGTCACGAGGCCGCGCACCCCACCTTCGCGCTGTTCGCCGCCGTGGACACCGTCGAAGCGGCGGTTCAGGTCGGCAGCCGCGACGGCGTCGAGCTGCCGGTCGAAATGGTGGAGCAGTGGGCGCGGCGAACCGGCGCGACCTGGGCGCGGCTGGCCGCTCACCGGCTCCGGGCACTCGTCCGGAGTGGACCGACGGCCGAGGACTCGTTCCGGGCCGCGCTGGCCGTCGAAGGAGCGGGGAGTCACCCGTTCGAGCTGGCCCGCACGCGGCTGGCGTACGGGGAGTGGCTGCGCCGCGCCCGCCGCCGGGCCGACGCCCGGCTCCAGCTCGCCGGCGCGGCCGCGATCTTCGACCGCCTGGGTGCGCGACCCCTGCGGGCGCGGGCGGAGCGCGAGCAGGCCCTCACCGAACGCCGGGCCGCTCCCCGCGTGGCCGCTCCACCGACCGCGGCCGGGTTGACCGCGCAGGAACTGCGGGTGGCGCGGCTGGCCGCGGACCGGCTGACCAACCGGGAGATCGCGGCACAGCTGCTGATCAGCCCGCGCACGGTCGGCCACCACCTGGCCAACGTCTACGCCAAGCTCGGCATCGCCTCCCGCACCGAGCTGGCCGGGATCGACTTCGACGGCGACCTGCGGCTCCGGCCGCCGGAGACCGGCTGAGCCGGGTTCAGCCGCTGCTCCGGGGCGCCGCGGTCCCGTGCCACCGGAAGGGGTTGTCCTCCAGCGCGGCGCGGTCCCAGTTCCCGAGGTCCGCGGCGGCTTCGTAGGTGGCGTGGAGGAACTCGGCGACCGCACGGTCGGGGTTGGGGGCGGCGCGGGCGACCTCGTAGGGCAGCAGGAACTGCTGGAACTCGGGGCTGTAGAACGCGCCTTCGGGGCCGGCGGGCTGCTCGGCGAACCCTTCGGGGGCGGGGTAGGCGTAGGCGTAGAACGCGCCTTCCTCACCGCCGCCGGGCCAGAACCCGCAGCTGGACAGCTCCCGGGAGTAGCCCTCGACCATCACCCAGTCCCCGCAGTTCGGCGCGCCGCCGGGGTGCGGCGGAGCCGGCCGCCCGGAGAAGCGGGTGCAGGCGAGGTCCATCGCGCCCCAGAAGAAGTGCACCGGGCTGACCTTGCCGACGAAGTGCGAGCGGAATTCGCCGATCACCCGGTTCGCCTGCAGCAGCTGCCGCCAGAACAGGGTGGCCGCTTCCCCGTCGTAGGAGGCGTGGACGTGGTCCTCGGCGAAGGGGATCGCCGGGTCCACCTCGTTGGGGTGCGGCCGGATCGGCGCCTCGACGCCGAGTTCGCCGAGCACGTGGAGGATCCGGCGGTAGAACTCGGCGACCGGCATCGGCCGCAGCGGGAAGCCCCGCACGCCGCCGTCGCTGCTGCGCACTTCGAGCCGGTGGGCGAGGAAGTCGAACTCGATCTCGAAGGCCCCGGCGCGGTGCGGGATGGCCGACGTGGTCAGCCCGCGCGGGCTGACGTACAGGGTCACCTGCCACCAGTGGTTGACCAGCGGGGTGTGGGCCATGCGGATCTTGCCCACGATCTGGGTCCACATGTGCAGGGTGTCGCGGGTGGGGGTCCAGTCCGAAACCCGCAGGCTCGGCCAGTTCGTCGTCGCGGGGTCGGTCATCGGCGCTCACTTCGTCGGTTCACGCGTCCAGTGTCCGCCCCCGGGGCCGCCGCCGAATCGGTCGGTCAATCGGTCGTTCGCCGCGAAGCCCCGGTCTGCCGGCCGGAAAGGCCTCGGCAACGGCGCGGGCCGCTGTTTCGATGGGATCTGGCCGAACAGCCGTGACCATTTTCGCCCGGTACGAGCACTATTGCCGCCGGCGGCGGCCGCTCACTCCGTTCGCGTCGCGGCGACAGCCGGGCGACAGGGATGTTTCCTATCTTTTCGAACGTTCCAACCGCTAGGTAAAGGAGAATGATGAGGAAGTCTCTGTTCGCGCTGGCCATGTTGCCCGCGGTCGGCGCCTTGGCCGCCCTGGGTGCGGGCACCGCATCCGCTACCACCGTGACCACCACCGGCAGTGCGCAGTCCTCGATCCAGGCGATGGCGAACTGCGACCCCATTTGGCGCCTCTCCGACCGGGCCGGGGGCACCTGCCACGACATCGCGTTCCGCGTGGGCGTCCGGTGCAAGTCGACGAGGGGTGACTGGCAGGTCTTCTTCAGCGTGTGGACGCAGCCGAACAACCCTGCGACGGCCTTCTGCCCGCCCGCCTGGGAGTCCGTGAGCGCTGACTACGACCTTCCCGAATAAGCGCGAAAGCGGCCTTCCCGGTGAGACTCGCCGGGAAGGCCGCTTCGCTCGAACAACCGGCGATCAGTCTGGAATTCTCGCCGATGGACTGTGACCGACTGGTGCGAAGCTACCTATTTCGTGCTGGTCCGGGCAATGATTTCAGCGACTCATGAAACCGGCAGCACGCCGCCGCACGAGGACGGGCCTCTGGCGCCGATCGGAATCAGGAATTATAACGGGGAGGAGCGGATCGCGCACTCCGCGATCGGCGGAAATTCGAGGAGTGGTGGTGCCCGAACTGTCCGAGCACGCCCGCGGGCTCGCGTAAGATCAAGATCGATGGGCCTTCCGGGGCGACGCCTGATCAGCACCCCCGGTCGGACGTCACGCACCCCCAACGCGCCGCCCTACTCGATTCGGAACCTGTTTTGGCACATCAGGACATGCTCTCGTGGGAATCGCTGACGGCCGAACGGCGGCGCGGGCCCGCCGAACGCGCGGGCCCGCTGTACCGGGTGCCCGACGGGCAGTTCGCCATGATCACCCCGTTGCGCGGATCCTGCCGCGCCGAAGGCGTTGAGTGGCAGGGAACCACGTTGATCCCGGGGGAGGTCCGCTGGATCACGGCTTCCGAACCGGTCAGGGTCGGCGCGACACCGCCATTCGGCTCGACTTTCGAACTCGCCTACGTCCAGTTGCCCACGGCCATTCTCGACGAGGCCGCTCAGCCCGCGGTCGCCGATTCTTCGCAGAGCACGCGATTCCGTTCCTTGAAAGCCCGGGACCTCCATCTGGCGACGCTCCTGTGCGCACTGGTCCGCGCCCGCGAGACGGGGGCGAGTGACCAGTACGCCATCAGTGCGGCCCGCTATCTGGGTGCCTATCTCCTTTCTCCGCACATCGCGGAAAATCGGCGACCCGGCGGCCTGGACCCAGCTCGGCTGCGTGCTGTCATCGCCCATATGAAGGAAAATCTGCACGACAACATCACACTCGACCAGCTTGCGAAGGAAGCCGGTGTGAGCCGCTTCCACTTCCTGCGCCGGTTTTCCGCATCCGTCGGCGAGACACCGTTGCAGCACTTGACCCGCATCCGGGTGAGCGCCGCCTGTCACCTGCTGGCCATCGATGACGAACCGGTGAGCCACGTCGGCAGGAGGTGCGGTTTTCCCAGGCCGGAGAACTTCACCAGGGTGTTCCGGAAATGGGTCGGGTGCGCGCCTTCGCAGTACCGGGACCGGATTCGGCGGAACCCCGAGCACGGGTGAGCAGCAACATCCGGCTGATACCGAGCAATGGTGGTCAACCGCCGGCGTATTCGCCCGGCTTAGTATCGATAGCAGGCAGGGCTGCGCCGAATTCGCGCAAAGGTGGTCTCGGGCCGTTCACGTGACGAGATCGGCGAATCGGGAATGGCGGCCCGCCCACCTGGTCCGCACCTGTCGAACGTCCAGGCCGCCCACGACGCAGGGAGCTCGAAAGACGATGGAACGTGCACTCTCGCTGGGGCAGGAGGCGCTGTGGTTCCTCAACCGGGTCGCACCGGACAGTGCCGCCTACAACGTCGTTTACGCCGTCCGCGTGCACGGCGCGTTGAATGTCCCCGTACTGGCCGAAGCGGTGGAGTCGACCGTCGACCGCCACGACGTGCTCCGCTCGGTGTTCACCGAACGCGAGGGGGTGCCCAAGCGGCTGATCAGCGAGGCCAGGCTGCTGGCCCTGGATGTGCGCGACGTGGGCGACCAGACCGAGAGCGCCTTGGCCGCCCTGGTCCGCGCTGAGGCGAGCCGCCCGTTCGACCTCCCCGCGGGTGCTCCGGCCCGCCTGGTGCTCCTGCGCCGCACCCCCGACGACTCGGTACTGGTCTTCGCCGCCCACCACCTCGCGCTGGACCTGCCGTCGCAGGTACTGGTGTTGCACGACCTGTTCGAGGCGTACCGGGCATCGCTCGCGGGGAGCGCGGTGAACTGGAAGCCACTGCGCAGCACCTACGACGACTTCGTGGCCGCCGAGCGCCGCCTCCTGGACTCACCACGGGCGGACGAGCTCGCGGGGTACTGGAAGGAGGTGTGCGCGGGCGCCGGCACCACCCTCAGCCTGCCCACCGACCGGCCGCGCCCAGCCCGGCAACGGCTGAAGGGCGCCTCCCACGTGTTCCAGATGCCTTTTGACATCGTTGACAAGCTGACTCCCGCTTCGCGCACCGTCCGGACCACCCCGGCCCGCTACCTGATCGGCGTGTTCCAGGCGCTGCTCCACCGCTACACCGGCCAGAGCGACTTCCTGACCGGGTGCGCGGCCGCTTCCACCATGGGCCTGAACCGCGAGGGCGTGGCCGGGTACTTCGTGAACACGATCCCGCTTCGCGCGAGGTACGGGCCCGAGTGGACCCTGCGGGACGTCGTGCACGAGACGGGCAGGCAACTGCGCGAAGGTGTGGCGCGTGCCGACTACCCGTCCGTGCTGCTCCAGCGGAACCTGGCGCCGTCCGGGGCGCCGGGCCTGTTCCCGGTGCTGGTCTCCCTGATCAGTGCGCGCCGGGGCGCCGAGTTGCTCTCACTCGCGGCCGGTGGCCACGGGGCCGAGATGGACCACGCCGGGCTGCGGCTGTCCGCCTTCGACGTGCCACAGCAGGAGGGGCAGTTCGACGTGACCCTCGAACTCATCCGGGACAGCACCGCCATCCGGTGCGCGCTCAAGTACGACACCGACCTCTTCGACGAGGCCACCATCCACCGGCTGGCCGAGCACTACCAGGCGTTCGTCCGGGCCGCCGGTGAGAACCCGGACCGCCTCGTCACCAGGGTGCCGCTGGTCGACGACGAGGAAAAGGCCCGGCTCCTCGCCTTCGCGACCGGCCAGTCCGCGCGCCCTTGGCCGGAGTCCGGTCCACAGCAGGGGGAGTGGTGAAATGACCTTGGCGATTTCCCTGGTGGCGCTGCTGATGAGTGTCCTCGCCCTCTCGTGGCAGGTGTGGACGTGGCGCCGGTCGATCCCGCGACTCGAGGTGTCCGTCGCGCACGGCACGCCCGTGTTCACCGGCGCCGTCGGCAGATCGCACACCATCGTCGAAGTCGCCAACCAGGGGCAGGCGGACGCGGCCGTCACCTCGTTCGGTTTCGAGCTCCCGAACGGGCTCACCCTCGAAGCGCCACGGACGGCCGCCTGGTCTTCGTCACTTCCCGCGCACCTCGGGCCGAACGAGACAGCGGGGTGGCACGTTCCCACGGCGAGCATCCTCGAGATCTGCCACGAACGTGACGTCGACCACCGTGAGCTGCGAGCCTGGGTGGACTCGGCGAAGGGACGGGTCTACGCGCGCACTCGGGGGTTGAACCACCAGGACCTGACCTTCAGCTGAGTTACTGGTCGGTAACTTATCGTGCGCGTATCGGAAACCGGATACGGGACGGCAACGCCGTGGCGTCTTGACTGCGGTCATGACCTACCGCGAACCGGCACGGACGGCGGCCCGCCGCACCCGGGCGCCGGCGTCCTGGTCCTTCGCCACCGCGCCGGGGATGGGCCTCACGGTCTACGGGTGCGAGCCGGACGAGGCCGCCCTGTTCCGGCAGCTGGCGCCTCGCTTCGGGGTGGCACCGACCCTCGTCGAGGACGCGGTGTCGGAGGCCAATGTCGCGCTGGTGGCCGGGAACCGGTGCATCAGTGTGGGGCACAAAACCCGGATCACCGAGCGCACTCTGCTCGCTCTCGGCCAAGCCGGTGTGCAGTACGTCTCCACGAGGAGCGTCGGCTGCAATCACATCGACGTGGAGTACGCGAAGAGCGTCGGCATTTCGGTGGGGAACGTCGCCTATTCGCCGGACAGCGTGGCCGACTACACGCTGATGCTGATGTTGATGGCGGTGCGCAACGCCCAGTCCACCCTCAGGCGCACCGACGCCCATGACTACCGGCTGAACGAGGAACGCGGGAAAGAACTGCGCGACCTGACCGTCGGCACGGTCGGAACGGGACGCATCGGTGCGGCGGTCATGGACCGGTTGCGGGGCTTCGGTTGTCGAATCCTGGCTCACGACATCCGCCCCGGAACCAACGCCGAATACGTTCCTCTCGGCGAACTGGTGCGGCAAAGCGACCTGGTGACGCTCCACACGCCACTCAACGCCGAAACCCACCACCTCCTCGATCGACGGCGCATCGACACGATGAAGCCCGGCGCGTACGTCATCAACACCGGACGTGGTGCCCTCATCGACACCGAGGCCCTGGCTTCCGCGTTGGAAAGCGGCGCTCTGGGCGGGGCGGCGCTGGACGTCCTGGAAGGCGAAGACGGCATCTTCTACGCCGACCGCCGCGATGCCCCCATCGAGAGCGAACTCCTGCTGCGGCTGCGGAAACTGCCGAACGTGCTCATCACCCCGCACACCGCCTACTACACCGACCACGCGCTGGCCGACATGGTCGAAAGCTCCATCGTCAACTGCCTGGACTTCGAAAGCAGAAAGCAGCACTGGATATGAGAATCGGCATCATCTTCGGCGGAAATTCCGAGGAACACCCCGTCTCGGTCAAGTCCGCCAGGGAAATCGCCAAGAACCTCGACACCGACAAGTACGAACCATTCTGGATCGGGATCACCCAGGGCGGGGCCTGGCTGCTCTGCGACGGCCCGGACACGGGCTGGGAGGACGACGGCCGCCCGGTCGTGCTGTCGCCGGACCGGACCGTCCGCGGGCTCCTCGCGTTGGGCCACGGCAAGTTCGAGGCGATCAGCCTGGACCTCGTGCTGCCCGTGCTGCACGGCAAGCTCGGCGAGGACGGTGCGGTGCAGGGCTTGCTGGAACTGTCCGGCATCCCCTACGTCGGCTGCGACATCCAGAGTTCCGCGCTGTGCATGGACAAGTCGCTCGCGTACGTGGTCACCAGCGCCGCGGGCATCCCGACGCCGAGGTTCTGGACCGTCCCGGCGAACGAGAGCGTCGACCCCGGATCGCTCACCTATCCCGTCTACGTCAAGCCGGCCCGTTCGGGGTCGTCCTTCGGCGTCAGCAAGGTGACCCGCGAAGAGGAACTGGCGGACGCGGTGGAAACCGCGAGGCAGTACGACTCCAAGGTGCTGATCGAGGAGGCTGTGGTCGGCACCGAGGTCGGGTGCGCCGTCCTGGGCAACGAACTGGAGTTGATCACGGGCGAGGTCGACCAGATCACCCTGTCCCACGGGTTCTTCAAAATCCACCAGGAGGACAATCCGGAAAGCGGTTCCGAGAATTCGACGATCACCGTTCCCGCGGACATCCCCGAGGAGACCCGGGCACTCGTGCAGGAGACGGCGAAGGCCATCTACCGCACGCTGGGCTGCTCCGGGCTGGCGCGGGTGGACCTGTTCCTGACCGAGGACGGCACGGTGATCCTCAACGAGGTCAACACCTTCCCCGGGATGACCTCCTACAGCCGGTATCCGAGGATGATGGCGGCCGCCGGAATGCCGCTCGCCGAGGTGATCGACCGGCTGGTGTCGTTGAGCCTGACCGGGAAATTGCGATGAACGACGATTTCGCCTTCGTGGACGAGCTGGTGCCCGGAGTACGCTGGGACGCCAAGTACGCCACCTGGGACAATTTCACCGGGAAACCCGTGGACGGGTACCAGGCGAACCGGATCGTCGGCACGAAGGCGTTGTGCACGGCGCTGGACGGCGTGCGGGAGAAGGCCGAGTCACTCGGCTTCGGCCTGCTGCTCTGGGACGGCTACCGTCCACAACGGGCCGTGGACCGCTTCGTCGACTGGTCGCGGCAGCCCGAGGACTGGCGGACGAAGCTGCGGCACTACCCGCACATCGACAAGGCCGAGATGTTCGAACGGGGTTACGTGGCCCGGAAATCGGGGCACACCCGGGGCAGCACCGTCGACCTGACGCTGTTCCACCTGGCCACCGGCGAACTCGCGGAAATGGGTGGCGGCCACGACCTGATGGACTCGATCTCGCACCACGGAGCGCCGGGGATCACGCAGGTCGAGGCGGAGAACCGGGAGCACCTGCGCTCGATCATGGAGACCTGCGGGTTCCGCGCCTACGAGTGCGAATGGTGGCACTACACGCTGGCGGACGAGCCCTACCCGGCCACCTATTTCGATTTTCCCATCACGTAGCCGAACCACCGGGGGAGAGCATGAAGACGAGACCGGCACACCCGGCCGACGCCGTCGCCGTCACCGAGTTGCTGGACCAGCTGGGCTACCCCGGGAACAGCGCCGCCGCCACGGCGGCCCGGATCCGGGCCTGGGCCGGCGATCCGGCCGGAGCGGTCTACGTGGCCGACGCCGGTGGTGAGGTCCTCGGCGTGGTCGCGGTGCACACCTGTCCGTTCTTCGAGCGCGCCGGTTCCTGGGGGCGGATCGTGGCGCTGGTCGTCGCCGAGCGGGTGCGCGGCCGGGGTGTCGGCGCTCAGCTGGTGACGGCGGCGGAGCTGTTCGCCGCGAGTCGCGGGTGCCTGCGCGTGGAGGTCACCAGCGCGGACCGCCGGGAGGACGCGCACGAGTTCTACCGGCGCCGCGGTTACCTCGACCAGCGGGGGACCTCGTCCCGGTTCCTGCGCGAGCTGACCGCCACCGGGTCCCACGCCGGTGAGACCGTTCGGCGAGGGGGACGGGCGTGACGGCACCGCGCGTGGTCGTCGCCGGTGGCCATTCGGCCGGGCACATCGAGCCCACGATGAACTTCGCCGACGCGCTGCGGCGGGTGGAGCCCACGGCCGAGATCACCGCGCTCGGCACGGTCCGCGGCCTGGACACCACCCTCGTCCCGGCCCGCGGTTACCCGCTCGCACTCATCCCGCCGGTGCCGCTGCCCCGCGGCCTGAGCCGGGCCCTGCTGCAGATGCCGGGCGAGCTGCGCGACTCGGTGCTGGCGGCCGGAGCCGTGCTCGACCGCGTGCGCGCCGAGGTGGTGGTCGGCTTCGGCGGTTACGTCGCCGCCCCGGCCTACCTCGCCGCCCGCAGGCGGGGCCTGCCCATCGTCGTCCACGAGGCGAACGCCCTGCCCGGCGTGGCCAACCGGCTGGCGGCCCGGCTGACCAGGCGCGTGTTCACCGCCGCGCCGGGCGTCCGGCTCCCGAACGCCACCGCCATCGGGATCCCGCTGCGGCGGGCGATCACCGGGCTCGACCGGGCCGCGCTGCGGACCGCCGCCCGGCAGCGGTTCGGCCTGCGAACCGACGGGCCGGTACTCGTGGTCACCGGCGGTTCGCAGGGCGCGGGCACGATCAACGCCGCGGTGTCCGGCGCGGCCGCCGCGTTGCGGGCGGCCGGCGTGCAGGTGCTGCACATCACCGGGCCGCGGCACGTGGTCGAGGTGCCGGACGGCGACCCGCCCTACGTCGTCGTCCCCTATGTCGACGAGATGCAGTACGCCTACGCCGCGGCCGACTTCGTCGTCTGCCGCTCGGGGGCGATGACCTGCGCCGAACTGGCCGCCGTCGGCCTCCCGGCCGCCTTCGTCCCGCTGCCGCTGCGTGGCGGTGAGCAGCGGCTGAACGCCGAGCCGATCGTCGCGGCCGGTGGGGCGCTGCTCGTCGACGACGCCGACCTCAGCCCCGCCTGGGTCGAGACCACCTTGATCCCGGTGCTGACCGGGCCCGGGCGGATCGCCGGGATGTCTTCGCGCGCGTCGGCGGCCGGTGGACCCGACGCGGGCGCCGTCCTGGCCCGGCACGTGCTCACCGTGATCGCCGAACACCGGGCTCGGCGCCGCTGACCGTCGGCTGGGGCGGCGGCGCGGCGGGCAGTTGCACCGTGACGCGGAGCCCGCCGCCCGCCCGGCGGGTGAGGTTCAGCGTGCCGTCGTGCGCCTGGGCGATGCTCTTGACGATCGCCAGGCCGAGCCCGGCTCCGGCGTGGTCGTCGCGGATGCGCCGGGTGCCGCGCTGGAACGGCTCGACGAGCGTGGAGACCAGTTGCGGGCTGAGCTTCTGGCCGGTGTTCTCGACGGTGAGCACCACGCTCTTGGGGTGGACCCGGGTGGTGACCCACACCGTGCCCTGGTCGGGCAGGTTGTGCACGATCGCGTTGTGCACCAGGTTCGTCGTCAGTTGCAGCAGGAGCGCGTGGGAGCCGACGGCGGGCGTGATGTCGCCGGAGGTCTCGATGGTGATGCCGCGTTTCTCGGCGAGCGGGAGCAGCGTTTCCGCGGCCTCCTCCGCGATGAGGGACAGGTCGACGTGGTCGCGGTCGAACGACCGCTGGTCGGCGCGGCTGAGCAGCAGCAACGCCTCGGTGAGGTCGATGGCCCGGGTGTTGACGAAGTGGAGGCGGTCGACGAGTTCCCCCGGGTCCCGGTCCGGGTCGCTTCGGGCCACGTCGAGCAGTGTCTGCGTGATCGCCAGCGGGGTGCGCAGTTCGTGCGAGGCGTTGGCCGCGAACCGCTGCTGCTCGGCGTTGTGCGATTCGATCCGCGCCAGCATGGTGTCGAAGGCGTCGGCGAGTTCGCGGAACTCGTCCTGACGGCCTTCCAGGTGGATCCGGTGGGACAGCGAGCCGTTCGCGGCCAGGCGGGTGGCGTTGGTGATGCGCTGCAGCGGCGCGAGCATGCTGCCCGCCAGGACCCACCCGCCCACGAGGCCGAACAGCAGCAGGACCACCAGCACCGCGGCCACCTTCGGGCCGAAGGCGGCCACCAGGTCGGAGCGGTCGGGCACGTGCGGGCCGGGCGTACCCGGCCAACCGGGCTCGCCGCGCTCGGGGAAGTAGATCTCCTCGGGCACGTAACGCAGCAGGAACACCCACACCACGGCGAGCAGCAGGCCACCCGCGAGCATGAGGAACCCGGCGTAGCTGAGGGTGAGCTTGAGGCGGACGCTCAGCCCGGGTTCCCTATCCACGGTCCCCGCCTCCGGTGTCGATGCGGTAGCCGACGCCGGGCACGGTGGCGATGAGCCACGGCGTCCCGAGGCGTTTGCGCAACGCCGAGACGGTGATGCGCACGGCGTTGGTGAACGGGTCGGCGTTCTCGTCCCACGCGCGCGCCAGCAGCTCCTCGGCGCTGATCACCCCGCCCTCGGCGGCGACGAGGACTTCGAGCACGGCGAACTGCTTCCGGGTGAGCGCGACGTAGCGGCCGTCGCGGAAGACCTCGCGGCGGAACGGGTCCAGCCGCAGGCCCGCGATCTCCCGCACGGGCGGCCTGCTGTGGGCGCGCCTGCGGTCGAGCGCCCGGAGCCGGAGCACCAGCTCGCGGAGCTCGAACGGCTTGGTGAGGTAGTCGTCGGCGCCGAGCCCGAACCCGGTGGCCTTGTCGTCGAGCCGGTCGGCGGCGGTCAGCATCAGGATCGGCATGCCGTCACCGGAAGCGACGATGCTCTCGGCGATCTCGTCCCCGGACGGCCCGGGGATGTCGCGGTCGAGCACGGCGATGTCGTAGGCGTTGAGGCTCAGCAGCTCCAGCGCGGTGTCGCCGTCACCGGCGATGTCGGCCGCGATCGCTTCCAGGCGCAGGCCGTCGCGGATGGCCTCGGCCATGTAGGGCTCGTCCTCGACCACCAGCACACGCATGAGCCGATGCTACGAGCGGAGGCATATCGGCGGCATATCGAAAAGCACGTACGGGCGGGCAACACCGCACCGTCTTGAGTGGAGGCATGCTCTCCAGCGAACGAATCCGGGTCCTCGGCAAGGCAGACGGCGCTGTTCCCGAGCCCGTGCCGGTTTTCGACGACGCGACCCCGGCGGTGGCCAACCTCGATCCGGCGCTGCTCGGTGCGCTGCGCGCGGCCGCCGCCGACGCCGCGGCCGACGGGGTGCGGATCTTCGTCAACGGCGGCTGGCGGTCGCCGGAGTACCAGGAACAACTGCTCCGCCGGGCGGTCTCGAAGTACGGCTCGCCGGAGGAAGCGGCCCGATGGGTGGCCACCCCCGGCACGTCCGCCCACGTGTCGGGCGATGCCGTCGACATCGGCCGCGCCGAGGCCAGGGCGTGGCTCTCCAAGCACGGCGCCCGGTATGGGCTGTGCCAGATCTACCGCAACGAACCGTGGCACTACGAACTGCGCCCCGAAGCCGTCGAGCAGGGTTGCCCGCCGATGTACGCCGACCCCTCGCACGACCCGCGGATGTGGCGCTGACCGCCGCGCCCAGGCGGCTAATGCTATGAGTGGGGCATTACTTGCAATCAACGCAAGTAATGCCCCACTCATAGCAATCGAAGAGGGCTCAGTCGACCGGGGGTTCGCCCGGGCCCCTGGCGGCACGGGCGGACTCGGCCGAGTACACCTAGGCGTGCGGGGTTCGGCGGGTGGCCGAGCGGGTACGCGGAAGTCATGTACCGGGACGACGTGACCGCGCTCGCCGCGCCACTGGCGGACGCGGGCGACTTCGACGTGCTGGTGGACCGCGTGGGCGACGCGAGGGTGGTCATGCTCGGGGAGGCCAGCCACGGCACCCACGAGTTCTACCGGTGGCGTGCGCTGCTCACCCAGCGCCTGATCGAGGAGAAGGGGTTCTCCTTCGTCGCCGTCGAAGGGGACTGGCCCGACTGCGACCGCGTCGATCGCGCGGTGCGGTGCCTGGAGGAGCCACGCGCAGCGCTGGCGGCGTTCGAGCGGTGGCCGGCGTGGATGTGGGCCAACGAAGAGGTCGCCGACTTCTGCCGGTGGCTGCGCGCCCGCAACGCCGGGCTGGACGAGGCCGGGCGAGCCGGGTTCCACGGTCTGGACGTGTATTCGCTCTGGGAGTCCCTGCGGGAAATCCTGGTCCACCTGCGTGGACACGATCCGGCGGAGGTCCCCGCGGCGTTGGCCGCCTACCGCTGCTTCGAGCCCTTCGGCGAGGACGGGCGCGACTACGCGAGAGCCACGCGCCTGGTGCCGTCCGGCTGCCAGGACGAGGTCGTCGACCTGCTGGTGCGCCTGCGCGAACGGGCCGCGGCGGACGGCAGCGAGGCCTTCCGGGCCTGGCAGAACGGCGAGGTCGTCGCGGGCGCCGAACGCTTCTACCGGGCGATGCTCGCCGGCGGCCGGGAGTCGTGGAACGTCCGCGACCAGCACATGGCGCACTCGCTCGACCGCCTGCTCGAGCACTACGGGCCGGGTGCGAAGGCGGTCGTCTGGGCGCACAACACCCATGTCGGTGACGCGCGAGCCACCGACATGGGGGAGGACGGCATGGTCACCATCGGGCAGCTCGCCCGGCAGCGCTACGGCGTGGACCAGGTGGTGCTGGTGGGTTTCGGCACCCACCACGGGACCGTCGTGGCCGGTGCTTCGTGGGGCGCGCCGATGCGCGAACTCCCCGTGCCGCCCGGCCGCGCGGGTTCGCTGGAGGACGTGCTGCACCGCAGCGCACCCGCGCGGGCGTCGTTCGTGTTCCCGCGCTCGGACCGCCCGGAGTTGCTCACCACCGACCTGCCGCACCGCGCGATCGGCGTGGTGTACCACCCGGAACGGGAACGTTGGGGCAACTACGTGCCCACCGTGGTGGGGGACCGGTACGACGCCTTCCTGTGGTTCGACGAAAGCCAGGCGGTGCACCCGTTGACGGCAAAGGCGCCCGGCGGCCCCCGCTTCAGCCTGCCATGGAGTGCGGCCACTGCCGAGTAGGACGAAGGCCTGGTATTTCAATGGTCCAGTGTGGACAGTCATCGCCGGGTCAAGCGCCGACCCGGATGGGCTCAAGCTCCGGGGCGGCGGGGCGGAGCGCGCTGGATGGACCCGCCAGGCGCCTCGACCGGCACACCGCGCGCGGCGAGACCTTCCCCGGGATGCCGCACTACTTCTGCCTGGTATCAGGCAACTACGCGTGCATGTCGCCTCCGCAGCCGAAGATGGCGAAGGCGCAGCAGTGACGCGAAGAGGTGCTCGCACTGTACCGGCAGAGCCCCCCAGCGACGACTCCTCGCCTCGCGACCCGGGTGGATCACTGGATGCCGTGGCAGGCAGGGGGAACTCGCCGGCTGGCAGCAGCGGTCGGGGCCGATCCAGTTCCGCAAGGCATCGGTCTCCAGCATGCAAAAGTGTGCGCACCGCAGGCATTCTGCGATTTTTCCTCGATTAGAAAAGTTACTGCTGAGTATAAGCGGGATGAGCATGCGCTTATCAATTAGGAAGCCTACGCAAAGGCACCCGATCGGGAATGCAAGCGCGGCCCACGCCTCACGAACAGTGAATCATCTGGCGTGAGTCACAGTGTGCCCAAAGGGGTTTGACCTGGTAAAACGATCCATTCGTCGAGAGTTAACCCTGGTTATCGTGATGCAGGTCACACTCGAATAATTTCCGATCACCGTGATCGTTACGTACCGTCGCTTCTCGTCGGCCCGACTTCTCTGTGAGAAGTCGGGCGGGCGGAGGTTTCGGGCCTTCTGGCATGGCGCCAACCATTCCGGTCCGTCGTCTCGGCAGTCGCAGTCGACCAAGTCTCGTACGAGGGGTCGAACGCATCTCTCGAGACAAGGAGACGGCCGAACATGGCAAAGCACCACGCCGAGGGTGACTCGGACGCGGAGGGTAGTGAACCCACTCCGCCCCGTGAGAAGCCTCGGGTGGACGACGAGCGACGGGCCCAGAAGGCCCGGCGCGTCGTCACCACTGGACAGGTGGTACTGGCCATCGCTCAGGCGGTGGACGGCGTGCTCAGAATCTTCTCCTGAGTGCGTCGTGTGATCGGCCCTGGATCTTGCACATCTGGGGCCGATCCCCGTAAGCCCGACCGATTGAGGTCGTTGACCTCGGGTCCTGTGTTACAACTCTCGAGAACAGTTCTGAATCCGAGAGTGGGCCACTGTAAACACAGTTGGCGATCCAGCAAAAGGCATTCCCTGAGTTTATGGTTGAACCACTTGACGTAATTTACGCTGTACAACAATGAACCTGCAGGTCAGGGCAGGTTCCAGCCCGTGTCTCGTGGCCAGTATCACGCTTTCGGAGTAACGCTGGCCAGCGCCATAATGCATGAGCGAATGCACGTGCACGCAATAACATGAGTGATATTCTTGTCTGTTCATGTTTCATCAGCCGGAAGTGAAGCTCGTGGGTGAACACAGCTTCTCCTTCCCCTCGGCGTCCTCACTCCCGGGCGGTTGAGAGGAACGAGCGGTACCAGTGGTAGCTCGCGCGCGGGGTGCGGCGCTGGGTCGGGTAGTCGACGTGGACCAGGCCGAACCGGTGCTTGTAGCCGTGCGCCCATTCGAAGTTGTCGAGCAGGGACCAGCAGAAGTAACCCCGCAGGGGGACGCCGGCGGTCGCCGCCGCTTCGGCCGCGGCGAGGTGGTCCTGCAGGTAGGCGATGCGGTCGTGGTCCTCGAAGGTGCCCGAATCGGGGTAGACGCAGCCGTTCTCCGTGATGTAGATCGGCGGCAGTCCGGGGTAGCGGGCGGTGAGGTCGGTCAGCGCGGTGGTGAGCCCGGCGGGTTCCACCGGCCAGCCCATGCCGGTGCGGGGGACGTCCGGCAACCGCGTCGTGTCCACGCCGATGTCGTGCGCGGTCCGCTTGGCCGGATCCGGCTCGCGGTGCGGCGCGTCGGCGACGTGCAGCCGGTAGTAGTAGTTGATGCCGACGTAGTCCAGCGGCTCGCCGATGATCGCCAGGTCCTCGTCACGGCGGAACGAGAAGTCGGTGATCGCGCCGAACATCGACGTCAGCTCGTCCGAGTAAGCCGAGCCGAACAGAGGATCGGAGAACTGCCGTCGCAGCAGGCAGTCCTGACGATCGGCCGCGGCGACGTCCGCGGGATCCTGCGTCACGGGCACCGCCGGGGACTGGTTCAGCACGATGCCGAACTCCTGCCCGGGCCGGGCGTCGGCACGCATCGCCTGCACCGCCATGCCGTGGCCCAGGAGCAGGTGGTGCGCGGCCGCCAGCGCGCCATGCCCTTCCCGTGCGCCCGGTGCGTGCCGTCCTTCGCCGTAGCCGACGATCGAGGAGCAGTACGGCTCGTTCAGCGTCGTCCACTTGCTCACGACGTCACCGAGGGCGTCGTGCACGATCGCGGCGTACTCGGCGAAACACCCCGCGGTTTCGCGGTTGCGCCACCCGCCCTCGTCCTCCAGCGCCTGCGGCAGATCCCAGTGGTACAACGTGACGAACGGTTCGATCCCCTTGGCCAGCAACGCTTCGACGAGCCGCCGGTAGAAGTCGATGCCGCGCTGCTCGATCCGGCCGCGCCCGTCCGGCAGGATCCTGGACCAGGAAACGGAGAACCGGTACGCGTCGACACCGAGGCCGGCGAGCAGTTCGACGTCCGCGGCCCAGCGGTGGTAGTGGTCGGCGGCCACCTCGCCGGTGTCGCCGGACGCGATCGCGCCGGGCACCGCCGAGAAGGTGTCCCAGATGGACGCACCACGGCCGTCCTGCCGCGCGGCCCCTTCGATCTGGTACGCCGAAGTCGCCACACCCCAGCGGAACCCGGGCGGGAAAGCGATGGTCACGACAGATTCTCCTTTTCAGCCCTTGACGGCGCCCGACATGATGCCGCCGACGATCTGGCGGCCGAACAGCAGGAAGACCGCGAGCACCGGCACCGTGCCGATCGTCGCGGCGGTCAGCACCAGGGTGTAGTCGGTGGTGTAGCCACTGGCCAAAGTGGACAGCGCGGTCTGCACGGTCGGGTTCTCCGGCACCAGCACCACGAGCGGCCAGAAGAAGTCGTTCCACGCCTGCATGAAGGTGAACAACCCGAGCACCGCGGCCGCCGGGCGGGCCGCGGGCATGGCCACGTGCCAGAACAACCGCAACGAGCCGCACCCGTCCATCCGGCCCGCTTCGAGCAGCTCGTCCGGGATCGCCCGCTCGAAGTACTGCCGCATGAAGAACACCCCGAACGCCGTCACCAGCCCGGGGACGATCACCGCGTGGATCTGGCCCGCCCAGCCGAACTCGCTCATCATCATGTAGAGCGGGATCACCCCGAGCTCGGTCGGGATCGCCTGGGTCGCGATGATCACCAGCAGCAGCACGTTGCGGCCGCGGAACCGCAGTTTGGCGAAGGCGAACCCGGCCAGCGTGGAGAACAGCACCACCGACACGGTGATCGTGCCCGACACCACGATCGAGTTGGTCAGCGCCAGCGCGAAGTCGGTGGTGTCGAAGACCCGGGCGATGTTCTCGAAGAGGTGGCCACCCGGCACCAGCACCGGCGGCACCGAGTCGATCGCGTCCGGCGTCTGCGAGGACACCACGAGCGACCAGTACACCGGGAAGGCCGACCCGGCCAGCACGGCGATGAGCCCGGCGTAGGCCCACGGCCCCGCGACCCGGCCGGCCACCCGGCGCACCCGGCTTCGCGAACCGGCGGGTGGCGCCGGCGCGGGTGGGTCCAGCACAGCAGTCATGGCTCCCTCAATCCGTCTGGATCCGCTTGGTCACCAGGTAGCCGAGTCCGGCGACGATGATCGTGGTGATCGCCAGCACGACCGCGATCGTCGAGCTGTAGCCGAAGTCGTAGTTGGTGAACCCCTGCTCGTACAGATACAGCGCGGCGGTCTGGAACTGCCGGTCCGAGCCACCGGTCGCGGCCGCGGTGCCCGGGTTGAACAGCAGCGGCTCGGCGAGCAGCCGCATGTTGCCGGTGGTCGCGATGATCGTGGAGAAGATGATCTGCGGCCGCAGCAACGGCACGGTGATCCGCCAGAACTGCTGCCAGCCCCTGGCTCCGTCCAGAGTGGCCGCCTCGTACAGGCTCGACGGGATCGCCTGCATGGACGCCAGGAAGATCAGCGCGTGGTAGCCGGTCCAGCGCCACACCACCATGGTGGCGATCGCGATGTGCGAGGAAGCGGTGCCGGCCTGCCAGTCGATGTGCCCGGCGCCGAACAGCTCCAGCACCCAGTTGATCAGGCCGAAGTCCCGGCCGAACAGCTGGGCGAAGATGATCGTCACCGCGGCCACCGAGGTGACGTTCGGCAGGATCACCCCCATCCGGAACAGCGTGCGGGTCCGGACCTTGCGGTTGAGCAACTGGGCGATGCCGAGGGCGAACAGGATCTGGGGGACGGTGGTCAGCAGCCACAGGCTCAGCGTGTTGCCCATGGCGTTCCAGAAGTACGGATCGGCGAGCAACTGCTGGTAGTTGTCCACCCCGGTGAAGGACGCGCCTTCGGCGTCGAGCAGGTTGCGGTGCTGCAGCGACACCCAGATCGTGTACAGCAGGGGGAACAACCCGAAGACACCGAAGATCAGGAAGTACGGCGCCACATAGGCGTACGGCGCGAACCTGGTGTCCCACCGGTGCCTTCGGGTTGCCCGGTCCAGTGATTCCACGGGTCAGCTCGAGAGGTTCTGGACATCACCGACGAACTGGTTCCACGAGTCGTCGCCGCTCTGCTTGCCCTGCTCGACCCGCTGCATCGCGTTGCCGATGGCGGTCTGCACGTCACCGGCCTTCGGGCCCTGGTACTGGGGCTGGAGTTGCTTGGCCGCGTCGGTGAACAGCTTGCCGACGGGGGCGTTGTTGAAGAACGGGTTCTGCAGGCCCACCACGGCCGGGTCCTCGTACAACTTGGGCGTCGACGGCAGCAGCCCGGCGCTGGCGAACACCTTGGCCTGCTGCTCGGGCGCGGTCAGCCACGCCGCCAGTTCGACGGCCTTGTCGACGTTCTTGCCCTGCTTGGGAATCGTGAGGTACGAACCACCCCAGTTGCCGCCCCCGCCGGGCACCGAGGTGACGTCCCACTTGCCCGCGGTGTCCGGTGCCTGGTCCTTGATCTTGGCCATCTGCCAGGCCGGGCAGGTGACGGTGGCGAACTGGCCCTGCTTGAACCCCGTGTTCCAGACCGGTGTCGAGTAGAGCAGCTTCGCCGACAGGCCGGAGTTGACGGCGTCCGCCACGAGGTCCCAGCCCTGCTTGAGCTCCGGGTTGCTGCCCACGGTGATCCGGTCGGACTGGTCGTAGTAGCCGGTCGCGGCCTGGCCGACGATGGCGTTGAGCACGGTCGGGCCACCGTCGAACCACTTCACGCCCTCGGGGGCGTTGGCCTGGAACTGCTTGCCCGCGGCCATGAAGTCCGGCCAGGTCGGCCACAGCGCGGCGACCTCCGTGCGTTCCGAGGGGAGACCGGCGGCTTCCAGCAGGTCGCGGCGGTAGCAGATGGCCAGGCCGCCGACGTCGGTGCCGTAGCCGATCTGCTGGCCCTCCTTGCTCAGCGAGGCAGCCCACTTCCACGGCAGCCAGCGGTCCTTGAGCTGGTCGCCGCCCTTGGTGTTCAGGTCGACGAACTTGTCCGAGGTGGCCTTGAACTGGGCGACGTAGCCGGTGTCGACCGCCTCGATGTCCGCGGCGCCGTTGTTGGTGGCCAGGTGGGCCGCGAGGTTCTTGTGGTGGTCGGAGTAGGAGGCGGTGCGGTCCTGGATCTCGATGTCCGGGTGGGTGCTCGCGTACTCCTTGAGCAGTTCGGTGTAGCCGAAATTGCCGAACAGGCCGATGGTGAGTTTCGTCTTGCCACCGGATCCGGATTCACTGCCGCACCCGCTGATCACCGCACCGGCCATCAGCGCGGCGCAGACGATCGCCATTGTTTTGGAGCGCATCGAAGGCCTCCGTTTGTTTTGTTGCGCGCTTGAAGAGGAAACGCGACCTCGGGCGCTGAGCGGGAAGCCGATGGTGGCTCCCACGCCGGCCGGCCCGGGATGTGTGGCGTCCATGACAGCGGTGCCGACCGAGATCCGTCAAGTAACAACACGGTAACGTGCCGGGACGATCCACGGGCTTGACGGGGGAAAGTGCGCCTGCCTAGGGTGATGTAACCGCTTACGGTGGATAGGGGTGGCGATGGCGACCGGGCGCGAGATCGCCGAGTTGTGCGGCGTGTCCGTGGCCACGGTGTCGCGGGTGTTCAACCAGCCGGAAACGGTCAACGAGGAGACCAGGGAACGGGTGCTCCGGGTGGCCGGGGAACTGGGTTACCGGCCCAACGAATCCGCGCGGGCGCTGTCGACGAAACAATCGACGATGATCGGCCTGGTCTGGGACACCGACCACCGCAGGCCGGGCTGGCGGCACCCGTATCTGCAGGATCTGCTGATCGGGTTGAAATCCGCGCTCAGCGCGCACGGGTACCACTTGCTGATGCTGGCCACCAGTGGCGATTCCCGTGCGGTCGGCGCGTCGCTGGCCGATCCGGTCGGCTACGTGAACCTCGCGCGCCGCCACCACCTCGGCGGGCTGGTGCTGATCGACAGCGGGTCCGACGCGGAGGCGTTCGAAGCCTTCGCGCAGTCGGGGCTCCCGTGTGTCGCGGTCGACGTCGCCGTGGACGGTCCGAACGCCACGTACGTGATGTCGGACAACGCCGCCGGCGCGGGATCGGCCGTCCGGCACCTCGCCGGACTCGGCCACTCACGGATCGCCACGATCACCGGCCCGCCGGGCAACCAGCCCGCCGAGGCGCGGATCTCCGGTTACCGCAAGGCGATCCGGGAAGCCGGTCTCCCGCTGCGTGAGGACTACCTGGTGACCGGGGACTTCTACCGGGCCAGCGGAACCGCCGCGATGCGACGGCTCCTCGCGCTGGACGAGCCGCCCACGGCCGTGTTCGCGGCCAGCGACGAGATGGCGGTCGGCGCGTTGCTCGCCGCCAGGGCCGAGGGGCTGCGCGTTCCGGAAGACCTGGCGCTGGTCGGTTTCGACGACATCGAGATCGCGTCCGTGGTCGATCCGGCACTGACCACCGTGGCGCAGGACAAGCCGGGGTTCGGGGTGGCCGCGGCCAAGGCGGTCATGGCCATGATCACCGGCGCCGACCGCGAGGGCCCGGTGATCCTGCCGACGCAGCTGGTCATCCGTGATTCCTGCGGCTCGACTTCGGCACACGACGTGCGGTAGGCCCGGCCTGAGTGGAGTACCTGTCGTGACGGGTACGCCGGAGGGCACACTCGGGTCGCATGTGGACTGAACTGGTCGCGGCGATCCCGTGGTTGCGGCAGATCGATCCCCGGGGGCTGGATCTGGACGAGTTCGTGGTGCCTGCCGGTGGGGTGGCGCGAATCCGGGAGCGGCTCGAACGGGAATTCGGCGCGCATGTCATGACCTACCGGGTTTCCGTGCCCCGGCCGGGCGCGAAGCAGTTGTGCCGGATGCTGGTCACCGCGGACCTTTCCGCCGCTGCCATCGGTACGCTGCAGGAAGCGGAGGAACGGACCGGCGTCGTGTTCTGCGCGTATGCACGGCCGTTGCGCTTCCGGGTCACTCCTTGACACCGTCGCCGGTGGGCGTGAGCGGTTCGGTCGATCGCCGGGTGATGAGCTCGGCGACCTGTTCGATCCACTGCACCAGCTGATCGGCGTACGGCCCGCCGGGCAGGGATGAGACCAACTCGCTGGCTTTCGACACGTGCACTGTCGCGGTGTCGAACGAGCCGAGACGTCGGTAATTGTCGGCGAGGTTGAGGTGCAGCGACGGGTAGAAACCGGCCACCTGAGGTGCGGCTTCCCCGGCTCGATCGGCGGCTTCGAGCGCTCGTTCGTCCCAGACGATCGCCTCGGCCGGGCCGTAGAGGTCCGCGAGGTAGTGGGCGAGCACGCACTGGTGGAAGGAATCGGAGCTCCCGGCGATGCTTTCCCAGATGGTCAGCAGTTCGTCGCGGGCGCCGTCGGGGTCACCCTCACGCCCTCGCGTGACCGCCTGCCCGATGGCGGCCATCAGCGTGTCCGTGGTGCCGCTCATGGGCGGTTCCCGGGTGCGGCGATGGGCATGACGAGGGTGCTCAGCGCGCCGTTGTCGGCGGAGCGCACGGTGGCGGGCTGGTCGGGGCCGCGGAGATCGAGCATCACGTCCGGGCCGACCGCCTGGAGGATGGCCGGGTAGAGCGTGGTGAGCTGGAACCGGATCGTCAGGTCCCCGCCGTCCACCCGGGCCGGGAGGTCGCGTGCGGGAGCGTCCGGGGTGCGCAACTCGACGCTGTTCGCGTCGCTGAGACGAAGCTCGACGGAGTCGGTCGTGAGCTGGTCGAAGATGGAGATCAACTGCTGCCTGGCGGCGGTGACGCGATGAGTCACCGCCGCCAGGGAGTCGAGCATCAGCCGGTAGTCGGGGAACTCCAGCGCAAGGATGGCCACCCGGTGGGACACCCCGTTGCCCAGCTCGATTTCGAGTGCCCCTGGCAGCGCATGGAGCACGATCCGGGCGCTGCGGCGGATTTGGGCCACCGTGGCCCGGAGGTCATCGCCGGACAGAGTCGCGGCCCAAGGCTCGCTCGCCGACTCCTCGGGCAGGGCGAGCGTACGGGTGGTCAGGCGGTATCGATCCGTAGCCGTGAGGGTCGCTGAGCCAGGGGAGACTTCGAGGTACACGGCGTTCAGCACGGGCACGGCCGCCTCCTGGACGGTGGCGGCCAGTACCCGGTCGATCGCGTCGGCCAGCGCCGGTCCGGAAAGGACGCCCAGCCGAGTCCCGGCGCCCGTGCTCAAGGCGGCCTTCAATTCGGCGGCTATCCCTTGAGCGTAACGGCTTTCGTTGCCGATGTCGGTGATCCGCTCGTCGATCAGCCTGGCTGCCTCCACCGGATCGGCGTCGAGCACCTCGTTGACCCGGGGGAGCGGCATCCCGAGCTCACGAAGCTGCCGCAACCGCACGGCCCGGTCGATCTGGGCGTCGCTGTAGTACCGGTATCCGCTGACCGGGTCGACCGATTCCGGCGGGAGCAGGCCGGCATCGCCGTAGAACCTCAGTGCACTGGGCGTCAGGGCGGTCCGCTGCGCGAAAGCGCCGATCGACATCAAGTTTGGGCTGTCCACCCGCCCATCGTCAGGCTTCGACCAACCTGAAGGTCAAGCAGGCTTCCCGCACTTGACCTCGATCCGGGTGGAGGTTCTACGGTGCTGATCGGCTGGTGGAAATCCTCGACGCGGGGGAGTGGGCAGTGATCGTCACCATCGCGAGGGTCGCCGACCCAGGCCGGTTCCTGGAGGTCTTCGAGACCGTCGGCGCGCGGAAGCGCCGGGAGCACGGCTGCCGGGGCGCCCGGGTCTACTTCGATCCCGACGACGGGCACCGGGTGTGGTCGGTTTTCGATTGGGACGCGGAAGACTACGACAACTTCCTCGCGGACCCGGACATACCGGCCATCGCCCGGGAACTCGGCATTCAGGCTCCGCCCGTGCATGCCGTCGCCGCGACCGAGTTCGACGCTTGACCACTACCCGAGGAGAAGTCCGGCATGGTTGTCACGCCCCCGCGGGCCCGCGTATTCAGCTCGGTGATCGGTGAGGACGCCGTCCGCTTCGGCGACCGGATCCTCATCGCGCCCGCCCTCGGCAAGGAGGCCGGTGGGTCGATGAGCGCCTACACGTCGTTCCTCGCCGCGGGGGCGCATGCCGACCTCCCGGCCTCCTACGCGGAGGTCTGGGTGGTGCTCAGCGGAGTGCTGCGGGTGGGTGCTCAGGACGATGCCGTGACGGTGCACGCGGGCGAGTTCGTGCACGTTCCGGAGCAGACGCCCGGGGTCGTCGAAGCCATCGAGGACACCACCATGGTCTGTGTGTCAGCACCCGCTCATTGAGGGCGTCCCCGCGGCACTTCGTAGCACAGCACCACGTTGTCCGAGCCGTCCCGGCGCCGGGTGTCCAGCAGGCGCAGCGGCGGGGTACCGGCGTCGAAGGCGGGCACGCCCGCTCCCAGCGCCACCGGGCCGACCATCAGGTGCACCTCGTCGACCAGTCCGGCGGTGAGCAGGGGGTTCCACACCGTGCGGCTGCCGAAGACCACGACGTCCCCGCCGCCTTCCGCCTTCAACGCGGCCACTGCCTCCCGGGCCGCCGACCGTGCCACGATCGTCGTGGTGGCCGTCCACGGGGTGGTGTCCTGTTCGGTGAGCGTGTCGGACACGACGATTTTCCGCAGCCGCTCGTTGCGGCGGGCGATGTCCTGGTGCATCGGCGCGGAGGCCGGGTTCGCCAGCACGTCCGGGCTGCGCGAGGGGTCCTCGGCGATCGCGGGCCAGTAGCTCCTGAGCATCTGGTAGGTGGTGCGCCCGAGCACCAGTGCTTCCGCGGACCGCTGGCGTTCGTGGTTGTACTCGTCGAAGAACCCGCCCATCGGCAGCGGGGTCGGGTCACCGCCCGGACCGGCGACGAACCCGTCGAGCGAGACGAGGTTGGTGACGATGAGCTTGCGCATGGTGTCCTCCCGGATCGAGACCGTCACCCGGGTAGAGACAGCGAGCCCGCCGGATTCATCGGTCTCCGGCAGGGAATTCGCGCGGCACGGGGAAGTGGGCCACCACCTCGGGGTCGACGAAGGTGGCGAGCCAGCAGATCCGGCCGCCACGCAGGTGCGGCACGGCGATCCCGCCGAGCTGGAAGCCCGCCCCGGCGTTCTGGTAGCAGGCCAGTGCGGGCTGGGCGTTCGCGGTCACCGGCAGCAGCCGCCACGGCGTGGCGAACAGGCGGTCCACCAGGAACTTCCGCACGTCGTCGCGGCCGTCGAACCACGCGGGCAGCGGCGGCATGGTGAACCGGACGTCCTCGGTGAGCAGGTCGAGCAGGCCCTCGACGTCGGCCTTCTCCCACGCGGTGACCAGCGCGTCGACCAGTTCGCGGACACCGTCCTCGCCGAGCGCGGCCAGTTCGTCCTGCTGCGAGCGTGCCGGGACGCGTTGCCGGACGGTCGCCTTCGCGCGCTGCATGGCGCTGTTCACCGAAGCCGTGCTGGTGTCCAGCATCCCGGCCACTTCGGCGGCGCTGAAGCCGAGCACGTCCCGCAGGATGAGCACGGCGCGCTGGTTCCCCGGCAGGTGCTGCAGCGCGGCGACGAACGCCAGCTCGACGCTTTCCCGCCGCAGGTAGACCGCTTCCGGGCACGGCTCCACCCACACCGGCCCGGTGACCGGCTCGCCGAGCTCGGCGGTCTGCGTGAACGGCGGGCCGTGGTCGGAGCTGAGCAACCGGCGTTGCGTGGACAGGCGCAGGCAGGCGTTCGTGGTCACGCGGTAGAGCCAGGTCCGCAGTGAGCTGCGCCCCTGGAAACCGGCCAGCCCACGCCACGCGGCGAGCAGCGCTTCCTGCACCGCGTCCTCCGCGTCCTGCGCGGAGCCGAGCATCCGGTAGCAGTGCACGTACAGCTCCGCCCGGTGCGCGGCGACCAGTTCGTCGAACGAGATCATGCCGCCATCATGTGCGGCCGGAGGTCGCCGAGGAAAGCTGGCGCGGCCCCTATGCCGTTTCGTGGGGCCATTGGACGCCGAGCATCTGCGCGCTGAGGTCCCAGTGACGCGCGACCATCTCGGCGTCGTACGCCTGCTTGTTGGTGCGCGCGATCTTGCGCCGCTCGTTGTAGTACTCGCCGGAGACCCAGGGCGCGTCGGTGGCTGCTGTCGCGAAGTGCGCCAGGTTTTCGCCGCCGCGTTCGGGGCTGGTGAGGAGTCGCTTCAGGGGGCCGCGGTAGACCCAGCGCAGGTAGCTGGTGGTGTCGGAGGCGAAGTTCGACGCGATCGGTCCCGGGTGGAACGCGACCGAGGACAGCCCGTGCGCGTGGAACCTCTGGTGAAGACCCTTGGTGAACAGGATGTTCGCCAGTTTGGCGGTGCCGTACGCCCGGTTCACGGTGAACTTCTTCCAGCCGTTCAGGTCTTCGAGATCGATGCGCCCGTTGAGCCGCGCCCCGACGCTGGAGGTGTTGACCACCGTCGCCCGGCTGGGCAGCAGGCGGTCGATCAGCAGGTTGGTGAGCAGGTAGGGGGCCAGGTGGTTGACCTGGAAGGTCTTCTCGAAACCGTCCACCGTGCGGGTCGGGCCGGAGAAGAGGCCACCCGCGTTGTTGGCCAGCACGTCGATCCTGTCGCAGGAGTCGAGGAGGGCGGTGGCGAGATCGCGCACCTCGTCGAGGCGCTCGAAGTCGGCGACGTGGTACTCGGCGCCGACCCGTTCCGCGACCGCCTTCGTCTTGACGGGGCTTCGGCCGGTCAGGATCAGCCGCGTGTCGTCGCTGGAGAGGAGTTCGCTCGCGGCGGCGCCGATGCCGTCGCTCGCGCCGGTGATGACGATGACGTTCATGTGCACACCTCTCGAAGGGGGTGGCATCACGCTAGCACGATACGAAACTGAGTGACTTCGTATCTATTCGGGTAGGGTGGCGGCGTGGTGAGCAGGAAATCGACCGGTGAGCCGTCGCGGCCGCCGGGCCGTCCCGTGGACGCCAGGCTGACCCCGGCCATGATCGAGGCCGTGCTCGACGAGCTGGCCGAGTCCGGTTACGCGCGCCTGACGACCGCGGGGGTCGCCCGTCGAGCCGGGGTCTCCACGGCCACCCTGTACCGCCGCTGGCAGACCAAACGCGACCTCATCCTGGCGGCCGCCGAGCAGTTGGCCGAAGCGGAGAAGGACCGCGTCGACACCGGCTCCCTCCACGGCGACATCCGCGAACTGCTGAACAGGAAACAACTTCCGGCGTCCGGTAAACCGGGAGCCGTGCTCGTCGCGCTCCTGGGCGAGGCCGCGCACGACGCGGAACTGGCGGAGATGATCCGCTCCGGGGTCATCGCGCCGATGCGCGAGCACCTGGCCGCGATGCTCGATCGCGCGGCCGAGCGGGGAGAGGTCGACGAGGACGTCACCGCCGACGCGGCGGCCCGCCTCCTCGAAGGGCTCGTGCTCGCCCGAGCCGCGTTCGGCGGATCAGCGGCCGGTGGCGGCACCACCCCGGCTGACCTCGACGAGGACGCGGTCCTGATCCTCCGCGCGCTCGGCCACCGCGGGGACCGCCCCGAGCGGTGACCGTCGTCTTCACCGGGTAGCCGGTGTCACGAATGTGGCTTTGGGGGCCGAATACGCCCCGAAAGCCACATTCGTGACACCGCGCCCCCGCCCCGATCCCCAGCCCGCCGGATCCGCGCCATATCCCCGGAACAGCACCCGACGACCCCGGATCAGCGTTGTTGCTGGGCCATCCACTGCCAGACGTGGGTGCCGTCGATGCTGGGGTCGTTGCGAGCCACGTAGATCCACGACCAGTGGCCGGGGAACTGGTGGCCGTTCCAGACGACGTTGTCGTAGAGGGTCATCGACGAGCCGGGGATGAGGTCGTGTGCGTGGACGGTGTTGGCCTCCGGGTCCACCGTGGTGTCGTCGAGGGAGGTGACCAGCCAGGTGGGGGTGCTGATGGCGGCCAGTTCGGCGTCGGGGAGCAGTGTCGGGCCGCCGCTCAGGGAGGTGACGACGCCGCAGATCGGCACGGACGCGGCGAACGTGGTGGGGTAGACCGTCGTCATCTTCATGCTCATGTAGCCGCCGTTGCTGCACCCGGCCACATAGATCCGGTCGGGATCGACGGAGTGCCCGCGGACGACATCGCGGACGATCTCGTGGATGAGCGGGGCGAAGCGGGGACCGTCCTGCATCCAGGCGGAGGTGCTCTGCGGGGCGACGACGTAGGCCCCCTTGAAGATCTGCTGGGCTTCCCGGGTGGCGAAGCCGAGCGCGCCGCGGTTGGCGCGCAGCGTGGTTTCGTTGTCGTAGTAGTTGTCCGGCAGGGAAGCGCCTTCACCGCCGCCGTGCAGCCAGACGATCAGGGGCCGCTTGCCGTGCCGGGTCGGTGAGTAGAGCCGGTACTTCATGCCCGACCCGGAGACGTGGTGGCTGAAGGCGTCGACCTCGGGGTTGGCCAACTGGCCCTGCACGAAGCGCTTGATGGTGACCGGACGGCCGTGGCGCAGGGTGATCGGGGCGTTCTGGGTGATGGTGTAGACCAGATCGAGCCGGAAGTTGCGGCCCTTGCTCCCGACGTAGCCGAGGGTGGCGCCGCCGGGCTGCCCCTCGGCGTGGCTCAGCGTGAGCACGATGTTCCCGCGGCGGTCGAGCCGGGCGGCGGTCACCGGCCGGTCCAGCTCGTACGCGGGGTCGCCGGAGATCGGGAAAGTGGCCTTGGCGTACACGCTGAACGTGCCGGTCGTCAGGCCGGCCGGGTCGATCGGCCCGAGCCGGGACGTGTCGAGGGTGACCGCGGTGACCTGCTCGCCGCCGTCGAGCGTCACCGCGTTCAGGACGAAACCCACGCTCGGCTGGTGAAGGCTGTCGGCGTGGGCGAGGCCGGGCAACGCCAAGCCGGCGGCCGCCCCCGCGCCTGCGGCCAACGCGGCGCGACGATTGATCAACATAGCCATGCGAACTCCTTCGTCCGGTTCCGTTCCGATGATGGCAGCTGGACGGGCCGAGCTGAACGGATCGACGAAGGCGGACCGGGAGGAGATCGGTGGAGCGCACCGATCTCCTCCCGGTCCGGGCTCAGTGGGCGAGCACGCCGCTGAGTTCGTTCGGCACGCCGGGCAGCGAGCCGGTCGCCGTTTTGGTCCCGGACGCGAGATCCACCGCGTGGATCTCCTTCTTGCCAGGGTCGGTGACGTAGGCGGTCCCGCCCCGGACGAAGATCGCGGGCCGCGGCTGCTGCCACTCCAGCGGTTCCTGCCAGGAGCCGAGCACCGCGATCTTGCGCACCACCGAACCGCTCACCGGGTCGATCACGTGAATGTGACCGTCGGTGCCCAGCACCAGCGCTTCACCCTGCGGGCCGCGCGCCAGCGAGCGGAAGGTGTAGCTGGTGCCGAGGTCGACGTGCCGGAGCGTGGCGTTCTCGGTGTCGATCAGCGAGATCCGGGTCGGCCGCTCGAGTTCGGCGGCTTCGTCGACCTTGTAGTCGCCGAGCGTGATCGGTGAGACGTCCGAACCGGCCTGGTTGCCGATCCGCCCGTACGGGTCGGGGCTGGTGACCTTCGTGATGGTGCCGTTCCGGTAGATCAGCGCACCGGTTTCGCAGCCGATCACCACGGCTTCGCCGCGCGCGGCCGCCTCCCCGTGCACGCCGGGGCACTGGTCGTTGCGCGCGATCTCCTTGCGGTCCTTGTCCAGTACCGCGATGCCGGGCCGTTCGTCCTCGTTGCCGATGGTGGTGACCAGTTCGCCGTTGGCGAGTTCGACCGCGACACCGTGGTGCGCTTCCGGGGTTTTGTACTGCGGCGCGGGCAGTGGCCCGGTGCCGAGCGTCTTCGGGTCGAACACGGTCACTTCGCCGGTGCCGTCGGCGAAGAGCACCGTCTTGCCGGCGTGCCGGACGACGTGCCCCGGCTTCGGCGCCGCCACCTCGGTGCCGGTCAGCACGGCACCGGCGGCGTCGAGCACGCGGAACCCGGTGGAAGTCGAGACCATCAGGTGCCGGTCGTCCCCGGCGGCGTTGAGGCGGTTGAAGCCGTCCAGCGGGATGTCCTTGGCCACCTGGAGGGTTTTCCCGTCGAGCAGGTAGATCCCGCCGTCGTAGGTGACGGCGACGGGCTCGGCGACGGTGGCGCTCTGCTGGGCTTGCGGGGTCGGCTGGGCTTGCGGGGACGGCTCGGAACCGCAGGCCGTCAGCACCAGCGCGCTCACCGCGGTGAGTGCGGTGTACCCGGCGGGTCGCCGCCGGGTGAACAGGGATGTTGCCATTTTCTTTCGTGCCTTTCGGTTGTGCCCGGGTGCTCAGGGGCGGTTCAGGCTGGTGGCGATCGACTCGATGTTGGCGCGCATCATTTCCAGGTAGGTGGCCGCGCCCTGGCCCGGTTCGCTCAGCGATTCGGAGAACAACGGCGTGACCACCACGTGCAGCCCGGCCTGGTCGGCCAGCACGCGTGCGAGGCGGTCCGGCTGCGAGGAATCGGCGAAGATCGCCGGGACACCGGCCGCACGAACGGCGTCGGCCAGCGACTTGAGGTCGGCCGCGCTGGGCGAGGCGAGCGTGGTGCCACCCGGGATGACGGCACCGATGACCTCGAAACCGAACCGCTGGGCGAGGTAGCCGAACACGTGGTGGTTGGTGACCAGTTTCCGGCGCTCCGGCGGGATTTCCGCGAACCGCGTGCTCATCGTGGTGTCGAGCGAGTCGATTTCACCGCGGTACCGGTCGGCGTTGGCCCGGATCGCCGCCGCGTCCACCCCGGGTACCTGCGCGGTGATCTGCTCGGCGATCAACGACACCGCGTCGCGCACCCGGCCGGGGTCGGTCCAGAAGTGCGGATCCGGGCGCCCGGCGGCGTAGCTGATCGGGTTCACCCGTTCCCCCACCGCCAAGGTGGGCACCCCGCTCTCTTCGGCCGCGGAAACGTTGCGCAGCATGCCTTCTTCCAGGCCGAGTCCGTTGTAGACGATCAATCCGGCGCGCTCGACCTCGGCGGCTTGCTGGGCGGAGATGCCGAAGGAGTGCGGATCGGCGTTCGGTTTCATCAGGACGGTCACCTCGGCCTGGTCACCGACGATGGTGCGGGTGATGTCGCCGAGGATGTTCGTGGTCACCACCACCGAGGCACGGCCTTCACCCGCCGCCGTGCACCCCGCGGCGACCAGCAACCCCGCGACGATCAGCGCGAGCCGCCTCATCGGCCGGTCTCCACGAGGAAGCTGGCCTGGCCTTCGACGGTCAGCGTCCTGGCGCGGCGGAGGTTGTCGTTGTAGTCGATCTCGTAGACCTCTCCGGACGCGGGGTTGTTGACATACGCGCGAGTGGTGTCGACGTGGATCGACGGCGTGCCGCCTGCCGCGTCGGCCGGTAACAACGGGGTCTGCGCCTGCTCCTTGCCGGTGGCCGCGTCGAAGGCGTGCAGGATCCCGTCGCGAGTCAGCACGAGCAACGGTGCACCTTCGCCCACCGCGTTCACTGCGGCGACCGGACCGGTCTCGACGTGGCTCCACGTCCGGCGGCTGACGTCCAGCGACCACACCGCGTCCGGCCCCGCCGTCGCCGCCAGCGTGGTGCTGCTCGGCCGATGGGTGAACCGGGTGGCCCGCTCCTGCGCCCCGACCTCGCGCGGATACGGGATCTTCTCCCCGGTGAACACCCCGTCCTTCCCGGTGACCAGCAGAGCTCCGTCCGCGCAACCGAAAACGACGCCGCGCCGGGTGACCGCCTGCCCCCGGACCTCCGGGCACGGCTGCTCGATCGCCGAAACCGGCCCGCCCTGCCGGTCGTGGACCCGCACCCCGCCGGGACTCCCGACCAGCACGTGTTCCTCGTAGGGAACCGCGATGCCGGACTGCGGTATCGCCCCGAGTTCGACGATCGAGCCCTTGTCCGACTGCGCCCGATCGAGCAGCTTCGCCGAACCGTCCGCAAAGGACAGTGCGGTCACCACGGGGTCGCTGTACGCGGCCAGCAGTTGCTTGCCAGGGACCACACCCAGTTCGCGGACCGACGTGCGGTAGTAGTGCACGTGGTCGCCGTGGTCGACCATCCAGGACCCGCTGTCCACCACGTGCACCGAACCGTCCCCGCCGGTCAGATAGCCGAAGCGCCCGTCACCGGTGAGGTCCCGCACGCCGTCGACGCGCCCGGCCGGGTGGACCTGCTCGGTGATCAGGTCCACCACGCGCACGGCGCCGGTTCCGGCGTCCGCCACCACCAGCCGCGACTGCGCCTCGGCGGTCTCCTCCGCGCCTTCGACGTAGCCGTGCGGGGCCTGCGCGGGTGGTTCTCCGGTGCCGCAGGCGGTGGCCAGCAGCACCACGGCCGCGAGCAGGCCGGGGATGCCGAGTTTCCTCATGAGTGCTCGATTTCCGTTGTGGTGGGCAGGAATCGCCGCCGCACGGCGGAAAGCAGCGCGGAGACGAAGAACAACAGGACGGAGGCAGCCGCGATGGTCGCGCCCGCGGCGGTGCCCCAGTGCCACGAAACGACCAGGCCGGCGAGGGTGGCGAGGCAGCCGAGCAGCGCGGCCAGCAGCATGATCGTGGTGATCCGCCGCGCCCAGAACGTGGCCGCCGCGGCGGGCGCGACGAGCAGGCCGAACACCAGGAGTGTGCCGACCACGCGGAACGACGCGACGATGGTCAGCGTCACCAGCATGAGCAGCAGCGCGTTCGCCACCCCGGGCCGCAGCCCCAGCGTGTGCGCCTTCCTGGCGTCGAAGGTGAGTGCGGTGAACGAGCGGTAGCCCAGCAGCGAGACCACCGCCACGACGGCCAGCGTGATCGCGAGGCCTGCCAGGTCACCGGAACCGACCGCGAGCACGTCGCCGAAGAGGAACCCGGTGAGGTCGACGGCGAACGACTGCGAATGCGACACGATGATCACGCCGGTCGCGAGCATGCCGGCGAACAGGAGCCCGATGGTGGTGTCCTGGGACAACCGCCGGGACCGGCTCAACGCGGTGACCCCGAGCGCCATCGCGCCCGCGCTGAGCGCGGCGCCGAGCAGCGGGTTCACCCCGGCCAGCGAGGCGAGCGCGACCCCGGGCAGCATGCCGTGCGACATCGCGTCGCCGATGAAGGCCATGCCCCGCAGCACCACCCAGGTGCCCACCAGCGCGCACACCGCCGACACGAGCACACCGGCGACCAGCGCGCGCTGCACGAACGACACCTCGAAGGGGATGACCAACCAGTCCACAGCGGACACTATAGTGGAAACGATTGTCATTACCATGGGTGGAGTCGAATGAACGAGGTCACAGTGCGTGACGTGCATGCGAGCTACGGACCACGGAAGGTGCTGCACGGGCTCACCGCGGTGGTGCCGGGTGCCCGGCTCACCGCGGTCGTCGGGGCGAACGGCGCGGGGAAGTCGTCGCTGCTCAACGTGATCGCCGGGGTGCTGGCGCCGACCGCGGGCTCGGTGACGAACCCCTGCCGTCCGGCTTATGTGACCCAGCACAGCGAGGTGTCCGGTGCGCTGCCGATCACCGTGCGTGCCACGGTCGCCATGGGCCGCTGGGCCCACCGCGGGCCGTGGCGTCGTCTATCCACAAAGGACAAGGCGGTGATCGACGAGTGCCTGGAACGACTGGACATCACGTCGATCGCCGACCGGCGCCTGGGCGCCCTCTCCGGCGGTCAGCGGCAGCGGGCGCTGGTGGCGCAAGGGCTGGCCCAGCAGTCCGGCCTGCTGCTGCTGGACGAACCCGCGGCCGGACTGGATCTACGTGCCCGGACCCTGATCGACGAAGCACTGGACGCCGTGCGTAGCGAGGGCGTGACGATCATGCGCGTCACGCACGACCTCGCCGTCGCCGACCAGGCGGACCACTGCCTGCTGCTGCGGAACGGTCACCTCGTCGCCGAAGGACCGCCGCGCTCGGTCCTGACCCCGGACCGGGTGGCCGAGGCTTGGGGTGTGCCCCGGGTCGGCTGAGACCGCTGGCCGAGTCACCCCGCTGAACGCGGAGCCGCTCGCCGGGCTCGCTTGCCCACGGGACGTGAACGCACCGGGGTGCGGTGGTTCCGGCGGTCGACGAGGTGGCGCGTGACGGCGGAGCCAACCCAGCCACCGAAGACGAGGGCGAGCAGGCTGACCATCCTCTGAGCGTTGTCATCGAGGGGCGGTAGCACCAGGAAGGTGACGCCCACCGCGGCGAAGGCACCGCCCACGCCGAAGAACACGGCGAGCGCGGCCTCCGCGGCCTTGCCGACGGCACGCGGCGGCACCGGCCGGTCGACCCAGTTCTCCCCGCGCCGGTGCAGCCAGATCTGCCGCACCATGTGCAGCTCGGCGTCGAAGATCCCCACGTTGTCATTGTGCAATTGCGGCAGCACATACCGGTACCCGTGGCTGTCCTCGACCACCGCGACCCGCATCTCGGTGCCGCCGCGGGTCATCAACTGGCCCGGCTTCTCGGTGATGTCACGGACTTCCGGCCACGGGATGGTCCAGCTGCCCGGCAGCCGTGAGAGCCGGATGCCGGTGGCGACCGAAGGAAGGCGGCTGTCACGAACGCGGCCACGGCCAGGTTGGCCAGCCCGACCGTCACCGCCCGCCCCCTCGACACCCGGAACTCGTGGCGGTAGTCGTCGTCCAGTGGATCGAAGCTCCCCATGCGGCCGAGATTACGAGAGGACGATGACGAAATCGCTTCTTCGGTGGGGCCTGCCCCAGTGCGGGTCCGGTGGCCGGCTCCAGTGCGCGGTCGCCGTCGGGTCGGCAGGCTCGTCCTGAGTCAGGGGAATCTCAGGACCGGGGGGACTGGCATGGCGACGGAGGTCGGACGACGGCAGGGCGTGCTCGTGGCGGTGGGTGCGTTGGTGTGTTCGGCGGTGCTGCTCTACCTGGGCACCGGGCCGGCCCCGATTCCCGCGCTGACGTGGCTGGCGCCACTGCCGCTGCTGTGGCTGGCGCCGCGCGTCAGCGCCCGGGTGACGCTGGCCGTCGCGTTCACCGCCGCACTGGCGGGCACCGGTAACAGCTGGGCGTACTTCCTCGGTTCGGACTCGGTGCCACTGCTGATGGTGCCCGTGCTCATCCTCTGCCTCTCCCTGCTGCTGATGCTCGCCGTCGGCCTGTTCCGGGCGATGATGGTGCGGCACCGTCCGCTGCCGGCGGCGTGTGCCGCGCCGGCGGTGTGGGTCGGCGGGCTGTACCTGATGTCGCTGGCCAGCCCGGTGGGCGTCATGGGCACGCTGGCCACCACCCAGGGCGACCTGCCGGTCCTGCTCCAGACCGCCGCCGTGACCGGGTGGTGGGGCGTGGAGTTCCTGGTCCTGCTGGTGCCCGCCGCGGTCGCGGCCGTGCTCGCCCCCGGGATCGCCACCGCGGCACGGCTGCGCACCGGCCTCGCGGCGGCGCTGGTACTGGTGGCCGCACTGGGTTACGGAGTGCTGCGGCAGCCGGACTCGACGGAGGCCCGGTGGCGTGTCGCGGCCATCGCCCAGACCGCCAACAAGTGGGCGACCGAGAGCACCGACCCCGCCGGAGCGGAGCTCCAGCGGTCCTATGTGGACCAGATAGCCGCGCTGCCCGACGGGGTCGGGCTGGTGGTGTTGCCGGAGGCGGTGTTCATGGTCGACGAGGCGAACACCGAAGCATTGCTGGGGCCGTTCCGGCAGGCCGCCGAGGCCAAGGGTGCCGATGTCGCGGTCGGCGCGCTCGTGCGGTCGGCGCAGGGGAGCAAGTACAACGCCGTGCTGGGCGTCCCGGCCGACGGCGGTCCGCCCGCGGTGTACCGCAAGTGGCACGTGGGCGTTTCCCCGAACACGCTGTCGGGCGACGAGCTGGCGCAGCTGCCCGGCGGCGTGGGCCTGCAGAACTGCGGGGACGTCAACTTCCCCTCGCCGAGCCGGGAGTACGCGCTGGCCGGCACGGGCCTGGTGGCCGTCCCCGGCGACGACGAAGACGTCGACGGCTGGCAGCACAGCAGGACCGCCGTGTTGCGCGGCGTGGAGAACGGCATGGCGATGGCCTGGGCCGCCACCGACGGCAGGACCATGATCAGCGACGGGTGGGGCAGGGTGCTCGCCGAGGACACCACCGGCGGTAAGCCGTTCGCCGTGGCGATCGCGGACGTGCCCGGCGGCGTCGGCCCCACGTTCTACAGCGAGTGGGGCGACTGGTTCGCCTGGCTGTGCCTGGCGATGGCGCTGGCCGGGACCGCCTTCGCGGTCCGGCGGACCTCCGCACCCCAAGCCTGAGCGGCACGGTCGCGGGGCCACCGCACCCGCGGGATCCGGCTCGTGCCACGGTTGTCGCCATGACGGCAGCCGCACCGCTCAGCACCCGGGCCGCGACCTCGCCCGGCCCCCTGGAGATGGTCGCCCGCCGGGCGGCTCAGCACCTGGTGGACTGGTCGCTCGCGATCGGCGCCGGGTGCCTCAGCGGGTTGCTGGCCGGGCTCGTGGTCGTACCACTGGTGAAGTGGGGGGTGGTGCCGCCCGTGGCGATCATCTGGGTTCCGGTGGTGGCCTTCGCCCTGCTCACCTTCGCCGCCGACCTGCTGAACCAGGTGTGGGTGCCGCTGCGCCGCGGCGGGGTGACCCCGGGGATGCTGGTCATGGGACTGCGGGTGGAAACCCTTCGCGGCGGGGCGCCGAGGGCCCGTGACTACCTCGTCCGCTGGCTCCTGTTCACCGTGGACGGGCTGCTGCTCGGACTGGTGGCGGCGGTCAGCATCGCGGTGACCCGGCGGCGCCAGCGCGTCGGTGACCTGGTGGCGCGGACCGTGGTGGTCCGGACCACCTAGGCGCTGTCCGGACCCTGGCCGAAAGTACTACTCGCCGTGGACGTCGCGGTGTGCGTCCTGCTGGGATGGGCCCTTCCCGAATCCCCAGTCAGGAAAGGACCGCTGTGCGCAGACCTCCCGTCGCCGCGGTGTTCGCCGCCACCGCGGCGCTCGTGCTCACCGCGACCGCCGCACCCGCCGTCGCCACGCCCGATCCGTTCGCCGGGTTCACCGGCCAGCAACTGTCGTGGGGGCCGTGCGCCTTCACCCCGGAACCGGAGGCGGTCCCCGCCGAGTGCGCGCTGGTCACCGTGCCCCGTGACTGGGCCGCGCCCGGCAACGGACGGACCCTGCAGGTGTCCGTCAGCCGGGTCGCCGCGAGCGGTGAGCACCTCGGCTCGCTGCTGATCAACCCCGGTGGCCCCGGCGGTCAGGGCACTTCGCTGCCCGGCTCACTGGCCGCGGTCCAGCCGCAACTGCACGAGCGCTACGCCCTGATCGGCATGGATCCGCGCGGGACGGGCCAGGAAGGCGGTTTCGCGCCCGAAACCTGCGAAGTGCCGCTGGACCGGTTGTCCCCGCGTACCAACCTCGACGCCCGGGACCGCTCGGCGGACAGCATCGCCGAACACCTCAAGCAGCCGCGCGCGGTCGCCGAGGCGTGCCAGAGCGAGGCGCTCGCGCCGTTCCTCACCACCTGGCAGACCGCCCACGACATGGAGCTGATCCGCCTCCTGCTCGGCGAGTCCACGCTGAACTACGTGGGCTACTCCTACGGGACCTGGCTCGGTGCCAAGTACGCGGCGCTGTTTCCGCACAGCGCCGGCAAGCTGGTGCTGGACTCCAGCACGAACTTCCAGGGCAGGCTCCAGGCCGCCTTCGAAGCCTGGCCGCCGATCAACCAGCGGCTGTTCGAAGACGTGTTCCTGCCGTGGATGACCCGCCAGTTCCCCGAAGAGGTCGGGGCCACGGTCGAAGAGGCCGCGGCGAACTGGGAACGGGGTCGCGCGTTCTTCGCGACCTTGGGGGCAAGCCCGGACAACTACGACTCGATCTTCACCGGCATGGGGTCGGAGCTGCGCTGGGTCCTCGGCGCGGGGATCTTCGTGCTCGGGGTGGGCGGAGCGGATGGCGAAGACCCCGCCGCCGCGCTGCGCGGCTCGGAACTGGCGCCCGCGCTGGACGAGCTGTCCCGCGAGCGGTTCGCGGTGCCGCTGGCCGAGCTGACCCCGGCGGTGGTCGCCAAGACGCTCGCCGACGATCCGGCGGACTACCGGCAGTACCCGGCGACCCGTTACGCGGTGGCCTGCGGTGACCAGGTGACCCGCTCGGAGTCGTGGTACCGGCGGCTCAGCGACCAGCAGGGCCCGCAATACCCGCTCTACGGCTGGCTCTACGGGTTGAGCGAGCCCTGTTCGTTCTGGTCCGACGAGCCGCGCCAGGAACTGCCCGCACTGCCTGCGGAGGTCGCGGACCGCGTGCTGGTGGTGCAGGGCGAATTCGACCCGCAGACCGGGTACGAGCAGGCCAAGGCAGCGGTGCGGGCGGCCCCCGGACTGAGCCTGGTCTCGGTGGACGACAGTCCCTTCCACGGCCAGTACGCCTTCGACGGCAACCCGTGCGTCGACGGCATGGTCAACGTGTTCCTGCTGCACAATTCGCGGCCGGGCACCACCACCTGCCCCGGGATCCCGCTCCCGGGCGAGACCGAGGTGCACCCCGTGCCCGGCCCGGTCCGTACCCCGGCTGTCCAGGTGGCACAGACGGCCGCCGAGGTGCCGCTGCCCGGGCTTCGTGCCTCGGTGCAGGAAATGATCAGCGAGGTGAACACGCCGGGCCACTGACCGGCTGGACACCGTGGGCGGCACTCGGTCCCGCCCACGGTGTCCATCCCGGAACCGCTGTGGTCAGTCCGCGGTCGGCCGGTCGTTGCCCCGGGCGCTGCAGCCCACGCGCCAGACGTAGCCGTCCAGGTCGGCGAACGTACCGCCGTAACCGCCCCAGGGCAGGGCATCGGCGGGCTTGAGGATGGTGGCGTCGGCTTTCTCGGCCTGCGCCATCATCTCGTCCACTTGCGCCTCGTCCTCGAGTTCGCAGGTGAGGACCAGCCCGCTGAAACCACTGCCGTCCGGGTCCGTGCCCACCACCTCGGCCAGGCCTTCGCGGCCGTAGAGGCCGATGGGCGAGGCGTTGCCGGACTCGAAGAAGACGGAGACGCCGTAGTCGTTCTTGATCTTCCAGCCGAGCCCGTCGGTGTAGAACCGCTTGGCGGCTTCCATGTCCCGGATACCGATCAGGGTCGGGATCACGTGGTTGGTCATGTTGTTTTCCTTCTGTCGGGGTGTATGTGTGCTGCCGGGTGTCACATCGGCGTGCGTTCGCCGGTCAACTCCTATGACAGGCCGAGACGGAGGAACGTGACCGATGGTCGAGCAGGAGTGGCTGAGCGAGCGGTTCGCCGAGCACCAGGGTCGCTTGCACGCGGTGGCCCACCGGATGCTCGGCTCGCGAGGTGAGGCCGAGGACGCGGTGCAGGAGGCGTGGCTGCGGGTCAGCCGCGCCGACACCGGGCAGGTGGAGAACCTCGCCGGGTGGCTGACCACGATCACCGCCCGGGTGTGCCTGAACATGCTCGAAGCCCGGCGGGCGCGGCGTGAGGAAGCGGCCGGGGCGCTGCCGCCCGAGCCGGCCCCCGAGATCGGCTCGACCGACCCCGAGGACGAGGCGCTGCTCGCCGATTCGGTCGGTGTCGCCCTGATGGTGGTGCTGGACACCCTGACCCCCGCCGAACGGCTCGCGTTCGTCCTGCACGACGTCTTCGCGGTGTCGTTCGGCGAGATCGGGACCGTCATCGACCGTTCCCCGGCCGCCGCCCGGCAACTGGCCAGCCGGGCCCGGCGCCGGGTGCGGGGCGCGGCGGAGGCGTCCGAGGCCGCCCGGTCGGCGGAACGGGACATCGTCGAGGCCTTCCTCGCCGCCTCCCGGAGCGGGGACTTCGCCGCCCTGCTCGAACTGCTCGATCCGGACGCCGTGGCACTGGAGGTCCGCGGCGCCCCCGCGGTGGCGTCGTTCTTCGCGGGCCGGGCCCAGGCCGCCCGGCTCGCGCTGGTCGACGGCGTTCCGGCGGCCGTCTGGCTGCACCGCGGTCAGCCGAGGGCCGTCTTCACCTTCACCATCGGCGACGGGAAGATCACCCACATCGCCATCGACACCGACCAGGGCCGCCTCCAGCGCCGGGAACTGGTCCTGCTCACCCAGGAACGGCGATGAACCGGCCTTCCGAGTCGTGCGTCCTGGCCGTCCACGAGCTGACCGAGGCACTCACCTTCTACCGTGACGTGCTCGGCTTCGAGGTACACGCCGTGAGCGTCAGCCCGCCGTCTCAGCCGGAGGTGCGGATTTCCCTGCAGGCGCAGGAGGTTCCGCCAGCCGACGGCCGTCGGCTCGTCTTCCTCACCGACGACTGCGACGTCACCTTCGAGCGCATCGAGGCAGCGGGCGCCGAAGTGATGCAGGAACCGATCACCCAACCCGACGGAACCCGAGACTGCGCCTTCCTCGACCCCTCCGGCAACCTCGTGCGCTTCACCCAGCCGCGCCGGTCATGCGGGGAGGGCGTCTCCGGAGAACCGTGGCACGGGTGGACTTCGCAGCGGATCATCCCGGCCCGCACGCAGTGACACCAAAGTGCCCGCGTGTGCTTCGGTCGCCCAGCAGGTGCCCGATCTCCCGCCGGGAAGGCCGCTGGAATCCCCCGCCGGTTGACCCCGAAATACGGCACCAACGCGGTGATCCGCATCGCGACTCCGGCGACCGTGGAGGGGAACTGTTAGATTCATTCGTGAGCGAAGGGAGCGGACGCCGGTGGCACGTCTTCATGTCGGCTGCGCGATGTGGACCCACAAGGCGTGGCCCGGGCGGTTCGTGCCACAGTCGCTTCCGGCCAAGGAGCGTCTGCGTGCCTACGCCGGCTGGTGCAACGCGGTCGAGGGCAACACCACCTTCTACGCGACCCCCGCCCGCGACACCGTCGCGACCTGGGCGCAGCAGACCGATCCCGGCTTCCGGTTCGTGGTCAAGCTGCCCAAAGTCGTCACGCACGAGCGCCGGTTCGCCGGGGTCGAGGTGGAGATGCGGGCGTTCCTGGACGCGATCGAACCCCTCGGCGACCGGGCGGTCCTGTGGACCCAGTTGCCCGGCTCGTTCAGCCCTTCCGACGTCGACGCTCTCGGCCGCTTCCTGCGGCGGCTCCCCGCCGGCCGCCGCCGTGCCGTGGAGGTGCGTCACCCCGGGTTCTTCACCGACGCCGCCTCGACGTCGCTGCTGGAAGGGGCGCTCGCCGACGCGAACGCCGAGTGGGTTCCGTTCGACACCACGGTTTTCTTCCAGAGTCCGCCGGTCAGTGAGGCCGAACAGGAGTCCTGGGCCAAGAAACCGCGGCTGCCGCGGCGGACGCGGGCACTGACCGACCAGCCGATCGTCCGCTACCTGGGCCGGGACTCGGTCGAGGAAACGGTCGAGGGGTGGCGGCCGTGGATCGCGGTGGTCGCCGCCTGGCTGCGCGAGGGCCGATCGCCGACGGTTTTCGTGCACACCCCCGACAACGACGACGCACCAGCACTGGCCCGGCGCTTCCACGACGACGTACGAGCACTGGTGCCCGACCTCGACGCCCTACCCGAACCGGAGCCGATCGAGCCCGCGACCCTGTTCTGAACGCCTAGCCTGGCAGAGGACGCGAACCAGTCGGAGGTGAAAGCGTGCGGGCGAGACCTGGGGATGACCACTGCGCCTTGGACGCGGTGCTGGGCCTGCTGAGCGGGAAGTGGAAGGTCCTCCTGCTGTGGGAACTTTCCGAGCGGCCACGCCGTTTCGGTGAACTCCGCCGTTCGCTGGACGGGATCAGCGAGAAGGTGCTGAGCGCGCACTTGCGCGAACTGGAGAAGGACGGCCTGTGCCTGCGGACGGAACACCCGGGCGCGGTGTTGCACGTCGAGTATTCGCTGACCGGCGCCGGTTCGGAGCTGCTCGGCGCGCTGGTGCCGCTCACCGAGTGGAGCCTGACCCACCTCCGGGACTGACCGCTTACCTTTTTGTGCGTACTTGCCGCCTTCCCCTTTCTCCGCCGAGGATCGGTGCGACGAAGGGGGTATTCCGATGACGATGACAGTTCTGGGGCTGGGCGCGATGGGTCAGGCGCTCGCCACGGCGTTCGTGAAGGCGGGCCTGCCGACCACCGTGTGGAACCGGTCGGCGCACAAGGCGGAGGCGCTGGCCGGACTGGGCGCCGTGCGCGCCGAGACGGTGGCCGACGCGGTGCGCGAGGCGGATCTCGTCGTGGTGTGCGTGCTCGACTACGCCGCCGTGCGCGAGGTGCTGGAGCCGGTGGCGGAGCAGTTGTCCGGGCGGGTCCTGCTCAACGTCACCAACGGGACCGCCGCGGACGCACGCCGGCTCGCCGAGTGGGCCTCGGCCCACGGGGTGTCCTATGTGGATGGTGGAATCATGGCGATACCGCAGGGGATCGGTCGCCCCGAGTCGGTCATCCTCTACAGTGGCTCGCGCGAGGCGTTCGACCGGTGGGCCGTCCCGCTCGGCGCCTGGGGCACCGGCAAGTTCCTGGGCACGGACCCGGGCCTCGCGGCACTGCACGACCTCGCCCTGCTCGGCGCCATGTACGGCATGTTCGCCGGCGCCTTCCACGCGACCGCGATGGCGGGCACGGAAGGCGTGCCCGCCGAGCGGTTCACCGAGGATCTTCTGGTGCCGTGGCTGCACTCGATGGTCGACGTGCTGCCGATGCTGGCCGGAAACACCTCGGTTTCCGAGGAGCGGCGGCTCGTCGAGCGGGTCGCGCTGACGAACATCGTCAGCACGTCGGCCGCACAGGGCGTGCCGGAGCACTTGATCGCGCCGCTGCGCTCGCTCCTGGACGCGCACGCGGAACCGGCGGCCACCGCATGACCGGTCCCAGAACCCGCGCGCCCCGGCGCCGATTCGGTTCACCACCGGCCTCGGCATCGGTTCGGAACGGGTGCCCGACCGGACCGGGGTGGCGTGGTTCCGGCGAGGTCGGAGAGCAGCAGCGAACTGCGTGTGCTGCTGCACAGGCACCTCTACGTCGAGCACAGCCTTCGGGTGCGGACCGACGATGACGAGGTGGAGCTGGCCTACTTCTTCTTCTTCTTCGACGACGAGGTCGTAGCGAAGGCGCCCCACCGGCTGGCCTACCTGGTGCACGAGTCCTGGCCGTTGCCGGACCAGGTCGGCCAGCCGGGTGGCCGTCACCTCGCGCAGCTGTCCATGCATTGCAGCGATGTGTTCGGATACCAGCAGTGGTATCTGTTCGACACCCTCTGGGCGGCGACCCACCCGAACCTGGCTCAGTCACTGCTCCGCTACGCCCACCACTGGGACCCCCTGGACGACTGAGCAGGTCGCCGACCAGCCTTGCGAGGGCACCGCGTACTCCGGCGGCCTGGTGGCGCCTGCTGTATCCGGTGCGACCGCAAGCAGGCGCGGTCCGGGTGCTCAGTCCGTTTGCCCGTCGCAGAACACGGCCTTGATGAGTTTGTCCAGTGCGGCGGGGAACACGGTGGCCGGGTCGGTGTCGGCGGTGGTCAGGGTGGCGGTCAGGGTCTTGGTGCCGTCGGGTGTGCTGATCATGAGGGCTCCGTAGCCGCCGGGGGCGCCGCCGTTGTGGTGGACGATGGTGCCGCCGTCGTCGCCGAGGTCCTGCACCCACAGCCCCAGGCCGAGGCCGAACTTGCCGTGCGGCGTGCGCATCTCGGTCAGCAGTTCGGCGGGCAGGAGTTCGCCGCCGAGCAGGGCGGAGATGAAGATGCCGAGGTCTTTGGCGTTCGAGATGAGGTCACCGGCACCGGCCAGCAGGGAGGGGTTCTGGCGGCTGACGTCGGTCACTTTCCACTCGCCGGCGTCGTCGTACCGGTAGTAGCCGTGGGCGTGCGGGCCGGGCAGTTCCGGGGAGGTGGCCGAGACCACGGTGTCCGACAGGCTGAGCGGTCCCAGGATCCGCTGCTGGGCTTGTTCGGCGTAGGAGCGGCCGGTGAGCTTCTCGATGAGCAGCAGGGCCAGTGTGTAGTTGGTGTTGGCGTAGCTCTGGTCGGTTCCCGGCTCGAACCGCGCCGGTTTGGTCAACGCGAACCGCACCAGCTCCTCGGGGCGGTAGGTGTGGAACCGGTTGTCCACCCACGCCTTGCCCTGCGAGGGAAGCCCCATTTCGAAGGTGCCGTCGGGGTCGAGGTCGCCGGTGTAGTTGTACAGGCCGCTGGTGTGCTGCAGCAGCATCCGGACCGTGATCCGCGCGTCCAGGCCGAGTTCGGGCAGGTGCTCGGCTACCGGGCTGTCCAGCTCGATCCGGCCCTCGGCCACCAGTTGCAGCACCAGGGTCGCGGTGAAGGCCTTGCTGACGCTGCCCGCCCAGACCTGCCCGTCGACGGGCGGTTCGGCGGTCTCGCCCAGCTCGCTCACCCCGGCCCGGCCGACCCAGTCGCCGTGCTGGTCGTGCACGCGCAACTCCATCGCGGCGAAACCGGCGTCGACGAACGCCTGCACGGCCCGCTGCAACTCCGGGCGGTCCTGCCCGGCGGCGATCGGCGCGGGGGTGTCGAACGTCTGCATCGTGCTCTCCTGAGATTCGGCCGGGTGCCCGCTGGCGGGGCTCCCGTGCTGGTTCGGTGCGATCGGTGACCCGATCACGAAAACCACGATCGCCTGCCGTCCTGACACCGAACCCCCACCGCCCTGACGCGGCCCCTGACACGACACCGCCGCGACCCGCCGGCTCGGCCTGGGCCAGCAGCCTCGATACGCGACCGACTACGCCAGGAACACCCCGCCTGAGACCGACGCGACCCCGCCGGCGGGCGCGGGTGCCGCTGACTGCCCTGGTCGGGCTGGGGATCGGCTACTCGAGGGTGTCCAGGAAGTCCTTGACGGCGGTGGCGAAGCCCTGGGGGTCGGTGGTGTGGACGAAGTGGTCGCCGTCGAGTTCGGCGAGGTGGGTGTTGGCGCGGCGGGCGACGGCTTCGCGGCCTTCGGCGAGGGTGAGGACCTGGCTGTCGCGGGCCAGCACGAACAGGGCGGGGCAGTCGGTGGCGGTCCAGTCCGCCCAGTGATCGCCGTGTGTTGCCTGTTCTGAGGCGATGGTGTCGTGGGGGTGGAACGGCAGGCGCCAGCCGCCGTCGGTGGTGGGGCGTAGTTTGTCGGCGAGCATCGGCGCCAGTGGGCCGATGGCGTCGAGGAGCGCTTGCCGGTCGGGCGCTGTGTAGGGCAGTGACAGCACGAATGACAGTGCGCTGGGGCCGTCGTCGAGGTCGCAGGGCGGGCCTTCGACGTTGACGATGGCCGACACGCGCCGCGGGTGCCGGGCAGCGATCTGGAAGGCGGTGATGCCGCCGCCGGAGTGGCCGAGGGTCACGGTTTGTTCGATCTCCAGGTGGTCCAGCAGGGCGATCGCGTCGGCCACGTAATCCTCGCGGGTGTAGGTGGGGGTCCGGTCGGAGTCGCCGTGTCCGCGCTGGTCGGGTGCGATGACCCGCCACCGCGGCGCCAGCGCCCGGGCCAGTTCCGCCCAGGTCTGGCCTTCGTAGAGGTGGCCGTGCAGGGCCAGCAGCGGGCGGCCGGGCCCGCCGAAGTCGAGGTAGGACAGACGGCGGCCGTCGATGTCCAGTTCGCCGCGGGTTCCGGTGGTGCTGGTGCTGTTCAAGATCGAGCCTCCGTCAGGTGTTGTTCCGGTGAACAGCACTCTGTCCGCGCACGCTGACCATCGGCGCACCAGCCGCTGACAGTCGGCTGGGCGCGCTGGACAGGTGTTGTCAGGCGGCGATCCACCATCGCAGGCACCGCTGTTGCCTGTGGTCACTCCCGTTGCTGGGTTGCGATGTCGATGGCGCGCTGCATCGCGGCATTGAGGGATTGACCGGTGCGCAGGGCTGTTTGTCCAGCCGCGAGGACAGCTCCGGTGACGGCGCCGACGATCGCGGCGGCGTCGATGTCGTCGAGCTCGTCGGTGTAGGTCTGCCGGAGTGTGGTGGCCAGTTGTTGCTGGGCGTCGAATGCCCGCTGCAGCATCGTCGCCTGCAGCGCCGGTACCGAGGTGATCAGGTCCAGCCGGATCCTCTCCAGCTCGCTGGCCGGGTCGCGGAGTCCTGTCCCGGCCTCGGCCAGCATCCGGAACATCGCGCGCCGCAGGACGCCGAGTGCCGTTTCGCCGGACTGGCGTTCCGCGATCACGTTCAGCCCGGTGCGCAGGATCTGCGCGCCGTCATCGGTGAGGACCAGGTCCTCTTTCGTCGCGAAGTGGTTGAAGAACGTCGCGTGGGACACCTCGACGGCCGCGGCGATCTCGGCGGTGGTCGTCTGGTCGTAGCCCTTGCGTGCGAAGAGCCGGTACGCCGTCTCGATCAGCGCCCTGCGGGTGCGCTGCTTCTTCCGTTCTCGCAGTCCCACCGGTTCGGTCATGCGGACAGCGTACTAGAGTAACCATGATGTTAGAGTTACTCTAAAATTAGAGCTTGTATAGTCAGTAGTGAGGCAAGGAAGGGAGCCAAGCATGACGATCGACGCGTTCCTTGACCGGCTGCAGTACCACGAGCCCGTCCGGGCCGATCTGGCCACGCTGCGAGGATTGCATCGGGCGTGGCGAACGCATGTTCCGTACGAGAACATCGACATCCAACTCGGCAGGCCGGTCCTTCTCACACCGGACGCGCTGACGGACAAGTTCGCGCGCCGCGGGCGCGGAGGCCTCTGCTACGAGATGAACGGCGCACTCGCACTGCTGCTACGGGCGATCGGGTTCACCGTGACGATCGTGGAAGCGGCGGTGCTCCGCGCTACCCGGGGCGATCGGCAATGGGGCAACCACATCGCCCTGCTGGTGGATGTCGAGGGAGAGCACTGGGTGGCCGACACGGGGATCGGGGACGCGTTCCTCGAGCCGCTGCCGTTGCGGGAGGGTGCGCACCAGCAGGGGAGGCTGACCTACCGGATGGAGCGCCTCGATACCGGAATGTGGCGGATGCACCATCATCCACAGGGCACGATGTCCTCCTACGATTTTCATACCTTGCCGCGCGAACTCGCCGAGTTTGCCGACCGGGCACGGGACAAGCCGGCAGACTCCCCGTTCGTCAGGGTGCTCGTGGCTCAACACCACCGCAACGACCACGAGCTGGCCCTCCGCGCACGGACGATCACCCGCACCGGGCCGCACGGCGCCGATCGACGCACGTTGTCCACTCTGGACGAGTTCGCCGAGGCGCTGACCGAGTTCCGGATACCGCTGGACGACATCGAACCCGAACAGCTGACCGCGCTCTGGGAGAAGACCGCCCACCAGCACGAGGCCTGGCTGGCCATCCAGGAACGGGCAGTGCAGACCTGAGCATGAAGAGCCGGAGCCCGCACCACCGGAGATCGGCCCGAACCATTGACCTGACCGGCCATACGTGTACCCCCGCTCATGGGGTCATCAGCGGATTTCGGCGTAGGCGCGTTCGAGTTGTTGGCGTTGCTGTCTGTTCTGTTCGGTCAGCGTGTCGACTCGTTGCTGAAGACGCTGGTTGTCGACCAACAGCCGCTAGAGAACATAGGGGACGGATTGCCCGCATGAGCACGCTTGAGATGCGCGCAGCTGCACGACGTCGCCCCCTGCCTCGGGCTCGTCGCGCTGGATGGCACGCTCGGGCACCTCGGCCCGGTCACCGACCTGCTGATCGGACGAAAGAAGCTGAGCTCCGCGGGCAGCGACGGCCGCCATGCTGGAGTTCTGCGCCCAGTACAACATCACCGCCGATATCGAACTCCCTTCCGCCCGCACGCGTAAACGAAGCCCTCGACCGCCTGGAGCGCAACGACGTCCGCTACCGCTTCGTACTGGACATGTCCGACTTGCCGCAGAACCACTGACGGCCCAGCGGACTCATCCGCGTCGAACATGCTCAACTCGGCATGAGCGAGCGTTCGGCGCATCGGTTCGCGGCGTGAGCGTCTGCCTTGCGGCATGGGCGGGCACCACGGGCGCCCGCGTCACCGCGGGGTCTTGGTCGTCCTGCGGAGTTTGCTGCGCAGTGCGCGGTGCGCGACCGGGCCGAGGTCGTCCAGTGCTGCTCGGGCTCCGTCCAGGTCGGCGCCTTCGTTGGGCCACCCGTGAGCACCTGGCCCGGCTGGGTGCCGAGGTGTCGACCGAGCGGGTGTGCGTCGATCGGAACCGGTTTCGGGTGGGGGAGTGACCGCCGGAATCGGTTTCGGCCTCGCGATCATCGCCCACCTGCTCGGCGAAGAGGCGGCGAAGTTCGCCCAACTCGCGACCCCAGCCGCTATTCGACGCCGGTTCCCCGGAGGGTGCCTGGCCCGCGGTGGTGGCCCGGCTCGAAGGGTGCTGGGGAATCGAAAACGCTGACTCGCGTAGCTAGGAAGACAGTTCTCGTTGTTCGAGTACCGCGATGGCGGTGGCCGTGAGGCTGCGTTCGATGTGGGCGTGCATGAGGTCGCGGGCCCCGGTGGTGTCCCCGGCCGTGATGAGTTCGACGAGTTCGTGGTGCTCGCGGTGGTCCCGGGTGCGGGGTTCGTCGCCGGGGGGCAGGTCGAGTCCGAGGCGGCGGTAGCGGTCCGACTTGTCCCAGATGTCGTCGAGCATCCTGATCAGGACGTCGTTGTGGGAAGCGGTGTAGAGCGCCCGGTGGAAGGCGCGGTGGGCGGTGAGCCCTTCTTCGCCCCACGTCCTGGTCACGGGCACGAGCCGGGCGGCCGCGGCGCGCAGGGTGGTGAGGTCGGTGTCCGTGCGCCGCTCGGCGGCCAGCATCGCGGCGGTCGGGTCGAGCGAGAGCCGGACCTCGAACAGCTGGCGGGCTTCGGTGGCGTTGATGGCCGCGACCTTGGCGTCACGCTGGGTGTCGAGATCGATCAGGCCTTCGCTGCTGAGCCGCCGGATCGCTTCGCGCAACGGGGTGAGGCTCATGCCGAACTCGTCGGCCAGGTCGCGCTGGGCGAGCCGCGAGCCGGGGGCGAGTCCACCGCTGAGGATGCGGCCGCGCAACTCCTCGTAGGCCGCGTCGCCCTTGCTGGAAAACATGCTCGCGTCGCTCCCTCGCCGCAACCGGCCCTTGTGCATCGGCCGTCCCGAACCTACCATCCGTCGTAATTTATAAATTACAACGAGAGGTAGGCCGATGAAGATCGTCTCGGTGCACGAGGGCGTGGTGCCGATCAGCTCGTCCATCCGCAACGCCTGGATCGACTTCAGCTCGATGGACTGCTCGATCGTCGCGGTCGTGTCCGACGTCGTGCGGGACGGCGAGCCCCTGGTCGGCTACGGGTTCAACTCCAACGGCCGCTACAGCGCCGGGGAGATCCTGCGGCGCCGGGTGGTGCCGCGGCTGCTCGACGCCGACCCGGACGCGCTGCTGGCCGAGGACGGTCAGCTCGACCCGGCTCGCGCGTGGGACGTGGTGATGACCAACGAGAAACCGGGCGGGCACGGGGAGCGCTCGGTCGCGGTCGGCGTGGTGGACATGGCGTTGTTCGACCTCGCCGCGAAGATCGCCGGGCAGCCGCTGTACCGGTGGCTTTCCGACCGCTACGGCGACGGCGACCCCGACGACAAGGTGTTCGTCTACGCCGCCGGCGGCTACTACGCGCCCGGCAAAACCTCGCGCGACTTGCAGGACGAGATGCGAGGCTTCCTCGACCAGGGCTATCGCGTGGTCAAGATGAAGATCGGGGGAGCGGACCTGGCCGAGGACCTCGAGCGCATCGAAGCCGTGCTGGAGGTGCTCGACGGCGACGGGTCGCGCCTGGCCGTCGACGTCAACGGCCGGTTCGACCTGGCGACCGCGCTGGACTACGCGCGGGCGATCGAGCCGTACGGCCTGTTCTGGTACGAGGAGATCGGCGACCCGCTGGACTACCGGCTCAACGCCGTCGTCTCCGAGCAGTACCGCGGCCCGATCGCCACCGGGGAGAACCTGTTCTCCCTGCAGGACGCGCGCAACCTCATCCGCTACGGCGGCCTGCGCCCCGACCGCGACTACCTCCAGTTCGACCCGGCGCTGGGCTACGGGCTGACCGAGTACCTGCGCATCCAGGACATGCTCGCCCGGCACGGCTGGTCCTCACGCCGGTGCATCCCCCACGGCGGACACCAGTTCTCCCTGCACATCGCCGCCGCGCTCAAGCTGGGCGGCAACGAGTCCTACCCCGGCGAGTTCCAGCCCACCGGCGGGTTCGCCGACGGCGCCGTGGTCGAGGACAGTTACGTCGGCCTCACCGAAACCCCCGGCATCGGCTTCGAGCAGAAGGCCGCGTTCCACCGGGTCCTGCGCGCCCTGCACTGACCCCGTCGCACCACTCCCCACACAACGCCGTGCCAAGGAGAACAACGATGTCGTCCCACGCCGGCCCGGTCCGCCCCGGGCGTTCCCGATTCCGCAGGCTGCTCGGTGAGCTCTGGTTCCAGGTGATCGTCGCCGCCGTGCTGGGCGTCGCGGTCGGACTGGCCGCCCCCGGGGTGGGGGAGAACCTGAAGCCGCTCAACGACTGGTTCATCGCGCTGGTCAAGATGATCGTCATCCCCGTGGTGTTCTGCGTGGTCACCACCGGGATCGCCTCGATGGACAACCTGCGCAAGGCCGGCCGGATCGGCGCGAAGTCGATCGGCTACTTCCTGGTGCTGTCCCTGCTCTCGATGCTGATCGGCCTGCTCGTCGCCAACGTGTTCCAGCCCGGCGCCGGGATGAACGTCGACCCCGCCACCCTCGACGCGAGCGCCGTCCCGGCCTCGGCCACCGAGCAGCACGCCTCCTTCACCGGGTTCGTCTCCAGCCTGATCCCGGAATCGCTGTTCGGCGCGATCACCGGTGACGGCATCCTCGCGGCCCTGCTGATCTCGATCGTCTTCGGCGTCGCGCTCAACATGGCAGGCCCGTCCGCCGCGCCACTCACCAGCGGCATCTCGGCTCTGTCCACAGTGGTCTTCCGGATCGTCGGCTGGGTGATGCGGCTGGCGCCGATCGGCACCTTCGGCGCGCTCGCGACCGTCGTCGCCACCTACGGCGCCGGGAGCCTGCAGCAACTCGGCTACCTGATCCTGCTGTTCCTCGGTACCTGCGTGCTCTACGTCGTGGTGATCCTCGGGGCGATCATGCGGGTGTGCAGGCTGAGCCTGCTCGGGCTGATGCGCTTCCTCAAGGCCGAACTGCTGGTCGCCCTGTCCACCTGCTCCAGCGAAGCCGTGCTGCCGCAACTGGTGCGGAAGCTGGAGATCCTGGGGATCGGCCGCCCGGTGGTCGGGATCGTGATCCCGTCCGGCTTCTCGTTCAACCTCGACGGCTCTGCCGTCTACCTCACCATGGCCTCGCTGTTCCTGGCCCAAGCACTGGGTATCGACCTGAGCTGGCAGCAGCAACTGGTCATGGTCGGGGTGATGATGCTGACCAGCAAGGGCACCGCCGGTATCGCGGGCGGCGCCTTCATCGTCCTGGCCAGCACCATCACCGCCGTCGGGCACATGCCGCTGGCCGCGCTCGCGCTCATCGTGGGCATCGACCGCATCCTCAACGAAGGCCGCGTGTTCATCAACGTCCTCGGCAACGCCGTCGCCGCCATCGTGATCGGCAAGTGGGAGAAGGACTTCGACCACGACCGGGCCACCACCGTGCTGAGCGCCCGCGGCGAGCAGGTCGAAGCCCTCGAAGCCGAATACGAGGCCGCGCAACGATCGCCGGGTACCGGCCACCTCCGCACCCCGCGACGCTGACGCGGGTGGCTTCCCGCTGGGCCGGCGATGGCTCGCCCCAATGCTATGAGTGGGGCATTACTTGCAATGAACGCAAGTAATGCCCCACTCATAGCATTCAACCGTTTCGCTCTGGCCACTGAGCGCGTGGTCGTCAGGAGGGGGCGTCCTCGGTGCGCCAGCCCAGCGCGGTCTCCACCGCTTCCTCCACCATCGGCGCCATGGTGGTCATGTAGGTCGAGGTCACGTGGTTGTCGTCCAGGTAGAGTAGGACGTTGCCGATCACCGGCGGGCACAGGTCGCGCTCGCAGAAGTAGTCGCTGAAGTCGAGGAACGAGACCTCCGGCGGCACGTCGATGCCGAGGTACGGCGGTTCCGGCGCGAACAGGTCGGCTCGCGGCGTGCTGCACTCCGGTGCCTTGGGGCCGTTGGCATCCACGCAGGCTGACGGCGCGAAGTCGTACCGCGGGTTGTCGCGGGCGGCCAGCACCGGGATGCCCGCGGCGGCGACCTTCCGCCACTGCGAGACATACCCGGGCGGGGTGTGCTCCACCATGCCGACCCTGGCGTCGCGCGTGCCGATGGTGAACACCGCGTCCGGGGCGATGGCCACGATCTCGTCGGCCACCGCGGCGTTCCAGTCGATGCACGGCTGGTCGCCCGGCACGCTGTCGGAGTCGGTGGAGAACGGGCAGCCACCTCGCAACATTGAGATGAGCTGCCAGTTCTTCCGTTCCGCCACCGGCCGCAGTGCGGCGATGAACTGCTGGGCGTGGGAGTCGCCGGCGACCACGATCCGCTTCGACGGCGGGTCCCCGGCGCCGGTCGTGCAGATCGACAGCTCCGCGTGCCGCTCGGCGACCGTGCAGTCGCCGGTGTCCGCGTATTCCTCCGGCAGGGACAGGAAAGCGGGGACGAGCGGCGGGTCGGGCGCGCCCCAGTACTCGAAGCCGGGCGTGAGCGCGCGTGCGCCGGGGTGGTCGGGGGAACCGGCCGCCAGCGCGTACGCGTCGGCCTTCCAGCGGGCCGCCACCTGCCAGCCCCCGGCGGCCAGCAGCACCGGCACCAGGGCGATCGCGGCGAACCGGTGGGCGCGCACCCGCACCTGCCGGGCCGGGTCCTCGATGAAGTGGTGGGTCAGCACGGCGAGCGCCACGGACAGCCCGATGATCCCGGCGCCGCCGACCAGCCCGATCTCCGTGCGTTCCCGCGCGATCAGGTAGAACACCAGGATCGGCCAGTGCCACAGGTAGAGCGAGTAGCTGAGGTCGCCGAGGTAGCGCATCGGCCGCGCGCTCAGGATTCGGTCGGCGCCGAAGGGGCTGCCGCTCGCCCCGGCCAGCAGCACGGCCATCGCCGACAGCAGTGGCCAGAGCGCCGCGTAGCCCGGGAACTGTTCGCCGACGGTGAGCACCAGGCCGCACGAGATCAGCCCGGCGATGCCCAGCCAGCCCAGCAGCACCCGTACCAGCGCGGGCAACGGGACCTTGTCGATGAACAACGCGAGCAGGCCGCCGAGGGCGAACTCCCACACCCGGGTGAGCGAGTGGAAGTACGCCAGCGGCTGGTCGATCGCGGTGAGCACCACCGAGAACGCCAGCGAACCCGCGAACACCGCGATCAGCGTGCCGGTCAGGAAACGCCGGGCGACCAGCGCGATCAGCAGCGGCCACAGCAGGTAGAACTGGCCCTGGATGGACAGCGACCAGAAGTGCTGCACCACGCTCGACTGGTCGTGCTGGGTGAAGTAGTCGGCCGAATCCGCCGCCAGGCGCCAGTTCTCCAGGAACACTGCGGAGGCGAAGACCTCGCGGATGGTCTGGAACCAGCGGTGCTCCGGCAACAGCAGCACCGAAGCGGCGATCACCGCGAGCAACACGGTCAACGCGGCCGGGAGCAGGCGTTTGGCCACCTTGCCCCAGAACGCCGCGAAGCCGATCCGCCCGCGTTCGCGCGCCCGCACCAGCTGCCCGGTCAGCAGGAAGCCCGAGATCAGGAAGAACACGTCCACGCCGCCGGAGATCCGGCCGAACCAGACGTGGTAGACGACCACCAGCACCACGGCGATCGCCCGCAGCCCCTGCAGTTCCGGCCGGTAGCGCCGGGGGGCGGCCGTGAACCGTTCGCTCACAGCTCCACCAGCCCCGCGCGGATGGCGTACCGGGTCAGCGCGACCCGGTCCCGCATGCCCAGCTTCTGCAGGATGTTCGCGCGGTGGCGGTCCACCGTCTTGACGCTGATCACCAGCGTCCCGGCGATCTCACGGGCGGAATGGCCTTCGGCGATCAGCTTGACGATCTCCTCTTCGCGCGGGGTGAGGATGCTGTCGGGCAGCCGGTCGCCCTGGCGGTCACGGCGCAGGTAGTCGCGCACCAGCGCGGTGACCGCGCCCTGGTACAGGAAGGGTTCCCCGCGCATGGCCGCGCGGCAGGCCTCCATCAGGTCCTGGTCGGCCACCGACTTGAGCACGTACCCGGAGGCGCCCGCCTTGAGCGCCTCGAAGAAGTACCGCTCGTTGTCGTACATCGACAGCATCAGGATGCGGATCCCCGGCGCCCGGCGCGAGATCTCGCGCGCGGCCTGGATACCGGTCATGCGCGGCATCGCGATGTCGAGGATGGCCAGGTCGACTTCGTCGGCGACGGCGGCTTCGATCGCCTCGGCGCCGTCGGCCGCCTCGGCGACCACGGTCAGGTCGGGTTCGGCGTCGAGGATGAGCCGGAGCCCGCGCCGCACCAGCGCGTGGTCGTCGGCCAGCAGGATGCGCGTGCTCACCGGGGCACCCGCAGGCAGACGTCGGTGCCGTCCACTGTGGACGTCACGGTGAGTTTCGCGCCGATCAGCAAAGCCCGCTCCCGCATCCCGCGGATCCCCGCTCCTTCGTGTTCGATGCCGCCCGTGCCGTTGTCGGTCACCCGCAGCGTCAGCTGGCCGCGGCGGACGGTCAGTGAAAGGTCCACTTCGGCCGCCCCGGCGTGCCTGGCCACGTTGGTCAGGCTCTCCTGGGCGATCCGGTACAGCACCAGCTCGACGTCCGGGCTCAGCTCCGGCAGGTCGTGGTCCACCCACCGGTTCACCCGCAGCTCGCCGAACTCGCTGCTCAGCGCGTGCAGGGCGCTTTGCAGGCCGAGATCGGCCAGCACCCCTGGCCGCAGCCGGCGGGCGACCTGCCGGACTTCGTCGAGGCTGTCCCGCACGGTTTCTTGCATGGCGTGCAGCTCCTCCCGCAGCTCGGCGGGCGCGCGGTCGACCGTCCGCTTGAGGCCGAGCAGCACCACGGTCAGGCTCTGCCCGATCTCGTCGTGCAGCTCACGGGCGATGCGCTGGCGTTCGGCTTCCTGCGCGGCGAGCGCGTGCGCGCTGCTCTCGCTGCGCTCGGCCTCCAGCCGGTCGAGCATGGTGTTGAAGGTGTGCACCAGGTGCGTCACGTCGCCGTGATCGCGTTCGGTGAGCCGGTCGCTCGCGCGCAGCAGGTCCACCCGCTGCATCAACGTGGCCAGCGCGTCCAGCGGGGCGAGGCTGCCCCGCACCAGCACCGCGTTCGCCGCGAGGATCAGCAGCAGGCCGATCACCAGCACCGGGATCTCGGTGATCTGCACCGGGGCGGACACCGTGGCGGGGGAGAAGGCGAGCACGAGCGTGGCCGCGGAGAACAGCAGCCCGTTGATCAGCAGCAGCCGCCGGAACAACGCTTGCGTGGGACGCAGTGCTCTTCCGGCAGATCCCTCGGCAGTCACACTGCGGTCGATCATCCCCTCACCCTCACCCGCCGTGAGCCCGCTGTCCATGGGAGTCAACACCCATTCGGGTGGGGGCCGGTGGTGTCCGGTTTGCCCTGAATGGGTGTTCGACCCGATGTTGCCGAAGCCCTGACCAGCCAAAACTCAGGGCATGCAGGTCAAGGACATCGCTGTGCACGTGCCGACGGTCACCGTGACCGATCCCGTGGCGAAGGCGGTCCGGGTGATGGCGGTCGCGCGCCTGCCCGGACTGGTGGTCGTCGACAACCACGGGCGCCCGCGCATCGTGCTCCCCGGCACCCAGGTGCTGCGGCTGGCCGTGCCGGGCAGCTACCAGGAGGACCCGGCGCTGGCCAGGGCCGTGGACGAGGACCACGCCGACCGGTTCTGGCAGGAACTGGGCGACCTCACCGTCGGCGACTGCCTGCCGCGCCAGCCGGTCAAGCTGGTCACGGTGCCGGAGAACGCCACGCTGCTGGAGGCCGCGGCGCTGATGGCCCGCCTGCACAGCCCGCTGCTGGCGGTGATCGGCCGCGACGGCACGCTGTCCGGCGCGATCACCCTGGACCGCCTGCTGACCAGCCTCGCGCTGGCCGGATTCGGGGACTGATCTTGGGTCCCGTCCTCGCGCTGGCGATCTTCGGCATCGCCTACTTCTTCATCGCCACCGAGAAGCTCGACAAGGTCGCGGTGGTGCTCACCGCCTCGGGCGCGATGGCCGTGCTCGGGCTGATCCCCGGCTCCGGGGTGTTCTACTCCGAGCACGAGGGCATCGACTGGAACGTCGTCTTCCTGCTGCTCGGCATGATGGTCATCGTCGGGGTGATCAAGCAGACCGGCCTGTTCGACTACCTGGGCATCTGGGCGGCGAAGCGGTCCAAGGGCAGGCCGTACCGGCTGATGGTGATGCTGATGGGCATCACCGCGGTCGCCTCGCCCTTCCTGGACAACGTCACCACGATCATGCTGGTCGCGCCGGTCACCGTGGTGGTCTGCAACCGGCTGCGCATCGCCGCCCAGCCGTACCTGATCGCCGAGATCCTCGCGTCGAACATCGGCGGCGCGGCCACCCTGATCGGCGACCCGCCCAACATCATCATCGGCAGCCGCGCCGGACTGAGCTTCAACGACTTCCTGGTGCACATGGCGCCGATCGTGGTGGTCGTCTTCCTGGTGTTCGTGCTGCTGACCAAGGTGCTGTTCCGGCGGTCCTTCGAGTACCACCCCGAGCAGGTGGCCGAGGTGATGGCGCTGCAGGAACGCCGGGCCATCACCGACCCGAAGCTGCTGGTGCGCTGCCTGGTGGTGCTGGCCGGGGTGGTCGCCGGGTTCGCGCTGCACGCGGTGGTGCACGTCGAACCGTCGATCGTGGCGCTGGTCGGCGCCGGGGTGATGGTGCTGGTCTCGCGCGCCGACGTCGGTGACGTGCTGCGTGAGGTCGAATGGCCCACGCTGGTGTTCTTCATGGGCCTGTTCGTGATGGTGGCCGGCCTGACGCACACCGGCGTCATCTCGACCGCAGGCACCTGGGCGGTCGACGCGCTCGGCGACAACTACTTCGCCGCGGCGACCGCGCTGCTGTTCGGTTCCAGTGTGCTCGGCGCGTTCTTCGACAACATCCCTTACGTGGCGACGATGACGCCGATCGTCGAGGGCGTGGTGGCGCAGGTGCCGGACCCGCGGACCGGGCAGGCGCTGTGGTGGTCGTTCGCGCTCGGGGCCGACTTCGGCGGCAACGGCACGGCGGTCGCGGCGAGCGCGAACGTGGTGGCGATCGGCATCGCCGCGCGGACCGGGCACCGGATCAGCTTCTGGCAGTTCACCAAGTACGGCATCGTGGTGACGCTGCTGAGCACGCTGATGGCCTGGATCTACGTGTGGCTGCGTTACTTCATGTAGCGGAAAACGCCATCGATCCGGATCGGCGATCGCTGGGGTGACGGACGTGTATTGGACGGGCCCCGGCGCGCCACGGGAAAGTCGGGGCCATGCGAATCACCGGATTCAAAGTCGCCGCAGTCGCGTTCGGACTGATCGTCACGATGAATACGCCCGCCGGGGCCGCTCCCGCGGCGTTCCCGGCCACGATCCGGTTGCCGGACGGGTTCCAGGCCGAGGGCATCGCCACCGGCCCCGGCCCGTCGCCTACTTCGGTTCCATGGCGGACGGTTCCGTCTACCGCGCCGACCTGCGCAGCGGACGCGGTGAAATCTTCAGCCCAGGGCCGGGAACCCCGGCTCTGGGGCTGAAGACCGACCGGCACGGGCGCCTGTTCGTGGCCGGTGGCACCGGCGGTGACGTGCGTGTCCTCGACACCCGCACCGGCCGAACGCTCGCCTCCTACCGCGTGACCACCGGCCCGGCGTTCGTCAACGACGTCATCCTCACCGAGGACGCCGCCTGGTTCACCGACTCCACGAACCCGGTGCTGTACAAGCTGCCGCTGCACGCCGGGCGGCTGCCCGAAGCCGCGGTGCGCATCCCGCTCACCGGGGCGCTCACCTACGGCGAAGGATTCAACGCCAACGGAATCACTGCTACGCCGGACGGCCGGGGTTTCCTCGTCGTGCAGTCGAACACCGGCGGGCTGTTCCGCGTCGAGGAGTCCGGCGTGACCCACCGGGTGGACCTGCACGGCGAATCCCTGCTCGACGGCGATGGCCTGCTTTTGCGCGGGCGGACGTTGTTCGCCGTGCAGAACCGGAGCAACACCGTGGCCGTGGTGCGCCTGAACGCCGCGGGGACCGAGGGTCGCGTGGTGCGCCGGGTGACCGATCCCCGGTTCGACGTGCCCGCGACGGTGGCCGAGTTCGGTTCCCGGCTGTACCTGCCCAACGCGCGTTTCCGCTTCACCACGCCACCGACCCCGCCGACGCCGGACATGCGGTACGACGCCGTCGCCATCCCCATCCCGACGGGCTGACCGAATTCCTACTCCCAATAGGCTGTGTCCTACATGTGTTAGGCTGGGTGCATGGAGCGAGGACAGCTCAGCCAGCACGCGGTGATCCTGCGAGGCGCGCAGATCGCGGACGCGACGGGGTTCGATTCGGTGAGCCTCGCGGAGGTCGCGCGGTCCTTCGGCGTGCGAACACCCAGCTTGTACGGGCACGTCCGTGACCTCGCGGCGCTGCGGGACGGGATCACGGTGCTGGCGCTCGGCGAGCTTTCCGCGCGGATCGGGGAAGCCATCGCCGGGCGGTCAAACCGGGAAGCGTTGGCAGGGTTCATCGACGCGCATCGGACCTACGCGGCAGAGCACCCCGGCCGGTGGGAGTCCTTGCAGCGCCGGGCTGGGGCGGAGGCGGTGAACGCCCCCGAGGCGCGGAAGGTCGTGCAAGCCACCGACGCGGTCCTCCATGGCTACGGGATCACCGGCGACGCCCGGACGCACGCCATCCGGATAGTCGGCGCGGCGATCAGCGGATTCCTGAACCTGGAACGCGTCGGCAGTTTCGCCCACAGCTCGCCCGGGACCGAGCGGTCCTGGGAGGAACTGACCGGCAGTCTGCACTTCCTCCTCGTCCACTGGCACCGTCGCGAAGAACCACTCAAGGAAGACCCAGCATGATCACCACGCCCCTGACCGCGGAACTCGTCCACGGTGCGGTGAACCTCGAACTCGTCGACCGTGGCGTGCGTCCGCACCGCCTTCCGCGGCTCGTCCGCGAGCGGTTCGCGGATCAGCAGCTCAAGCTCATGGAGGCTCAACCCTCGGGCGTGCGGGTCGCTTTCGTCACCACTGCCCGCAGCGTCTCCCTCGAGGTCCACGCCACTCGCGTGACGTATCAGGGGATCAAGCGCGCTCGCGGTGCCCTCGACTTCGTCATCGACGGTGCTTTCCACGGCTCGCACGTCCTCGCGCAGGGGGACTTCACCGAGCTGAACCTGGGCACCGGCACGAGCAGGTTCACCCCCGGCGAGAGCGATCACGTCCTCGTCGAGGACCTGGCGGCAGGGGAGAAGACGGTCGAAATCTGGCTGCCCCACAACGAACAGATCGACCTGGTCGCCCTGCACACCGATGAACCCGTGCGACCCGCGCCGCCGACGGGGCCGGTGTGGTTGCACCACGGCAGTTCCGTGAGCCACGGCTCGAACGCCACGAGCCCCACCCGGATCTGGCCGGTCGTGGCAGCGCGGCGCGCCGGCGTGCAGCTGCGCAACCTGGGGTTCGGCGGAAGCGCTCTCGTGGACCCGTTCATGGCTCGCGTCATGCGTGACACCGATGCGGACTTCATCAGTGTGAAGCTCGGCTTGAACGTGGTGAACCTCGACGGCATGCGGTTGCGGATTTTCGTCCCGGCGATCCACGGTTTCCTCGACACCATCCGCGACGGTCACCCCACGACGCCGCTCCTGCTCATCTCGCCTCTTTACTGTGCGATCCACGAGAACACTCCCGGCCCGGGTGCGTTCGACCCGGCCACCTTCGGTACCGGCACGGTGAAGTTCATCGCCACCGGCGACCCGGACGACGTCAAGAACGGGCGCCTCACGCTGGAGGTGGTCCGGCAGGCTCTCGAGGAAGTTTTCGCCAGCCGCTCCAGCGACGCGAACCTCCACCACCTCGATGGCCGAACCCTCTACAGCGCCGCCGACGCCCAGCGACACCCGCTCCCGGACGACCTGCACCCCGACACGGACACCCACCTCCTCATCGGCGAACGCTTCTCCGAGTTCGTCTTCGGCGCGCAGGGAGTAGTGAGCGGACTCGCGAACCGGCACAACGCTTAGACCGCATCTCGTTTGGGGTGGTTGTCGGGCGGGCGATAGTGTTGATCGGCGATGACGGATGTGGAGAAGTGGTGTCCGGAGCCGTTGTGGCTGCTGGCGTGTTCGCTGTTGCCCGATGCGCCGCAACGCCACCAGGGCGGGGGTCGGCGCCGGTTGGACGACCGTGCGGTGCTGGCCGCGATCTTGTACGTGCTGCAGACCGGTTGTGCCTGGTCAGCGGTGCCGGCCTCGTTCGGTGTGAGTGCTCCGACGGCGCATCGCCGATTTACGGAGTGGGTCGAGGCGGATGTGTTCGCCCGGCTGCACCAGATGATGCTGGATCTGCTCGGTTCTGCCGGAGCGATCGACTGGTCTCGGGCGTCGGTGGACGCCATGCAGGTCAGGGCGGTAAAAGGGGGGACCTGACCGGTCCCAGTCCGGTCGACCGGGGCAAGCCGGGCTCGAAGATTCACGCGATGAGCGATCGCGGTGGCATCCCGCTGTCGGTGGTCGTCTCCGCGGCCAACCGCAACGACCACCTGACGTTCGAGGCGGTGGTCGATGCGGTCGAGCCGGTCGCCGGGCCGGTCGGACGGCCTCGGCGCCGGCCGCGCAAGCTGCACGCGGACAAGGGCTACGACTATGCGACCTGCCGGAAGGTGCTGCGTCGGCGGGGCATCATTGCTCGGATCGCCCGCCGGGGTATCGAGTCGGCCACACGGCTGGGACGTCATCGGTACGTCGTCGAGCGGACCTTGGAGTGGGTTTCCCGGTTCCGGCGGCTGGCCCGTCGCTACGAGCGCAAGGCCGTCCATTTCCTGGGTTTCACCCAGCTGGCCTGCGCAGTGATCTGCTACCGCCGAGCGGTCAAGCTGGATCTTCTCACCCACGACAACCCCAAATGAGATGCGGTCTTAGCCGACCAGCGCCGTCACACCAGCCCACCCCGCGACGACTCAGGTACTGACGCAGCGGAAAGATCGCTGCCGGGCACGAGGACGAACCATGACTGAGACGGCCAAGAAGTTCACCGACCTCGGGTTGCAGACGCCTTCCGTCTGGAGCAACACCACCACCGTGGCGAGAAGCCAGGAAAGCATCCTGGCAGCTGGCGGCCCATCGGACGCGGCCAGGCAGATCGCGATGGAGCAGCTCGGCGTCCTGCACTCCATCCGGCGCATCCTGATGTGGGTCCTGATCATCATCCCTGCGGTCGCGGTCGGACTCGCGATCGTGGGCGCGGCGATCTCCGCGTCTTCGGGCGACACCTCGTCCTCGACGCGCTGCACCTCGCTCTACTACTGCTGATCCACCCCCATCACCGTTCCGAAGCGCCTGGCGAGGTCATCGACGAGCGCGCTGGCCGCCGTGCACGTCGCCTCGGCGGTGGCTGGGTGGCGTACCACGGCAAGGTGAGATCACCGGGCGTGGTGTAGCGCGCGTGCCTCGGCGCGACGTACGCTCGGCGGGTTCCGCTCTGACTGCTCAGGGCAAGGACACCAGGTCGGTCATGGTCCCGGGACCATGACCGATCGTCTCCTCGTTGCTGAGGCGGCCCTGGCCTGGACTGCTCAAGCCAGGGCCTGAGCGAGTCATGATCCCGGGATCACGGCTCGCCTTGGTCCGGCGATACCCCGCAGCCCCGGCGCTAAACCGGATACCGGCCAGTCGGAAGGCCCCGCGGAACCGTTGCGGGGCACCGCGGAACCCGGCGACACGCTGCTCACGGCTTCGTTCGACGGTGCCCGGCCGGGGTGCGAGGATGCGCGTATGGACATCCGCCGGAGGAACAACGTCACCGTCACCGGGCCCGCCGACGGGCCGGTGGTGCTGCTCGCGCACGGGTTCGGCTGCGACCAGAACCTGTGGCGTCTCGTGGTCCCGGCGCTGGCCGAACGCCACCGGGTGGTCCTGTTCGACTACGTGGGCTCCGGGCGTTCGGAACTGTCCGCCTGGGACGAGCAGCGGTACTCGACGCTGGACGGCTACGCGCGTGACGTCCTGGAGATCTGCGAGGAACTCGACCTGCGCGAAGTGACCTTCGTGGGGCATTCGGTGAGCGCGATGATCGGCGTGCTGGCCGTCAAGGAGGCCCGCGAGCGGTTCGCGTCGCTGGTGCTGCTCGTGCCGTCGCCGCGCTACATCGACGACGAGGGCTACCGCGGTGGCTTCAGCGCCGAGGACATCGACGAACTGCTGGAATCGCTGGAATCCAACTACCTCGGCTGGTCCTCGGCGATGGCCCCGGTGATCATGGGCAACCCCGGCCGGCCGGAACTGGGGGAGGAGCTGACGGCCAGCTTCTGCGCCACCGACCCGGACATCGCCAGGGTGTTCGCCCGTACCACCTTCCTCTCGGACTCCCGCGCCGACCTGGCCGATGTGCCCGTGCCGACGCTGATCCTGGACTGCACGCAGGACGTGATCTCGCCACCGGAGGTGGGCGCGTTCGTGCAAGCCGCGATCCCGGGGAGCCAACTGCGCACCCTGGACGCGGTCGGCCACTGCCCGCAGCTGAGCGCCCCGGAGGCGACCGCCGGCGCGATCCTGGAGTTCCTGGGAAGCACCCGGTGATGTCCCACCGCGGGCACTGCCCGCCCCAGCAACCCGACGACGACGCGGGTACCAACGCCACGTTCACCGCGCTGCTGGAAGACAGCGCCGAGGAGCTCTACGACCGCGCGCCGTGCGGGTACCTGTCCACCTTGATGGACGGCACGATCGCGAAGATCAACGGCACGCTGCTGGACTGGCTGGGGTACGAGCGCGACGAGGTCGTCGGGCGGCTGCGGTTCTCCGACCTGCTCACCGTGGGCGGGAAGCTGTACCACGAAACGCACTTCGCCCCGCTGCTGCACCTGCACGGCGAAGCCAGCGGTATCGCGCTGGAACTGCGCACGGCGGCCCGCGCGCAACTGCCGGTGCTGGTGACCTCGGTGGTCAAGCGGGGCACCGAAGGCGAGCCGCTGCTCATCCGCACCACGGTGTTCGACGCCCGCGAGCGGCGCTCCTACGAACGCGAACTCCTGCACGGCCGGAAGGTTGCCGAAGAGGCGCGCCGGCAGGCCGAGCGGGATCGCGCGCGGTTGCAGCACGCGCTGGCCGTGCTGCAGAAGAGCCTGCTGCCCGAAACCCTGCCCGAGGTGCCGAACCTGCGGTCCGCCGCCTACTACCACGCGGCTTCGCCCGATCAGCTCGGCGGCGATTTCTACGACCTGTTCCCGCTGGCGGACGAGAAGTGGGCGTTCTTCCTCGGTGACGTCTGCGGCAAGGGACCCGAGGCCGCCGCGGTGACCTCGCTCACCCGCTACACCCTGCGCACCGCCGCGATGCACGACCCCGACCCGGTCACCGCGCTGACCACGCTGAACCGCGTGCTGCACCAGCGCTACACCGGCGGGGACACCCGGTTCTGCACCGCCGTCTTCGGCACGCTGGAACCGGACGGCGACGGCATGCGCGTCCGGCTCGCCGCGGGCGGTCACCCGCCCGCCTTGGTGATGCGCGCGGACGGCGGCACCGAATACCTCGCCACGCCGGGCGGGATGCTGGTCGGGATCCTTCCCCAGCCGGTTTTCACCCCGGCCGAGACGGTGCTGCGGCCGGGGGACACCATGCTGCTCTACACCGACGGCCTCACCGAAGCCCGCATCGGCCGCGACCGCGCGCTCTACGGCGAGGAAGCCCTGCAGTCACTCGGCGGCGAGCTGGCCCCGGTTTCGCCCGACGCGTTGATCGCCGCGCTCACCGACCTGCTGAGCAGCTTCGGTGACGGCCTCAACGACGACGCGGCCCTGCTCGCCCTCGGCGTTCCCACCGATCCTGGAATCCGCTCGTGAACACACTGACCGTGGCCACCAAGACCAGCTCCGACGGTGCCGTGCTCGTGGTCGCCGGTGACCTCGACTTCGCCAGCGCGCCCCTGATGCGCGAGGCGCTGGAAGGCGTCCACGTGACCGCCGGGCAGTCCCTCGTACTGGATCTGGGCGGGATGACCTTCTGCGATTCGGGTGGCCTCACCGCGCTGGTCGCCGCTCGGCACCAGGCCGTCGAGGCCGGTGCCGAGATCGTTTTGGCCGCGGTGCCGGACCACACGCGCCGCATCCTCAAGCTCGTCGGGCTCGAGTCGCTGTTCGTGCTACGGCCCCAAGCCTGAACAATCAGGCAGCCGCCTGCGGATCGGGGAGCCGCGGCACGCCCATCAGGCGGCTCACGGCGAACGCGGCGACGTCACGGGGTGCGGGACGGATTCCGTCGGGGCACCGCGAGATCACCACGGGGTCCTCGTTGCCTTCGGTCTCCAGTGCCAGCGCCCAGCCGTGCTGCTCGTCCCAGATCAACGCGACATCGCGGTCCGGGAAGGCCGCCAGGCGCCCGTCCAGCGCGAGGTAGGCGGCCAGCGGGGTCGCCTGCACGTAGAAGCTGTCTCCCTGCTGCCCGAGTGCGCCCGCCACCATGCGCACGTACCGGCGAAGCTCGTTGACCTCGGTTTCGGCGAAATCCACACCCAGCACAGCGACCACCTCATTACCCGGAGAGCTACAGAAACAGCGAAAGGCCCCTTTGCCCCGCCTCCTCGAGATACCCGCGCGCGGGGTCGACAAACATCGAAAAGGTCACGGCTGTCCGATCTGTTCAAGACCGCTTTCGCGGTGCGCTGCCATCCTTTGCCCATGAGCGTTGATCTGTCCCGTGCCGAATCCTTCCTCGCCGGGCACGCCCGGCTGCTCGACCGCCGCCGCTTCGAGTTGCTGTCCGGCCGGACCGGGCCGGACACCGTGCTCGCCGCGCTGGACGGCTATCGCAATGACGACGGTGGTTACGGCTGGGGGCTGGAGCCTGATTTGCGTGCACCGGAAAGCCAGCCCGGTGGCGCGCTGCACGCTTTCGAGGTGTTCGAGGACATCGCGCCGGTCACCACGCCGCGCGCGGTCGAATTGTGCGACTGGCTGGACTCGGTGACGTTGCCGGACGGCGGCCTGCCGTTCGCGCTGCCGGTGGCCGATCCCAGTGCCGTCGCGCCGTTCTGGGCTGACGCCGACCCCACCGTGTCCACGTTGCAGAGCACCGCCTTCGCCACGGGTGTCGCGTTGCGGGTCGCCGCGCACGATTCCGCGGTGGCCGCGCACCCCTGGCTGGAGCGCGCCGCGGAGTACTGCTTCGCGGCGATCGACGCGCTGGATTCGGCGCCGCACGCGATCGCCCTGTCGTTCGCGGTCCGCTTCCTGGACGCCGCCTACGAGCGTTATCCAGCCGCGGCACCGTTGCTGGACCGACTCGGCCGGTTCGTCCCCGACACCGGGCTGGTCCCGGTCGAAGGCGGCAGCGAAGGCGAGACGATGCGCGCGCTCAACTTCGCGTCGGTGCCCGGCAGCCCGGCGAGCAAGTTGCTGCGTCCCGGCGTGCTGGAGGCCGAACTGGACGAACTCGCCGCGCGGCAACAGGAGGACGGCGGCTGGACCGTCGACTTCGCCAGCTACTCACCGGTGGCGGCGCTGGAATGGCGTGGGTACGTGACCGTGGGTGCCCTGCTGACCCTCAAGCGCGCCGGGCGCCTCAGCTGAGCCGAAGCGCTACCGTGGGCCGGTGACCGACCACGTGACCCGGACGCGAGCCGCCTACGACACCGTCGCCGAGTCCTACGCGGAGGTGTTGCGCGACGAACTGGCCGCCAGCCCATGGGATCGGGCGATGCTGACCACCTTCGCCGAGATGGTCGGCACCACGGGCCCGGTCGGTGATCTGGGGTGCGGGCCGGGACGCTTGACCGGGTACCTGGCTTCGCTGGGCCTCGACGTGTTCGGCGTGGACCTCTCGCCCGGCATGGTCGCCGTGGCGAAGCGGTCGCATCCGGCACTGCGGTTCGAGGTCGGTTCCTTGCTCGCGCTGGACCTGGATGACGGCGCGCTGGCGGGCGCGCTCGCGTGGTACTCGCTGATCCACACGCCGCCGGAGCAGTTGCCGCGAGTGGCGGCGGAACTGGCGCGGGTGCTGGCGCCGGGCGGGATCCTGCTGACCGCGTTCCAGGTCGGCGACGAGCCGCGCCACCTCTCGCGGGCCTACGGTCACGACATCTCGCTGGAGGCCTACCGGTTGCCGCCGGACGGTGTCGCGGAGTTGCTGACCGAAGCGGGTTTCGAAATCGAGGCGCGGTTGGTGCGCCGACCCCAGCCGCAGGAGAAGACCCCGCAGGCGTATCTGCTGGCGCGCAAGCTCGCCGGCTAGTGGGCTAGCGGCTCCTACCAGGCCTTCTTCGGCCCGTCCCGGCGTCGGGACGGGTGCCAGTCCTTGCGCTTCGGCAATGGCTTCCCGCGTGCCACGCTGACCCACAGCAGCGCGGACACCAGCAGGCTGGGCGCCACCGTCAGGTAGACCGGCCAGTCGTGGAACCCCGACAGCCACAACATCACCGCCACGCCGACGGACACCAAAGTCCACGTCATGGCCAGCGTGCTGCCGTTCTCCCGGCAGCGCACCATCCAGCTCCGTCTGTGCGCCCGACCGCCCCGCATCACCACTCCTGGCACCACTACCACCACCACCTCGGTCTCGCTGGGTGAATACCCGTTCGGCGGCGCTTCAACCCTGCGGACCGACCTGCTCTATCGTTCCGTAAAATTCCCTATCAAAGGTCATATAGCGAACGATAGGGTAGTGACATGTCGATCTTCAAGACGGAAGCGGGCGGCCGCGAGATCCGGAGCCGCTACGAGAAAATGCTCGAGAGCTGGCCCGTCCCGGCCGAGCGGGTCCGCGTGCCGACCCGCGAGGGTGAGACGTTCGTGCTCGTGTGCGGCCCCGAGGACGCGCCACCGCTGGTGCTGCTCCACGGATCCGGGTCGAACGCGGCGATGTGGCTGGGGGACGTCACGGCCTGGGCGGAGCACTTCCGCGTCCACGCCGTCGACATGATCGGCGAGCCGGGGCTGTCCGCGCCTTCGCGTCCACCGCTGGCTTCCGAGGCGTACGCGGGGTGGCTGGACGACGTCCTCGGCCACTTCGGCGTCCAGCGGACCGCCATCGTCGGCGCGTCGCTCGGCGGCTGGCTGGCGCTCGACTACGCGACCCGGCGACCGGACCGCGTCGAGCGGCTCGCCCTGCTGTGCCCGGGCGGAGTCGGGCGGCAGAAGATCGGCTTCCTCTTCAAAGCCTTGCTGTACAAGCCGTTCGGCCGCTGGGGGATGCACCGCTCGATCAAGGCGATCGCGGGCGTCGACCCCCGGACCGAACCGGGAGTCGCCGAATACCTCACGCTGACGTTCACGCACTTCCTGCCACGCACGGAAAGGCTGCCTGTCTTCGGTGACGAAGCCCTGCGACGGCTGGACATGCCGATGCTGGTGCTCATCGGCGCGCGCGACGCGATGTTCGACTCCCGTGACACGGCGAACCGCATCGGGAACACCGCGCCGCACGCGACCGTGACCCTCCTGCCCGAAGTCGCGCACTCCATCCTCGGCCAGACCGTGCCGATCCTGGACTTCCTGCGCGAGAAGAACGACTAATCGTCGAGCAGATCCTCGATGGTGATGGGGATGTGACGTACCCGGACGCCCGTGGCGTTGTGGATGGCGTTGGCCACGGCCGCCGCCATGCCCACGGTGCCGATCTCGCCGAGGCCCTTGGCGCCGACGGCGTTGTGCAGGGTGTCCGGGTATTCGACGAAGTGCACGCCGACCTCCCCGATGTCGGCGTTCACCGGCAGGAGGTAGCCGGCGAAGTCGGCGTTGGCCAGGCGGCCGTTCGCTTCGATGTCCAGCCCCTCGTGCAGGGCCGCCGAGACACCCCAGATCATGCCGCCGATGATCTGGCTGCGGGCCGCCTTCTCGTTGATGATGCGACCGGCGTCGAACACGCCGAGCATCCGCGAAACCCTGGCCTCCCGCGTCCACCGGTGCACGCGGACCTCGCAGAACTGCGCGCCGAACGAGCTGAACGAGTGCTTGGTCAGCTCCTCGCCGGGAGCCGACGAACCCGTCACCGACAACGAGGAGCGTCCGGCTGCCCGCAGCACCTCGGCGAACGGCATGGTCCGGTCGCCGGCGAACACCCGCCCGTCGGCGTAGGTGACCTCCTGGCCGTCGAACGGGCCGCCCGGGCCCGAGGCCAGTGCGAGCAGTTCGTCGATCGCCTGGGTCGCGGCCGCCATGACGGCCGTCCCGGCGCTGGCCGTGGCGGTCGAACCACCCGACAGGCCACCGGAGGGCAGCGACGAGTCACCGAGCCGCGGCACGATCCGTTCCGGGGTGATGTCCAGCGACTCCGCGCCGATCAGCGAAAGCACGGTCAGCAGGCCGGTGCCCGGGTCCGCGCCGCTGGTCGCGACCACGGCCGTGCCGTCCTGCTGCAGGGTGACCTCGACCGAAGCGGGGAACCGCAGCGCGGGGAACATCGCGGTGGCCACGCCGAGGCCCACCAGCCAGTCGCCGTCGCGGTGGCCGCCGGGGGAGCGGTCCGCCCAGCCGAACCGGTCGGCGCCGATGCGGAAGCACTCGTCGAGGTGCTTGCTCGACCACTGCAGGTCCTTGCCGGGCGGCGCGCTGGAGTTGTTCCGCAGGCGCAGCTCGATCGGGTCCATGCGCAACGCGACCGCCAATTCGTCGATCGCGCTCTCCAGCGCGAAGGAGCCGGGTGCCTCACCCGGCGCGCGCATGAAGGTGGTCGGCGGGACGTGCAGGGGCACCATCTTCTGGCTGATGGCGAGGTTCTGCGTGGCGTACCACTCGCGCGAGGTGCCGTGCGAGGTCGGTTCGACGAAGGAGCGGGCCGCGTCCGTGCTGCACCACGAGTCGTGGCGGATCGCGATCAGCGTGCCGTCGGTGTCCGCGCCGAGGGTCACCTTCTGCACCGTCGCGGCGCGGGTGGCCGTCGCGGTGAACACCTGCTCCCTGGTCAGCGCCGCCTTGACCGGCCTGCCGAGCGCCCTGGCGGCGGCCGCGGCGAGGAACGCGGGCGCGGAGGTCCGGCCCTTGCCGCCGAACGCCCCGCCGACGAACGGGTTGACCGCGTGGACCTCCGACGGCTTCAACTCCAGTGCGCCGGCCAGTTCCGCGGCCTGCAGATCGCTGGCCTGGTTCCCGCTGTGCACCGTGAGACCTTCGGCGGTCCAGTAGGCGACCGCGGAATGCGGCTCCATCGCGGCGTGGTTCTGCGTCGCGGTGCGGTAGGTCGCGTCGACCACCACCGGGCTCGCCGCGAGTGCGTCCTCAATGGACTCTACGCCCGGCGCCAGCACCGACAGCGAAGGCGGGGCGCCGTCCATGGCCGCGGGAGCGTCCTGGGCGGTGGCCAGGCCGTCTTCCAGCGAGGTCAGCGCGGGCCGGGCCTGGTAGGTGACCTGGACGAGCAGTGCCGCGTCCCTGGCCTGCTCGAAGGTTTCCGCGACCACGAAACCGATCGGCTGGCCGTAGTAGGTGACCTCGCGGCTCTGCAACGGCACCCACGTCTCCCCGAAGAACGGGGTGGTCGGGGTGCGCAGGTCCAGCGGGTCGAAGGGGGAGTACACGCCGAGCACCCCGGGCGCGCCCTTCGCCGTGGTGACGTCCATGGCCTCGATCTCGCCGTGCGCGATGGTGCTGAGCACGAGGTAGCCGTACACCGTGCCCGGCGGGGTGTGGTCCATCCCGTACCGGGCCTGGCCGGTGACCTTCTGCGGTCCGTCCAGCCTGCTGGGCATCAGCGGCTCCCCTCGGTGAGTTCGAGCAGCGCGCGGACGAGGGTCCGGCGCAGCAGCGGCACCTTGAACCCGTTGCCGGACAACGGCTTCGCCCCTTCGCCAGCCACCGAAGCGGCCTTCTCGAAGGTCTCCAGCGTCACCGGCTCACCGCGCAGGGTCGCCTCGACGGCGGGCAGGCGCCACGGCACGGTGGCCACCCCGCCGGCCGCCACCCGGGCGTCGACGATGCGTGAATCGCGGATCTCCAGCGCGACGGCGGCCGAGCACAACGCGAACTCGTAGGACTGCCGGTCGCGCACCTTCACGTAGGTGGAGTTCGCGGCCCAGTCCAGGCGCGGGACGACCACCTCGGTGATCAGTTCGCCGGGCCGCAGGTCGTTCTCGGTGGCGGGGGTGTCGCCGGGCAGCCGGTAGAAGTCGGCCAGCTTGACCGTCCGGTTCCCGTCGGCGCCGGTCAGCCGGACCTCGGCGTCGAGCGCGACCAGCGCGACCGCCACGTCACTGGCGTGCGTCGCCACGCAGGCGTCGCTCGTGCCCAGCACCGCGTGCATGCGGTTGGCGCCTTCGAGTGCCGGGCAGCCGCTGCCGGGTTCCCGCTTGTTGCACGGGGTGGCGACATCGCGGAAGTAGGTGCACCGCGTGCGCTGCAACAGGTTCCCGCCGATGCTGGCCATGTTGCGCAGTTGCTGCGACGCGCTCAGGGACAGGGCGCGGGAGATCATCGGGTACACGCCGGGGTGCGCGGCGATGTCGCTCATCCGCTCCAGCGCGCCGATCCGCAGGCCGTCACCGGCGTCGATCCCGCGCAGGGGCAGGCCGTTGATGTCCAGCACCCGCCGCGGGGTCAGGACGTTCAGCTTCATCAGGTCGACCAGGGTGGTGCCCCCGGCGAGGAAGGTGCCGTCCGAACCGGCGGCGGCCTCGAGCGTGGTGGGTGCGGTCAGGTCAAAGGGTCGCATCGGCCTGCCTCGCCTGCTCGACCGCCGCGACGATGTTCGGGTAGGCCGCGCAGCGGCAGAGGTTGCCCGACATGAACTCGCGCACGTCGGTGACCTCCTGCTCGATCGCGGCGACCGCCGACATGAGCTGACCGGAGGTGCAGAAGCCGCACTGCAGCGCGTCCTGGTCGACGAAGGCGCGCTGGACCGGGTGCAGCTCGTCCGATGTGGACAGTCCTTCCACGGTGGTGACCGGTTCGCGGACGGTGGCGGCCAGGGTGAGGCAGGCGAGCACGGGCCTGCCGCCCACGTGCACCGTGCAGGCACCGCACTGGCCCCGGTCGCAGCCCTTCTTCGGGCCGGTGACGCCGAGGCGCTCGCGCAGCGCGTCGAGCAGGGTCACGCCGGGGTCGGCCTCCAGGGTCTCGGTGCTGCCGTTGACTTCGAGTGAGAGGTTCACTGGATCTCTTTCCCGCAGATCGTCGGGTACCGGAGCAGTGAAGCGGATAGTCATCCGGTTCCCTCGCAGGCTAGCGGATGAGAATCCGCTTCGCAACGAGGCCCGTCACCCGGAGTTGCTCCAGCTCACGCGCGGTGGTGCATTACATTCAGCTCGAACGCAGGTGAGAGGAGGGATGCAGGATGACGACGGGCTCGGTCAACCCGCGGCGCGCGGACACGCGGCGCAACCACGAACGCATCCTGATCGCCGCCGCGGCTTCGCTGGCCGCCACGGGCGAGGTGTCCTTCAACGCCATCGCGAAGCAGGCGGAGGTCGGCGTCGGCACGGTGTACCGCCACTTCCCGACGCCGGAGGCGCTCATCCTGGCGGTCTACCAGCGGGAGGTGCGCCACCTCGTCGAGGTCGTGCCGGACCTGCTCGAAGCGCACCCCCCGGAGCAGGCTTTCCGGGTGTGGACCACGGATCACCTGGCGCACTACATGATGACCAAGCGCGGGCTGGCCAACGCCCTGCGTGCCGCGACGACCTCCGGCGGCGGGGAGCTGCCCGTCAGCGCCTACGAGTCCATGAAGGGCGCGGTCGGCACGCTGCTGAAAGCCAACGTCGAAGCCGGCACCGTGCGGGCCGATCTGGACCCGGAGACGGTGTTGCGCGGACTGGGCGGGCTGCTGTACCTCGACGCGAGCGGGGAATGGCGCAGCCATGCCGCCGCCCTCGCCGACCTGCTGTGGCGGGGTATGTGCTCCCGCGATGGCGGCCAGGTCTGGGACCAGGCCTGAGTCAGGCGAACGGCAGCATCGGTTCGTCGATTTCGGCGCGGGTGAGCCGGTTCGCGAGCGTCGACATGGTGTAGGCGCCGATGCCGAGCACGACTTCGAGTGCCTGCCGCCGGGTGAACCCGGCGTCGAAGAAGGCGGTCAACTCCGCCTCCGGTACCTCGCCGGAGGTGGCGAGCACGGTGAGCGTGTACTGCCGGAGCGCCGCGAGCCGGGCGTCCGGCAACGGCTGTCCTTCGCGCAGGGCGGTGACCAGGCCGGGGTCCGCGTCGAGCCGCCGCAGTTTCGCGGTGTGCATGGCGACGCAGACGTGGCACCGGTTCCTGGTCGCCAGCGTCATGACCACGGTCTCGCGGGCGAGTGGATCGAGGCTGGTCTTCTCGAACAAGGCCGACAGCTTCAGGAAACCGTCCAGCAGCAACGGTGCCTCGGCGAGCCGGGCGACCGCGGAAGGCAGGTAGCCGAATCTCTTCTCGGTGGCGGCCAGCGCGGGGCGTGCGGCTTCGGGAGCGGACTCGGCGGTGTGCTCGACGAACATGTGTGTTCCCCCAATATGGTCAACTCGGTTGTCGATATAGTAAACCAAGTTGTCCAAGTCCACAATGATCGCATGACGCCCGGCTACGAGCTGCCCCTGCTGCTCTTCAGCGGCTTCCGCACGCTCATCGACCGCCTGCACGAGGAACTGGCCCGCCAGGGGCACCCGGAGGTGCGGCCCGCGTACGGGTTCGCGTTGCAGGCGATCGGGGCCGACGGCGCGACCGCGTCCGAACTGGGACGCCGGCTGGGCGTGTCGAAGCAGGCCGCGGGCAAGACGGTCGACCGGTTGTCCCGCCTCGGTTACGTCGAGCGCGCCGCCTCGGTCGCCGACGCTCGCGCGAAGGTGGTGCGCCTGACCCCGCTCGGCCTCGACCTGCTCACCCGCTCCGCGGAGATCTTCGACGAGCTGCGCGCCGAATGGGTGCGCGAACTGGGCGAAGAAGGGGTCGCGGGGATAGAGGCGGGCCTGCGCACCGTGACCCCGTCCGGCACGCGCGTCGACGCCGTCGCCTGGTTCGGGGCCTGGGCTTAGGCGCTGTCCGGCAAGTCGCGCTCGGTAGTCTAGGCCGCCCTCGGCGGCCGTGTGAAACGATTCATTGCGTAGAGCTTCCTCGGTTCCGAAACCTTGAGTCGGCTGGTCACCTTCGCTACCCTCCCGCTTGATACGTTTCAAAGTGTGACCTACGTCAACGAGGACGAGGAGACTCACTTGACTTCCTCCGAAGCCGTCGGCACCCCGCCGGCGGAAGAGTCCGGGACCGTTACGCGCCAGCAGTGGAAGTGGTCGACCCTGGCCGCGATGGCGTCCTATCTGGACGCGGGCTCGATCGTCGCGCTGGGCTCGGGGCTGGCCCTGTTCCAGGCGTACCTGGGGTTGAGCAACGGCGCGGTGGGCGCGCTGGCGGCCATCGGCCCGAACGCGATCGGCTGCGCCATCGGCGCGCTGATCGGCGGGCGCCTGGGCGACAAACTGGGGCGCAAGCGCATCTACAAGTACGACCTGCTGGTCTACGCGGCGGGCATCCTGTGCATCGCGCTCGCGGTCAACGCACCGATGCTGTTCATCGGCACCTTCGTCGTCGGCGTCGCGGTCGGCGCGGACGTGCCCACCTCGCTCGCGCTGGTCGGCGAGTTCTCCCCGTCGAAGGCCAGGGGCAAACTGCTCGCGTTCACCCAGATCGCCTGGAACGCCGGGCCGGTGGTCGTGCTGCTGCTGGCGCTGGTCCTGTCCCCGCTGGACCTGCTCGGCATCCGGATCGTGTTCCTGCACCTGTTCGTGGTCGCACTCGTCACCTGGGCACTGCGGCGGGGGCTCGCCGAATCGGCCAGGTGGACCGCGGCGTCGACCGGCGCGGTCTCGGCCGCGGTCAAGCTCGGCGCGCTCTTCCGCGGCGCGAACCTGCGGGCGCTGGTCTGGACCGGCACCATCTACCTGTTCTGGAACGTGGCCGCCGGGACCAACGGCATCTTCACCCCGTACATCATCACCACGCTGAACGCGGGCAGCCAGGCCGCGGGCGTGGCGCTGTCCTGCGCGGGCTTCCTCATCGGCATCCTGGGCACGCTGGTGTTCATGCGGCTGGTCGACCGCGGGCACGCGATGCGCAAGCGGATGTGGGCGCTCGGCTCGCTGGCGCAGGTGCTCGCCTTCGTGCTGTACCTGGTGTTCCCGTTCACCATCCCGGTGATCTTCGGCAATATCGTGCTCTTCGGCGTCGGTGCGGCCTTCGCCGGTGAAGCGGTGTACAAGATCGTCAGCCAGGAACTGTTCCCGACCATGCTCCGGGGCACCGCTCAGGGGGTGACCTTCGGGGCGGCGCGGATCTTCCTCGGCATCTGGAGCTTCTTCGTGCCGACGCTGGCGAACGCCGGGATCGGCACGGTGGCCGCGTTGCTGGCGGCCTCCCTGGTGCTCAGCGGGGTGGTCGGCTACTTCTTCATGCCCGACACCTCCGGGAAGTCGCTCGAGCAGATCGAGGCGGAGCGGGCATGATCGCGGGCGTGCCGAACTCCCCGGTCAGGAACCGAACATCGTCACCCAGGAGGGCATCCGTTGACAGCCACCACGCCCGTTCGCTTCGAGCACCGCGACTCCCCGCTGGGACTGGGCACCGCGACCCCGCGGTTGTCCTGGCAGCTGCGCACGGACGACCCGGGATGGGCGCAGACCGCCTGCGAACTGGACCGCGACGGCACCGTGGTGCGGGTGGAATCCGCCGAACAGGTGCTCGTGCCGTGGCCGTTCGAACCCCTGCGGTCCCGTGAGCGGGCCGCGGTCCGGGTCCGGGTCGCTTCGGGGGACGACTGGTCCGAGTGGAGCGAACCGTCCACTGTGGAGGCCGGATTGCTGTCCGCGCGGGACTGGAGCGCGCGGTTCGTCAGCCCGGTCACGCTCGGCGGGATCGGCGCACCCGCACCGATCCTGAGCCGGACCGTGCACCTGCGGGCGGGCATCACCTCCGCCCGGCTCTACGCCACCGCGCACGGCGTGTACGAGGCACAGCTCAACGGCCGCCGCGTGGGTGACGAGGTGCTCGCGCCCGGCTGGACCAGCTACCGGCACCGGCTGCGGTACCAGACCCACGACGTGACCGCGCTGCTGCACGAGGGCGCGAACGAACTCGACGTCCTGCTGGGCAACGGCTGGTTCCGCGGCAGGCTCGCGTGGGCCGGCCGGCGCGCGCACTACGGTGACCGGCTGGCGTTGCTGGCGCAGCTGGAAGTCACCTACGCCGACGGGTCCACGGAGGTGATCGGGACCGACGAGCAGTGGACCGCGCGGAACAGCGGGGTGCTCGCCGACGACCTGTACGACGGCCAGCACACCGATCTCCGGCCTGCCGAGTCCGAAGTGGACCGGGTGGAGGTCGTCGAAGCGAGCTTGGGACGCCTGGTCGCACCGGAGGGGCCGCCGGTGCGGGCCACCGAGGTACTGCCCGCGATCGAGGTGTGGCGTTCACCGTCGGGCCGGACGCTGGTGGACTTCGGGCAGAACGTGGTCGGCTGGGTCCGCCTGCGCCTGCGCAACACCCGGGCGGGGCAGGAGGTCGTGCTGCGGCACGCGGAGGTGCTGGAGCACGACGAACTCGGCGTCCGCCCGCTGCGTTCGGCCGCGGCCACCGACACCTACGTGCTCGACGACGCCCAGGAAGTGGTGCTGGAGCCGAACCTGACCTTCCACGGCTTCCGGTACGCCGAGGTCACCGGCGCGGACGTGGTGGCCGAAGACCTGGCGGCGGTCGTGGTCGGCACCGACCTGCGGCGGACCGGCTGGTTCTCCTGCTCCGACCCCGATCTCGAGCAGTTCCACCACAATGTGGTCTGGGGCATGCGCGGCAACTTCCTCGACGTGCCGACCGACTGCCCGCAGCGCGACGAGCGGCTCGGCTGGACCGGGGACATCCAGGTCTTCTCGCCGACCGCCGGTTTCCTCTTCGACACCGCGGGGTTCCTGAGCACCTGGCTCGCGGACCTCGCCGCCGACCAGCAGGACGACGGCTCGGTGCCCTACGTCGTCCCGGACGTGCTCTACGGGAAGTCGCCGACCGCCGCGGCCTGGGGTGACGCGGCGGCGGTCGTGCCGTGGGTGCAGTACCGCCGTTATGGCGACACCGGCGTGCTCGCGCGGCAGTTCGACAGCATGTGCGCCTGGGTGGACCGGATCGCCTCGCTGACCTCGGACGGGGTGTGGGCCGGCGGGTTCCAGTTCGGTGACTGGCTCGACCCGACCGCCCCGCCGGACGACCCGTTCGCCGCGCAGGCCGATCCCGACGTGGTGGCCACGGCCCACCTGGTGCGTTCGGCGGAGATCGTCGCCGAGACCGCGCGCGTGCTCGGCCGCGACGGCAGCCGGTACGAGAAGCTGGCCGCCGACTCCCGGGACGCCTTCATCCGGCACTACGTCACCGGCGCCGGCCGGGTGCTCAGCGACGCCCCGACCACGTACGCGCTGGCGCTCGAATGGGACCTGCTGGCCACCGGGGAGCAGCGGGAGCACGCGGCCGAACGGCTCGCGGATCTGGTGCGCGCCAACGGTTTCCGGATCGGCACCGGGTTCGTCGGCACGCCGCTGGTCACCGACGCGCTGACCTCGGCCGGCCGCCCGGACCTGGCTTACCGGCTGCTGCTCGAACGGGGCTGCCCGTCCTGGCTGTACCCGGTGTCCATGGGCGCCACCACCGTCTGGGAACGCTGGGACAGCATGCTGCCCGACGGTTCGGTCAACCCGGGTGAGATGACCTCGTTCAACCACTACGCGCTGGGCGCCGTCGCCGACTGGATGCACCGGTCGATCGCGGGACTGGCTCCGGCCGCGCCGGGATACCGGCGGATCACCGTCCGGCCGGTCCCGGACGCCGCGCTGACGCACGCTTCCGCCCGGCACCACACGCCGTACGGCGAGGCTTCGGTGGCGTGGCGGCGGGAAGGCGGGGAGTTCACGCTGGAGGTGGAGGTGCCGCCGGGTTCGGCCGCGCGGGTGCACGTGCCCGGTCAGGCCGCGGTGGAGGTGGGGCACGGGCGGCACCGGTGGACGGTGGCCGATCCGGTGACGCCACGGCCCGCTCCGGCCACCGTGCGGGACCTGCTCGACCACGCCGAACTGTGGCCGAAAGCGGTGGCCCTGCTCGCCGAACACGGTCTGGGCGGGGATTCCGCGCGGCTCGCCAGGGAAGCCGCGCCGTTCCTGCACCGGCCCGCCACCGAACTCGCGACCCTGCTCGCGATGAAGGACCCGGCGGGTGGTGGCACCGCGGCCGAAGCGGCGTGGGCGGACCTGCTCGGCTGACCCCCGCGGGCCGGTTACGTGGTGGGGGACCGGCGGCCCGGCGTGCAGGAGGCCTGAAGCCAGGTCAGGGCGGCGAGCACGAGCGCGAAGACCGGCAGCCAGTACAGCCGGTGCAGCGGCCAGTCGCCGGTGGGTTCGTCGAGCAGGCCGGGCAGCCGTCCCGTGAGCAGGCCGGTGAAGGTGACCAGCAGCAACGCGGTCTGGTGCCAGCAGTAGACGGCCATCGCGTGCCGGTTGAGCGCCGAGATCGGCGCCCACACGGCCCGGTGCCGGAGCACCCTGGCGAGCCACGGGCGCAGCAGCAGGAACACGCCGACCTGCGCGGCGGCCAGTGCCAGTGTGAACAACGACGGTGGCGCCAGGTTGGACCAGCGGTCGCCGGGCACGCCGACCGCGCTCGCCGGATACCGCGCCGCCCACAGCAATGCGGCGCCCGCGAGCACGCCCAGCGACAGGAGGACCGCGCCGGCCCGCCGGTGCAGTCGCTCCTCGGCCAGCGCGAGTCCGAGCAGGTACGGCACGGCCCAGGCCACCGGTGCGGCCACGACGCCCAGCCAGTTCGGTAAGCCGTGCAGCCGGATCAGGTCGACCACCCCGACCAGGGCCACCGGGACCACCGCCACCCACGGTCCACATCGGACGACCAGTGGCCGTAGCACCGGGGTGAGCGCGACCAGCACCAGGTAGACGAGCAGGAACCACAACGGCTGCGTCACCAGCGCCCGGACCAGGTCACGGGTACTGGCGGGGGATTCGACGGCGGCGAGCAGGAGCGTGGCGGGCAGCCACACCGCGGCGAGCGCCAGTACGGGCCCGAGCAAACGCCCGCGCCGCAACGACTTCCCGTGCCACGCCCGGCTCGCTGCGGCGTACCCGGCGGCGAAGAAGAACGGGCCGAGCGTCTGCAGGAACCAGGTCACCGGGGCGAATTCCGGGGTGTGCGCCAGCGGGCTTTCGCCGTGCAGCGCGGTGGGCTGGTACGGATCGCTCACCACCGCGCTCACCAGCCAGTGCCCGAGCACGACCCCGGCGATCGCGAGACCCCGCAACGCGTCCACCGTGTGGTCCCGCGTGGTCACGGCCGGACCACCGGATCGCTCCCGGACAGGGCTATCCCGGTCAGCGCCGCCAGCGAATCGGTGCCCGGGCTGAGGTAGTGGTCGTGATCGGCGACGTCGTCGGTGGCGAACACCCGGGCGCCGAAGGCCGGATCGGCGGGCTTGGTGCCGTGGCCGAGGCCGAAGAACCGCACGCCGGGCACCCAGCGGATCCAGTCGCCCCGGGACTGCCCGGCCCACACGCGGGCGGTGGTGCCGAGTTGTGCCACGTGGTCCACGCCCATTCCCGGACTGCCGAAGGCCGCGAGGTCGGTCACCTGCCGGGGGAGCCGGGCGGCTGCCGCCCCGAGCACCGTGGACCCGTAGCTGTGCCCGAGCAACGCGATCGTCGCTTGTGGACGGACCGCGACCAGTCCGGCGACGAACCGCTCCAGCGCCACGGCGCCGGCTCGCGCCAGGTCCCCGCGAGCCGCGTCGGGCCCCACCCCGCCGGGGGTGTCGTAACCGAGCCAGGATATCACCGCGAACCGGGCACCAGGGGCTTTCCGGACAGCCGCCCGGAACAGGTCGGCCGCCTGCGTGGCCGGTGCCCGGTAAAGCACGCCGCCCACCCCGGTCCAGAAGTTCTCCGCCCGGTTGGCCGCGCCGGGCACCAGCACGGCGATCCGGTCGGCGGTGGCCAAGTCGCCGAAGACCTGCGCCACCCGGCCGTTGCCCCGCGGGTCGAACAGCAGGAACTGCCCGGACACCCGCAACTGCCGCCGGTTCGCCGCGTACCGCATCGCCGGTGGAGCGCCGTCGAGCGCGCCCACCACGTCCGGGTAGGCGACCGCCAAGCCCTGCTGCTCGGCGGTACCGAGGCGCAGCAGGAAATCGTGAATAGCCGCAGGCTCGGCGCGCTGGGGATCCGGCAGGTGGTGACCGTCGGCGAGCCAGGCGGGCAGGCCCGGCGGTGGTGTCGTCCGCACCAGACCGGGTGCGGACAGCAGCGCGGCGGCCGCGGGGGCCACCGTCATGGTGACGGCGGCGAGCACGGTCAGCAGCGTGCGGGGAGCGAGGTTTCCGATCACCCGCCCCACGGTGCTGATCCCAGGAGCCCGGAACATCGGCCCGGCGATCACTTCCGGGGTAGCCGCCGGGCGTACACCCCCGAGCCGATGCCCGGCGGACGACCGGCTGGCTACCATCGCCGCATGCCGGTCGCCCGTTCGCCGTTCAGCCGGATCCCGGCGAGGACGCGCACGGCGCTGGCCTGGACCGGGCTCGCGTTGTCGCCCGTCCTCCTGCACGGCTGGATCGCCTGGGAAGGCCCGTACTTCGTGGCGTTCCTGGCGGTGTTCCTCCCGTTCGGGATGCTCAAGCGGCAGCCACTGCCGGCCCTGGGCGTGCTGCTCCTCGAACTGGTGACCGCGGAACTGGTGCACCTGCCGCCGTCGACCGAGTCCGGGCTGCACAGCTTCCTCCGGGACCTGCAGACCGTCACCCTCGACCTGGCCGTCGCCTACATCGCGACCACGAGCCGCTTCCGGCTTTCGGCCCTCGCCGCGGGTGTCGCGCTGGTGGTGCAGCTCGTGGTGGCCGCCATCTCCGAACTCCGGCCCCGCGACTTCGAGAACGCCTTCATCCCGTACGCGGTCGCGGTCCTCGCCGCCTGGCTGCTGGGCTGCCTCCTGCGGCGGCTCAAGCGGTACCGCGAAACCCGGCAGGCGCAGGCCGAACTCCAGGCCGCGCAGACCGAGCGGCTGCGCATCGCCAGGGAGCTGCACGACATGATCGCGCACAGCATCGGGGTCATCGCGTTCCAGGCGGGGATGGGCGGGCGGGTCATCGACACCCAGCCGGAGGAGGCACGCAAAGCCCTGCACGCGATCGAAAGCACCAGCCGTGACACGCTGACCAGACTGCGTGAGGTGCTCGGCTCGCTCCGGCGGCCCGACGCGGGGGAGCCCGGCAAACCGCCGGGCCTCGCCGATCTGGGCGATCTGGCCGCGCGGACCCTCGACGCTGGTGTGCGGGTGGACGTGCGACGGCGTGGCCACCGGCGGCCGCTGCCGCCCGAAGTCGACCTGGCGGCGTTCCGCATCATCCAGGAGGCGGTCACCAACGTGGTGCGCCACGCCGGGGTCGCCCGGTGCGAAGTGGTCGTCGAACAACGGGCGAAGGAGCTGATCCTCGAAGTGACCGACGAAGGACGGGGTGGTGCCGCGGAAACCGGGTACGGCATCCCCGGCATGCACGAGCGGGTCGCGCCGCTGCGGGGTGAGGTCACCGCCGGGCCGCGGCCGGACGGCGGTTTCCGCGTGAGCGCGAGGATCCCGCTCCGATGACGATCGGTGTCGTGCTCGCCGACGACCAGCCGCTCATCCGCAGCGGCCTGCGGGTGCTCATCGCGGACACCCCCGACCTGGCCGTGGTCGGGGAGGCGGGCACCGGCACCGAGGCGGTCCGGGTGGCCGGGGAGACCCGGCCGGACGTGGTGGTGATGGACATCCGGATGCCGGACATGGACGGCATCGAGGCCACCCGGCGGCTCACCGCGGGCGCCGGGCCACCGCACGTCCTCGTGCTCACCACCTTCGACGACGACGAGTACGTCTACGGCGCCCTGCGGGCCGGGGCGAGCGGGTTCCTGGTCAAGGACATGGCGCTGGACGACATCCTGACCGCGATCCGCGTGGTCGCCGCCGGTGACGCGCTCCTCGCGCCGAGCGTGACCCGGCGGCTGATCGCGGACTTCGCCGGGCGCCCGGCTCCGGCACCGGTGTCCCCGCGGCGGCAGGCCGACGGCATCACCGACCGGGAGCGCGAGGTGCTGACCCTGGTCGGGCTCGGCCGGTCCAACGGCGAGATCGCCGCCGAGCTGTACATCAGCGTGGCCACCGCGAAGGCCCACGTGGCGCGGCTGTTCACCAAGCTCGACGCACGCGACCGCGTCCACCTGGTCATCATCGCCTACGAACTGGGATTGGTCGGCCCACGGGTGTAAGCCCGGCGGCCGATGTGGCGCACGCGGGCCGACCGGCATCGTGGCGGGCACCCGAGGAGAGGAACCCGATGCCCCGCCTGGACCGCCCGAGCCTGACCGCCGCCACGGCGAACCTGCTCGCCCGCCGTACGTCCTTCGTGGACACCGAACTGCACGCGCTGACCGAGGTGGTGCGCCCCGGCGACGTCTGCGTCGACGTGGGTTCGGCGGCCGGGCTGTACAGCCAGGCGCTGTCCCACCTCGCCGGACCCACCGGCGTGGTGCACAGCGTGGAACCGGTGTCGTTCTCCCACCCGGTGTGGTCCCGCGTCCTGGGGGCGTGGGAGCGCACGAACGTGGTCCGGCACCCCGTCGCGCTCGGTGCCGAGCCCGGGCGCGCGGCGATGCGGGTCCCGTTCCGCACCTACGGCCCGGACACCAGTCGCTCCTATTTGGACTGGAACACCCACGGCCTCGGCTCCAACGCCGAGTTCTCCCACCACGCCGACGTCCTCGTGGAGGTCGACACCCTCGACGGCCTGCACGCCGCCACCGGCCTGACCCGGCTCGACTTCGTCAAGATCGACGTGGAAGGCGGGGAACTGCACGTGCTGCGGGGCGGCACGCGGGCCATCGAGCGGTACCGGCCCACCCTGCTGATCGAGATCGAAGCCCGCCACACCGCGCGCTACGACTACACGCCGGAGGACGTGGTCGAGTGGCTCACCAGCCGTGGCTACGCGATGTACGCGTGGCGCCAGGGCTGGCAGGCCACCGGTCAGGTGTGCTTGCACACCAACAACTACCTGTTCAGACCCCGAACGGGCGATCCAGGTAGTCCTTGAACTGCACGGTCACCGAATGCCGGTCCGACGGCCAGTTGAGCGCCGCCACCGTGCGCGACCGGCCGCCGGAGCCCCGGACCACCTCCGTCACCCGGATCGCCTTCCCGGCGTCCGGCTGGGCGGGCAGGTAGTCGTCCACGGCGGTGAGGAAGGGCAGCGCGTTGAACGGCGGCAACGCGGCGCCCAGCGTGGAGGTCAGGTCGCAGTGGTCGTCGAAGGCGAACGCGGCGAGCACCTGCCGGAGCTTGGGTGAGACGGCCGGGGCGAGGACGTTGACGCCGTCGAGTTCCAGCCGGTCGCTCTCCGGCTGGTCCGACCACCATTCGCGGCCACGCAGCACGGTGAGTGCGGTGTGGGTGGCGCATTTGTCGACGTAGTCCCCGATCCCGCCCGGCGGGGAGACCTGCAACCGGAGGAACCGGTCGCTGCGCTCGAACGGCTCGAAGTAGTAGTGGTAGGACTGCTGGCCCTCACGCAGGAGCACCAGCTCGTAGTGCTTGTAGCCGTTGACCTTCAGCGGCCCGAACGCGCCGTCCGGCCCGGTCTGCACGTCGTGCGCGGGCGTGGCGCGGCGGGCGCCGGTGGATTTGTCGACCTCCCAGACCTGGAGGCGTCCGGCGATCCCGGTGTTCTGCGGGAAGAACACCGCGCGCCCGGCGATCTCGACCAGGCCCGGCAGTTCGGGCGTCACCTCGGTGGTGATCGCCGGCCTGCCGCGCAGGAACTGGTGCATGTGCGTGAAACTCTCCGCGGCGGTGGCGGTCTCGGTGTGCCCGAGGTGGGTCAGGTGGACGTTGGTCGCCCCGCCGATGTTGCCCTGCGGTTGCAGGCTGCCCCACAGCGCGAGCGTCGGGACGCCGCCGGGTGGCGTGGCACTGGAGCGGCCGTCGACGTTGACGTACCGGCGCACCTGGGCCGCCCGGTCCGGCGTGGCCAGGTAGGCGTGCATCACCGTCGTGCCACGGGAATGCGCGATGATGTCCACTGTGGACGCGCCGGTCCGGGCCCGTACGTCGGCGATGAACGCGTCCAGCCCGGTGAGGGCGTGGTCGTTGGTGGGGATGCTGGTGTCGTACTCGAAGGCGTACAGGAGCTTGTCGGGATAGCCGTTGGCGGAGAAGCGTTTCGCGTTGGACTGCCACTGGTGCGCCGAACCCTGCTGGCCGTGCACGAAGATCACCGGGGTGGTGCCGCCGGTGGCTTCCTCCCGGTTCCGCTTAGCGTCGGCGGCGAGCAGGTACCCGGCGCGGACGTTCTTCGCGTCCGCGACGACCACCTTGCCCAGGTAGTCGTCCACCCCGGGGTAGAGCTTCGCCAGGGTCGCCTGGTCGAACGGCACGTGGGTGCCGAACAGCTGGCAGAAGGTCTCGCCGCTGTTGTCCCCGGTGTTCAGCGCGGTCGGCACCGCGACCTGCGACAGGCGGATCCCGCCCACGGCCAGGCCCAGCTCGTCGCGCTTCTTGGTGACACCGTCGGCTTCGAACTCCAGCAGCGGGGCGGTCGGCGGCGCTGAACCGCGCTCGGCCCAGCGGCGCAGGTGTTCGTAGGCGGCCGCGGTGACGTGGTGCATGGGCACGCGACTGAATGGCGGCTTGTCGCAGTCGTACTGGGGTGCGGCACCGAGGTCGCGTTCGGAGATCGGCGCGCGGTAGGCCTGGCCCTCGTGCCCGGAGTGCGCCCCGCCCGCGACTTCCCAGCGGCGGAACTTGTCGGAGTCGGCGCGGCGGTTGGTGTTGCGCACGTCGGTCTCGGAGAGGATCTGGAAGACGGGTTCGGTGCCGACCCGCGTCGGCGCGGAGCCGACCACGAAGGCGTACCCGTCGAACACCGGCTGCTGCTGCGGCAGGATCTTGTCGTAGAGCACGGTCATCCGGCCCGCGGACTGGGAAGCGCCGATCGCGAGGACCGTGCGCGGGCGTGTTCCGCCCAGCACCGCGCCGGATTCCACGGCACGACCGGCCTGGGTGAAGATGTCGTAGGACAGCTCGTCGGCGTTGTGCTTGCCCCCGCCGGTCACGTCGAGCCCGCCGTAACGGGCCGGACTCCACGCGCGGAGCTGGTCGACGCCGACGCGCTGGGCCGAAACGCCGATCCACGCGTGCCCGGCGCGGATGACCGAATTCGCGTTCCACAACGCGTCCAGGTCGTAGCCCGCCGTCACGTTCTGCCATTCGACGAGCGTCGTACCGCTGAAATCACGGGCCTGCGCGGGCCGCCGCACCACCACGCGCGTGGTGTACGGGACGTCGGTGGCCACTCCGGTGCCGTCGGCGGCCCAGCCGTCGGCCAGGCCGGAGAGGTGGAACTCCTGCTCGACGTAGCCGCGGGCGGCCAGGTCGACGGGGGTGGCGAAGAACGGGTAGGTGTCCTCGATCCGCTCGGCCAGCCGGTCACCGGGCCAGGCGCCGGGCAGCGGCCCGGTCACCTGCGGGGACCCGGCCGGCGGCGCGGGCTGGGTGGAGGCGGAGGCGGGAAGGGCGTTCGGGAGGAGGAGGCCGAGCACTACGGCGATCAGCCCGGCACGACCCCACACGGAGATCGACATGGTGGCTCCCACGCGACGATGGGCAGGACCTGGCGAACGTAGCCGGGTCGCCACTGTGCGTGCCAGGGCCCGGGAACACCGTGAGACCGCTGTCTCAGCCGGACTGCAGCACCGCCCGTGCGGCCCGTTCCACCAGCTCGGGATCCGGTGCGGCCGCGCCGAGGAGTTCGGCGTAGACGGCGGATTCGATGATGCGCACGTAGAGGTAGGCCATCTGGTCGAGCGAACCCGCCGACCACGGCCGATCGCCGTGGACCTCGCGCAGGATGTCGAGCTGCAGCGAAACCACGCGCCGGTGCACCACACCGGAGGTGGTGAACAGCACCCGTGCGGCCGTATCCGGTTCGGTGCGCAGGAAAGCGCGGAAGGGCGCGGCCGCGTGCAACTGGCCGACGAACGCCCGGGTCACCTCAAGCACCCCGTCGACGCCCGCGTGCCTGCGCCGCTGCCTGGCGCGCGTGAGCAGCCGTTCGGTGAACCGCCACAGCACCTCGCCCAGCAGCCCGTCGCGGCTGTGCGCCACCCGGTAGAGCGTGGCGCGGCTGACGGCCAGGCTCGCCGCCAGCCGGTCCATGTCGACCATGCCGTGCTGGAGGAAGAAGCGGCACGCGCCCAGCACCACCTGCTCGTGGCTGACCACCCGCCGGACGCGATCCGGGCCCGCCATCGCCGACCTCCCGTTCCCGCCGGGCACCCGCCCGGATCCACTCCCGCATCATCGCCCGCTCGCGGGTGGAGTCGCTAGCCTGGGTGGATGGACGATCCGCACATCCACGTCGAGCGGAAGGTCCTGCAGGCCGGTGCCGACTACCGCAACGTGGTGGCTTCGACGCTGGGCCTGGTGGCCGACGCGCCGACCGTGGTCACCACCGGCTGCGGTGTCGAAGTGCCCTACGCCATGACCTCCGCCCGCCCGGAAAGCGTCACCTGCCTGGCCTGCCGGGAACACGGGCACCGGGAGCACCTGGCGATGGCGGACCAGATCGAACAGCTGAGCCGGATGCCCGGCATAGCGATGTTGACCGCCGAGGAAACGGCCGAAGCCGTGCGCTGGCTCCAAGACCGCGCGGCGCGATACCGCTCAAGCGGTGGCCCGGAGGACCAGCTCGGATGAGTACCGGGTGACCGGCCTGCCCAAGCGCTGGTCCAGCACCGCGGTCGCGCAGGCGGTGGCGATCGTTTCGACCGGGTGCGTGGACGTGGTCAGCGCCGGACTGCTCAGCGCGGCGAACTGGAGGTCGTCGAAACCGGCGACCGCCACATCCCCGGGCACGTCGACACCCGTGCGCTGGAGCGCGCCGAGGGCACCCAGTGCCGCGAGGTCGCCCAGCGCGAACACGGCGTCGGTGTCCGGCCAGCGCGCCAGGATTTCCGTTGCGGCGCAAGCACCTCGCGCGGCGGTGAAGTCGCCCGGCACCACCCTGGCCGGGAAGCCCGCGGCCTCGACGGTCTCCCGGTAGGCGGTCACCGTCCGGTGCGTGCACGGCAGCCAGTCCGCGCCGGTGATCATCGCCACCCGGCGGCGGCCGCCGCCGAGCAGGTGGGCCACCAGCCGCGCGGTCGCCGGGCCGTTGTCGACGTCGAACGAGGGCACGTGCCGGGAGCCGACGCCGATGGCCGCGAGCCGCCCGCGCACCGACTTCGGGGCCGCGCGCAGGGCGGATTCGGTCGGGTTGAGCAGGACCATGCCGCCGATAGCCGGATTCTCCGCCAGCCGGGCCAGTTCGGCGGGCGCGTGCAACGGCAGCCAGTGCATCGAGACACCGACTTCGCGGGCCGCCGCCACCTTCGCCGCGGCGGTGACCACGCGGCCGACGTACGGGTCCTCCAGCACCTGTTCGGTCCGGCCGTTCACCACCACGGCGAGCCGGGTGCCGCGGCCGGTCGCCAGCGCGCGCCCGGCCGCGTGCGGGAGGTAGCCGAGTTCGCTCGCCGCCGCGGCGACCCGGCGGCGCGCGGTCGCCGAGGCCGGGCCGCGGCCGCTGAGCACACGGGACGCCGTCGCCGTGGACACGCCGGCGGCCTTCGCCACCTCGGTCAGTCGTGCCTTCACCCCGGCCAGTCTGCCAGCACTTGCGGTGGAAGCGCTTGCAGCCGTGGGATCGGGCGCATGATCGGAGTGGCGGTCGTTTTCGGACTGAACGGGCTGGCCGTGGCGTCGTGGTTCGCCAGGGTGCCCGCGGCCAGGGACGTGCTCGGGCTGAGCGCGGGGACGCTCGGGCTGGTGCTGCTGTGCCTGTCCGTGGGCGCGACGCTGGCGTTGCTCACCGCCGGGGAGATCACCCACCGGCTGGGCGCGCGGCGGGCGGTGTGCGTGGCGACCGGGGGCGTCGCGGCGGGACTGGTGATCGCCGGGTTCGCCATCGGCGCCTGGCCGTCGGCGGTGGCCGCCGGAACCGGGTTGTTCGTGCTGGGCTACGGCTCCGGCATCTGCAACGTGGCGATGAACGTGGAGGCGGCGGCGGTCGAGCGGGCCGCGGGGCGGACGGTGATGCCGCGGTTCCACGCGGCCTGGAGCCTCGGCACGGTGACCGGCGCCGGACTGGCGGCCCCCGCGGCCTGGCTGGGGTTGCCGGTGACCGTGCACCTGACCGGCATCGCGCTCATCGCGTTGTTCGGCACGCTGGTCGCCGCGAGCGGGTTCCGCCACGGCGGCGCCCCCAGCGGCCGCGGTGGCAGCGGCGTGCTGAAGGCCTGGCGGGAACCGCGGACGCTGCTGATCGGCGTGCTGGTCATGGTGCTGGCGTTCACCGAAGGCACGGCGAACGACTGGCTCGCACTGGCCTTCGTCGACGGCCACGCGTTCAGCCAGGCCGCGGGAGCCGCCGTCTTCGGCCTGTTCGTGACCACGATGACCTGCGGGCGGGCACTGGGCACGTTCGCGCTCGACCGCTGGGGCCGCGTGCCGGTGCTGTTCGCCACCATGGTGCTCGCCATCGGCGGCGCGCTGCTCGTGGTGTTCGGGGAGCCCGTGCCGGCGATCGCCGGGGTGGCGCTGTGGGGCTTGGGCACGTCGCTGGGTTTCCCGGTCGGCATGAGCGCCGCGGCCGACGACGCGAGCCACGCTTCCGCCAGGGTGAGCGTGGTTTCGGTGATCGGCTACACCGCTTTCCTGGCGGGCCCGCCGGTGGTCGGCCTGCTCGGGGACCAGACGGGGATCCTGCGTGCCCTGCTGGTGGTGCCGGTGTTGCTGGTGCCCGCGCTGGCCTTGGTGCCGTTTTTGCGATCGGGCGCGGGTGCCGCACCGGAAGAGGTGCGCACCCGGTAGTCCGGGTCAGGCGCGGTAGGTCAAGGTGTAGCGCCAGAACAGGCGGCGCCGGATGCGCGCGCCGGGGAGCTCGGCGGCCGCCGCGGTCCGTATTTCGGCCAGGGTTTCGGCGGGATCCGCGGTGGGCGCCCTCATGTGCGCCGGGGGTTCCGCCGCCCGGGCGGGGTGCTTGACCAAGCCGACGATCGGGTTGGCGAGCATCGCGGGGAGCGCGGTGAGCAGGTCGGCGCGACCGGCTTCGCGGTAGCAGCCGACGATCACGAGCCTGCCGCCCGGCGCCAGGCAATCGCGCAGTTCCCGCAGGGTGGGCACCAGCGGCAGGTGGTGCAGCACGGCGACCAGCGTGATGGCGTCCCAGCGCTGCTCCGGAGCACGGCCGGCGAAGTCGCCTTCCACGATGGTGACCGCGGGATCGTCCGCGAAGCGTTCCCGTGCCACGCGAGCGGTCGCCGGGTCGGGTTCGAGGCCGGTCACCGTGGCGCGACGGCGGAGCCGGTCGACGAGATTGCCTGTGCCACAACCGATGTCGAGCACCCGGCGGGCCCCGGCCACCTGCCTGGCCACCCACGGGCCGTAGTGGTCGTTGTGGCTCCACGGGTGCCGCCGGTTGAACCGGTCGAGCCTCGCCAGCAGATCCACGGCGCCCACCCTAGTGGTTCCGCGTGACGACCCGCGGACGATTTGCCAAGGCCGTAGCGGCGCCGTGCCGACTTGGGCTAGAACGGCGTCCAGCATCCGACTGTGGAAGGCAGGGCATGGCGAGAACGATCATGGGCGCGGTGGTTTCGCTCGACGGGTACCTCGCGAAGCTGAACGGCGAGATCGGCCCGTTGTTCGAGTGGTACGACAATGGCGACGTGGAGTGGAGGTTCTCCGAAAAGCAGGAGGAATCCGCCCGCACCACGAAGGCGTCCAAGGAGTTCATGGAATCGGTGTACACCGACATCGGCGCGGTGGTGATCGGGCGCAGGCTGTTCGACGAGACGAACGGCTGGGGCGGGGTGCCCGCCGCCGGGGACCGCGTTTTCGTGGTCACCCATTCCGTGCCGAGGAACTGGGAGTTCGCGGCCACCGCGCCGTTCACCTTCGTCACCGACGGCGTCGAGTCCGCGATCGAGCAGGCCAAGGAGTTCACCGGGGACGGGCAGGTCGACGTGGCCGCCGGCCAGGTCGGCGGCCAGGCGCTGCGGCTCGGGCTGATCGACCAGGTCGTGATGAACGTGGTGCCGGTGGTGTTCGGCGCGGGCCGCCCGTTCTTCGCCGCCATGGGCCCCGGCCAGGACATCCTCTTCTCGAACCCCACCAAAGTGGCCCAGGGCGACCGCGTCACGCACCTGCTCTACGACGTCCGGCGGAACTAGCTCTCAGCCTGCCGCCGAAGGTGTCCGGCCAGCGCCTGGAACACCACGAAATCCGGTATCGCGCGGGACGCCAGTTCGACCACGCCGTCGCGAATGGTGATCTCCTCGATTTCCGGCCCTTTCGCGACCGCCTTGGCCGACCCGGCTTCCCGCGAGGTCAGCCACGATCCGCCGAATCGGAGGCGGCCGCCCGCGGAAAGCGTGGCGGCCGCTCCGGGCAGGTGCGTGTCGGCGATACCGCGCTGGATGAATTCACGAGGTAACGGCGGACGGGCGCAACCCGGCGGTGAGCGTGAGGCTTTCGGGCAGCAGCGCGAACATCCGGTTCAGGTGACCGGCGAAATCCGCGACCGTCGGCGTGCCCGCCTGCTCGGCCCATGCTTCCTGGGCGAGGTGGAACGCCGCGACGAGCATGTCCAGGGCCAGGCGCGGACGGGGGTCGGCCGCGTCGGGGAGTTCGAGTCGTGAGTGGAGGATCTCCAGCGCGGTCCGGCTCGTCCGCTCGCAGAAGTAGAGTCCGTGTGCTTCCACCGACGGCGTTCCGGCGGCCAGTTTCCGGCCTTGCAGCACGCGCTCCGCCCACCTGTCACCGGTCATGCCGTCGAGTGCGGCGAGCAGCGCGTCCCGCAGCACGGCCATCACCGTCCGGTCGCCGGGGTCGAGGGTGCCCAGGTGCGCCAGGAACGCGGCCCACAGGTCCTCGGACGGCGCCAGCGCGACCTCCTCCTTGCTGGCGAACGTGCGGAAGAACGTCCGCTTGGACACGCCCACGGTGTCGCACAGTTCGTCCAGCGTCGTGGCCGCGAAACCGCGTGAGGTGAACAGGTCCAGCGCGGTGCCGATCAACGCGTCCCGGGTCTGCTGCTTCTTGCGCTCGCGCAGGGTGTTCATGAGCCAAGGGTAGCCGAGGAGCATTTGCCCCTTGTAGGCTAATGCCACTGAGTGGCACTTAGCGAGGAGTGAACCTATGCGTGCTCTGCTGGCCGATCCCGCCGCACCCGGCGGCCTCCGCCTGGGCGAAGCCCCCGAGCCGGTGCCCGCGCCGGGCCAGGCGCTGGTCCGGGTGTCCGCGACCTCGCTGAACAGCGGCGAAGTCCTCGGCATGCTGCCCGAAGCGCCACCTGGCGCGGTGCTGGGCTGGGATGCCGCGGGCGTGGTCGAACAGGCCGCGGCCGACGGTTCGGGCCCGGCCGCGGGCACCCCGGTCGTCACCATGGGAATGGCCGGGGCCTGGGCCGAACTGCGGGCCGTGGACACGGAACTGATGGGGGAGGTGCCCGCCGGAGCCGACCTCGGCGCGATCAGCACCGTGCCGGTCGCCGGGGGGAGCGCGTTGCGCGCGCTGCACCGCGCCGGGCCGATCCTGGGCAGGCGGGTGCTGATCACCGGGGCGACCGGCGGGGTCGGCCGGTACGCCGTGCAACTGGCTCGACGTGGTGGCGCGCACGTGATCGCTTCGACCGGGAACCCGGACCGGCACGGGGAAAGCCTGCGCGCGCTGGGCGCGCACGAAGTGGTCGACGGCCCGGCCGCGGTCGGCGGCCTGGTCCACGCGGTGCTCGACATGGTCGGCGGCGCCCAGCTCGTGCAGGCCTACGACAAGCTGGCCGAACACGGCACGCTCGTCTCCGTCGGGCGGTCGTCCGGGGCCGGCGAGGTGTTCCCGTACGGCGCGTTCGAAGGCATGGGCAGGCACGACCGCTCGATCACCTCGTTCTTCCTGCCCAACCACACCGGTCTGGGCGCCGACCTGGCCTGGCTCGCGAGCTTGGTGGCGGCCGGTGAACTGGACCCGCACATCGCCTGGCGCGGCAGCTGGGCCGACGCGGCGGAAGCCATCGACGCCCTGCGGGCACGGCGGCTGTCCGGCAAAGCGGTGCTCGAATATTGACGAACACCGGTGTTCGTCAATAACGTCGGGCGATGGACCTGGCCGGGAAACACGTGCTGATCACCGGCGCGGCGAGCGGCATCGGCCGGGCGACGGCCCGGCGCGCGGCCGCCGCCGGTGCCCGGCTCTACCTCACCGATCTCAACGCGCCGCTGCTGGCGGAGGCGGCGGGGGAGATCCGGGACGCCGGTGGCGCGGTGGTGCTCGCCGAGCCCGCCGACCTCACCAGCCTGGCCGAGGTCAGCGGGCTGGGGGAGCGGATCCACGCGAGCCTCGGGAGCTTGGATGTGGTGATGAACATCGCGGGCGTCTCCGCCTGGGGCACGGTCGACCGGCTCGAACACCGCCACTGGCGGAGCATGGTCGAGGTCAACCTGATGGGCCCGATCCACGTGCTCGAGACGTTCCTGCCGCCGATGGTCGCCGCGGGCCGGGGCGGGCACCTGGTCAACGTCTCCTCGGCCGCCGGGCTGCTCGGACTGCCGTGGCACGCGGCCTACAGCGCGAGCAAGTTCGGCCTGCGCGGGGTGTCCGAGGTGCTGCGGTTCGACCTGCGGGCGCACCGCATCGGGGTCAGCCTGGTCTGCCCCGGCGGGGTGCGCACCCCGCTCACCGAAACGGTGGAGGTCGCCGGGATCGACACGGCGAACCCGCGCTGGGTGCGCCTGCGGGACGGGTTCCGCCGGCACGCGGTGACCCCGGAGCGGGTGGCCGCGGCGATCCTGCACGGCGTGCGGCGCAACCGGTACCTCGTGTTCACCTCACGCGACATCCAGGCGATCCACCTGCTGCAACGGCTCTTCCCGCCGGGGTACGCGCTGCTCATGCGCGCGGCGAACTTTGCCATGCGGCGCCTGCTGCGGACGGCCGTCTCGTGACCGGGCCGCGGATCACGCCGGGCGGCCGCGGCGAGGTCGGCCTGTTCGCGTGGGCGTTCGCCAGGATCAGCGGCCGCGTCACCGGCACCACCCCGCCGAAGCTGTTCCTGACGATGGCGCGGCGGCCGGCGTTGTTCCGCGGCTGGCTGCGGTTCGCCGGGCGGCTCATGCCCGGCGGCAAGCTGCCGCGGCGGGACACCGAACTGGTCATTCTGCGCGTGGCCCACCTGCGGCGGTGCGCGTACGAATTCGAGCACCACCGGCGGCTCGGCGCGCGCGCCGGTGTCACGGCCGACGACCTGAGCCGCATTCAGGCGGAATTAGACGAACCGGGCTGGACGCCGCGCGAACGCGCTTTGCTGGGTGCGGTGGATGTCCTGGTGGCGCACCGGAATCTCGACGACGACACGTGGGCCGGCCTTCGCGCGCACCTCGACGAGGCTCTGACGGTGGAATTCCTGTTGCTGGTCGGGCATTACGACATGCTGGCCACGTTCCTCACCACGCTGCGCATCGCCCCGGACGGTCCCCGGCGGTGACTCCGGCGCGGCTGCCGAGCGGGCGGCACCGGCTCAGCCGGGAAGAGGTGACCGGCGCGCAGCGTGCCCGGATGCTGCGCGCGGCCGCCGACGTGATGGCCGAACACGGTTATCCCGGCACGACGGTCGCCGCCATCATCAAGCGGGCGGGTGTGTCGCGGGAGACCTTCTACCAGCAGTTCCCGAACAAACAGGCGTGCTTCATCGCTGCCCTCGAGTACGCGATCGACCTGCTGGCCACCTCGGTGACCCCGGCGGGCAGCGGTCTGGCGCAGTTCGACCGGTTCGTCGGCGACTACCTCGGCATCCTGGCGGAACACCCGGCTGTCGTCAGGCTCTTCCTCATCGAGACGTACGCCGCGGGCCCGGAAGCCATGCGACGCAGGCTGGAACTGCAGCAGCACTTCGTCGAACTGCTCGTGGAAATCTTCGGTGCGCGATCACCGCGTGAGCGGTTCGCCTGCCAGGCGCTGGTCGGCTCGATCGTCTCGCTGGTCACCGCACGGTTCGTCGAGGACGACCTCGGCGGCCTGCGTGCCCTGCACGAGCCGATCGTGGCCCTGGCGCGCGACCTGCTGCCTGGGGTGTCCTAAGAGGACGGAGGGGCGAGCCAGCCGTGCAGCACCAGGACCCGGCAGCGGCGGTCGACCACCGCCCGCAGCCGCTGGTCCGCGCGGTGCGCCTGGAACCGGGGCTCCGACATCAGCAGCACCAGCCGCTGCGGCTCCGGTGCCTTCACCGCGGCCGCGCACATCGCCCCCACCGACCGGAAGCGGCGCGCGATCGGCACGTCGAGGTCGCGGGCGCCGGTCAGGCCGATGTCGGTGAAGGTGCCCGCCGCCCACACCGCGGTCGCGTCCGCGGGCAGCTGGACGCGCAACTGACTGGGCTTGCAGCACCCCACCTCGCTGATCCGGACGACGCGTTCGGGCACCGGGTTGGACTGACGGAACGACCAGGGCACGTCGAGGCGACCTCCTGAGCAGCGTCGGCGCATGCGCACGAGCAGGGTACGGCGGCCCCCACCCCCCACCCCGCGAACCCCACACTCCAGCATCCGAAACCCACGTTCACGCACCCGAACCCCACACTCACGCACCCGAACCCCACACTCCAGTATCCGAACTTCACGTTCAGGCACCCGAACCTCACACCCAGGCCCCCGAAACCCACGCTCAGGCCCTCGAAACCCACGCTCAGACACCCGAATCCCACGTTCACGCAGCCGAACCCCGCGTTCCGGCACCCGACTCCACGTGCAAACCCCGCCCGAGCCCACGGTCAGGCTCCCGAACGCCACACCCAGGCACCTGAACTGCACACTCAGGCACCTGAACTTCACGTTCCGGCACCCGAGTTCCGCATTCGAGGAGCCGAACTCCACGTTGGCGGGCGGGCGAGTGTTCGGTGCGCGCAGTCGCCTCCCACATGCCGGGCACGAATCCCGCGCTCGCGGCGGATCTGAACGCAGAATTCAGGTGCCCGAATGCGGGGCTCGCAGGTCCGAACGTGGGACTCGGCTGCCTGAACGTGGGACTCGCCTGCGCGAACGTGGAGTTCGGCTGCCTGAGTGTGGATCTCGACTGCGCGAACGTACGACTCGACTGCCCGAGTGCGGAACTCGGATGCGCGAACGTGTGGTTCAGCTGCGCCAATGTGGGGTTCGGGTGCGTGAGTGTGGGGTTCGGGTGCCTGGGTTTGGGGGTGGGTGTCTTTTTGGGGGATGGGTGTTCGTGGTTGGGGGGTACGGGTGGCGAGGATGAGGGAGCGGTTATGCGACGCGAACAGATCATGGGCTGGGTCAAGGACGAGCGGCTGGGGCTCGCCGACCTTCTTGAGGGGCTCAGTCAGCAGGAATGGGACGTGCAGTCCCTCTGCGAAGGCTGGACCGTGCGTGACGTGGCGGCGCATCTGTCCCTGTCCACGCGCATGACGATCCGCCTGTCCATCAGGGGCGCCATCCGCGCCCGCGGCAACGTGCACCGCATGTTCGACCTTCTCGCCCGCGAGCGTGCGAGCCAGTTCACGCCGCAGGAGCTCGTGGCCCAGATCCGCGAGACGGCGGGGTCGACGCACCTCACGCCGGGTGCCAGCCCGCTGGATCCGCTGATCGACATGCTGGTCCACGGCCAGGACATCGCCCGCCCGCTCGGCAGGCCGCGGCCGATGCCGCTCGACGCGGCCGTCGCCGCGCTGGATCATGCCTGGAACAGCCGGTTCTACGGGGCGCAGAGGCGCCTGCGCGGCCACCGGCTCATCGCCACCGATCGGGAGTGGGCCGGGGGAGCGGGCCCGGAGGAGATCCGCGGGCCGGTCGCCGATCTGTTGTTGCTGGCCACCGGGCGGAAGCTCCGGGCACCCGCCAGCTAGGCCGAGGGCCCGGTTCGACGGTCGAGTTCGGCGCGCAGGGCGCCGATCTCCTCCTGCGCCGCGGTCAGCTCGTCTTCGAGGCCGGCGATGCGCGCCGCCGCCTGGAGGGTGTGGCCCTGGTCGAACAACTCCCGCAGCCGCGCGGCCTGTTCCAGCTGCCTGCGGGAGTACCGCCGGTGCCCGCCGGTCGAGCGCTCGGGGCTCACCACGGCGGCGGTGTCCAGGCTGCGCAGGAAGGCGACCTGCACGCCGAGCAGTTCCGCGGCCTGCCCCGTGGTGAACGCCGGGAAGTCCTGGTCGTCGAGCCTGCGCAGATCTGGCACAACTCCTCCTTCCGTAGCAGCCCAATCACCTTAAGGTCAGCAGCCAGTTGACACAACCTGCAGTGCGCGCTACATATTTAGGCGTGACCACTACCGGGTCCGCGAAGTCCCGGGAACATAAAACTTGAGTCCGGCGTTAGCAAGGACGACACGCCTCCCACCCGGGGGGCGCCGGAAGGAGGACCATCATGATGTTGCTGCGCACCGACCCGTTCCGTGAGTTCGACCGGCTCACCCAGCAGTTCTTCGGCTCCCCCGGCACGAAGACCCGGCCCGCCGCGATGCCGATGGACGCCTACCGGGCCGGCGATGACTACGTCGTGGAGTTCGACCTGCCCGGCGTCAGCGCGGAGTCCATTGACCTCGACGTGGAGCGCAACGTGCTGACCGTGCGGGCCGAGCGCGAGACCCGCTTCGGCGACGACGTGGAGGTCAGCGTGTCCGAGCGGCCGCGCGGGGTGTTCAGCAGGCAGCTGTTCCTCGGCGACACCCTCGACACCGACCGCATCGAAGCCGACTACCACGGCGGCGTGCTGACCCTGCGCATCCCGGTCACCGAGCGGGCCAAGCCCCGCAAGATCACCGTCGGTTCGCGGGACGAGACCAAGCAGATCGACGCCTGACCCCACCCCGCACACCGCCCCGGTCGCCACCACGCGGCCGGGGCCCGGCTGTCACTGGACACGAGGATGTTCCACACCACCCTGCTCGGATACGACCGGCTCGAAGTCGACGACCACCTGCGGCAGGCCGAACTGGCCCACGCGCGACTGGCGGACGAGCGCGACGCCGCCGGGGCGCGCTGCCGCGAACTGGAACGCCGCCTCAACGCGGCTCATCACGAGAACACCGGCTTGCGGGAGCGCATAGAGCTGTTGCAGCGCCAGCCGATCGACGCCGCCGCGTTGCAGGAACGGTTGCGCGGCATGCTCGACGTCGCCCGTGAAGAAGCCGACGAACACCTGGCCGCCGCCCGCGCGCAGGCCGCCCGCGAACTCGAAACCGCCCGCCGCGAGGTCGCCGAACTTCAGCGGCTGCGTGATCGGCTCCGCGACCAGCTGCACCAGGCGAGCGAACTGCTCGAGGCCGACCTGCACACCGATCCGCCCGCGCCCCCGCGACTGGTCGCCGCCTGACGCTCAAGGACCGTGGGCCGCGCCTCGCCGCATGATCATGATCCGGTCACCCGCGGCGAGGCGGAGCGCTTCGGCGTCGGCGCCCAGGTGCCGCACCCCGCTCCGCAACACGCCGACCGCGCTGGAATCGCACTCCCGCAGGGAAAGCCCGATCTCCGAGGACTGCACCGGCCGCGACTGCACCAGCCAGCCCGGTCCGGCCTGTGGTCCGGGCGCGACGCGGCGGCCGAGCACACCGGCGGCCAGCGCGGATCCCGCGGTGTCGGAGGAGATCACCACCTGGTCGGCGCCCCGGAGGAAGCCGACGTGCCCGCGGTCGTTGACGGCGGTGACCACGACGGCGTCCGGCACGCACAGCTCACGCGCGACCATGGTGAGGAAGACCGCGAGGGCGTCCGGCTGCACGGCCACGACGATGTGCCGCGCGCCGGCGATCCCGGTCAGGCGCAGGGTGGACCGGTCCGAGGCGTCCCCGAGCACGGCCCGCACACCCAGCCGCTCGGCTTCGGCGACGGCTGAACCACGCTGGTCCAGCACGACGAGCTGAGCGGCCTGCACACCGGTCGACATCAGCAAACGGGCCGCGGCGGCCCCGATGGCGCCGAACCCGATGATCACGGTGTGCCCGCTCACCGGGTTGCCCGCCTGTGTCGGCACATGAGGCGCGAGTAGATCGAAGTACACACGAACGGGTGAAGGGGTGACGGGGAATATTTACGTCTTCTTTGCGCTCGGCGTGGAGGGATCAGCTGCGGTAACGCGGATTGCGCGCGTGCCACTCGAAGCCGCCCGCCATCCAGTCGCGGACGCCGTCGAGGAAACGGTGCAGTTCCGGCGACGGCACGACCAGCAGTTTCTCGTGCCCCTCCCGGAAATCACGGACGATGGAGTTGTGCAGTTCGACGGTGGCTTCGGTGGCTTCCTCGATCGAGCAGTCCCGGTCGGCCGCGATCTGCAGCACCATGTTGCAGACGGGGTGCTCGTCGGCGGCGTCCTTCGCCACCGAGTGCAGGTCGTTGACCAGCACGCACGCCGTGCCCGCCTGCATCATCAGTTCCCGCACGCGCGGGTCGTAGTACAGGTGCGCCGGTAGTTCGTAGCCGCCGACCGCGTCGATCAGCGTCATCGAGGTGTAGAAGCTGTCGTGCTGGCGCGCGGCCAGGTACTCCCACGCGGGCGGGTAGGCACCGGTGTACCGCCAGGCCGCGTAGGCGTCCCACGAGACGAACATGGCGAAGGTCGAGTAGCAGACCCGCTGGACCTGCACGGCCGAACCGTGGCGGGAGAGGTGCCCGATCCCGGAGTTCAGCCCCACCAGGATCGGGTCCCGGCGCAGGGCTTCGTCGAGTTCCCTGGTGAACTCGCCCGCCGGGGCCACCGGGTCCATCGCCGCCATCACCAGCGCGAGCCGCGGCGGCAGTTCGGTCGGCGCGGCACCGAGTTCGCTGTCGTCGGCGTAGTAGTCGTCGGCCGCCCACCAGGCGGCGTTCAGCTGTGCGGCGATGAGCAGGTGGTCGGGGTCGTCGGAATCCGGGTGGGCGAGCATGACCAGCCTGCCGAAGCCGGCGTGGGCGATCTGCTCCAGGCCCGCGCCGGTGAACCCGCAGTCCACCGCCCAGGCGACCAGCCGCCGGTCGACCTCTTCGGCGAGCGCTTCGTCGTCACGCCGCAGCACCGGGCAGTGGAGGGGCGACGCGCTGCCGTCGCCCCAGGGCATGTCGGCGTACCCGGGCGCGGGCGCGGCGGCGGGCGCGGCGGCCGGCTCGAGGCGGGCCGCCAGCACCCGCGCCGCCGAGGTGCCCAGGCCGGACGGCCCGGACAACACGGCGGCGAGCGCGGAATCGGTGTCGGTCATCGAGCGGTCAGACCCGGTCGGCCGCGATGAGCAGGTAGTGGAAACTGCCCTCGCGGTAGGCGGTGAGGAACGGGTCCTCGATACCGGTGGCGACCGAGGACTTCGCGCGCAGTTCCCAGTACGGGATCGCCGCCGCGGTCAGGTCGACCACGTTGATCGGCACGAACCCGTTGACCGCCAGTGCCTTGAAGTAGTCGCCGCGGGCGTGGATGTTGCAGATGTAGTGCTGGTCGATCTGGCTGACCGCCCGCGAACGGCCGCCGGTCACGTCGTTGTAGCACCCGGTGATGGTCACGTACCGGCCGCCGGGGGCGAGCTGGCGGGCGTGCTCGGCGAACAGCTCGGTCAGGTCGACGTACATGGTGGACTCGTTGTTCCAGATCCCGGCGAACGCGCCGGATTCGAACCCGGTGTCCAGCATGTTGCGCTGGTGGTAGGCGACGTGGCTGTCGACCCCGAGGTGGGCGGCCTGGGCGTTCGCGAAATCCACCTGCTGGCGCGAAAGCGAGACGCCGTCCACCCGGCAGCCGAAGCGCCGGTGCGCCATCACGCTGGTGCCGCCGCGGCCGCAACCGGCGTCGAGCAGGCGGTCCCGGGGTTTGATCGGGCCGAGGTGGTCGAGCAGCACGTCGGCCTGCGCGGTTTCGAGCCGGTGCATTTCGGCGATGATGGCCCGGTCCCGGGTTTCCGGCGGGGTGTCGAGCACGGCCGGGTCGTAGGCACCGAGGCCGTAGTGGTGGTGGTAGAGGCCGTCGATTTCCCCGAGCCGGAGATTGACCGGGTCCTTCTCCCTGTCCCAGTAATCAGCGATCGACTGCTGATAGGCGGTGCGCACGACGGGACGGTCCAGAGAAGTCATTCCAGCGGCTCCTTAAAGCTAACAGCTCTAGTATGCTAGATGTTTTTTCCCGGGGATGATCGTTCGAACACGGTGTAACGCTAGACGTGGCTTCTTGGTCAATACAAGGCGGCCGCGCACGGTTCACTCAGCGGTGGACACGGTGGGGCGCGGGCTGCCTGCATGGCCTAACGGACCCGTCGGCTGATCAGTACCGGCAGCCGCTCAAGCGGGGCGATGGCACCAAGAAATCTCTCGAACGGCTGAAGGGTCCTGACTGTCAGTGAAAGACGATCGCGGTGCCGAGTGCCCCGGCGGCCGGGACGAAGAGATCGCCGGAGGGCGTCCGGTGCGCGGCGATCCCGTTGTCCAGCAGGGATTCGCCGGTGGTGTCGAGGTCGCGCACGGCCACGGTGCAGGCGACGAGCGCGGGCAGGGCGGCGGGGCGCTCACCCGGCAGCAGGGCCGCCAGGCCGGATTCGGGCACGATGATCAGCCGCGCGCCGGCGAGGTCGAACACACGCGTGCCGGGCCGTCCGGCCTGGCCGGACGGCCGAGGTAGCGCCCGTACCGCGCGGTCGTGTTCTCGAGTTCCTCGTCCGCGACGCAGAGCACGGCGCCCACGAGGTCCTGCGCGCCGTTGGGTGCGCCGACTGCCGGGTGTGTTCACGCCGCCGTGCCCGACTCCGGCCGCGCTCAGCCGGGCGGCGGCCGCGTCGATGTCCGGTGCCGAAAACATGAGGATGTGCAGGCCTTCGAAACGCGCCAGATGCGCCGCCAGTCCGGCGCTGGTGGCGGTGACGCGCTCGACGAGTCGCGGCAGTACGTCGGGTGGCGCCTGCAATGGAACCAATTTCGCGTCGGCGGGAATTCGGTCACCTTCACGCACGATGGTCGCGAATTCGAGGAAATTGCGCGGGAAATCGGCATGGGCGTTGGCCGCGCCAATCTAGGGGAAACCGAGGACCGGCGTGGCACCGGCGCGGACGACGACCAGTGCGCCGGGGGCCGGGACGAGCGCGTGGCGCCGGGTCCCGGAAAGCAGGCTGGGGGCGACTTCGGCGAGGGCGGGCCAGGCCACCGGAACGCTCAGCGCCGGGCTGCTGTCGAGGGCCTGGCGATGGAGAAAAGGGCCACTCGGTCCCGAGCACAGGCGCCAGTAGGCCGTCTCCGTGGTGGCGTGCGCGAGGCGGGAGCCGCAGGCGGCGAGGTCGACGGGAACGCCGTTTCCCACGCTGGCGCTGAGGGTTTCGCCGTTCTCCGTGCGTTCCAGCAAGGGTGACGGACCGAGCTCGACCCGTGCCGGAACCCGACTGTCCAAAGTGGACTTCACCGCGCCGGTGCGAGCGTCCAGCAGGACATCGGCGGCGGCCTGGGTGTGCCGCAGGCTCAGCGACAGGGTTTCCCCGCCGGGCGAGGAGTGCAGGAAGTAGTCCGTGCGTTTCTCGGATGGGCCGCTGACCGGCAACCGGAATTCCCAGCGTTGCACGCCGGTGCGCTCGTCCAGTCCGAGCACGGCGATGTGGTCGTCGCAGCGCAGCGGGGCCAGCACCACGTCGCGGCCGCTCGCGGGCAGCGCGAACGGCGAATCGCAGCTGTCCGGGGCCGACCACGTCCAGAGTCCCGCGCCGGTGCGCAACTCCACCGCCTCGATGCGGAAGTCGTCTTCGCCCTGGTAGACGGCCTTCGGCAGGACGCCGGCCGTCGGGGCGAGCTGGTCGGCGTCGCCGAGGACCTCGTCGAGCAGGCCGTCGTGCACGGCCGCGCCGGTGAACGCGTCCAGCACCACCAGGTGGTGGCTGCCGGTGTCGCGCCCGCCGCCCGGCGCGAACGAGGCGAGCAGCAGCGCGCGATCCGGGGTGGCCACCAGCGCGCGCACGTGGGCGCCGGGGCGGGCGTAGGTCCAGCGCACGGCGCCGGTCGGGCCGTCGAGCCCGGTGATGTCGCCGCCCGATCCGGCGACCGCCACGCCCGTGCCCGCCGCGACCACCTCGCGCACGCCGGTGGGGGAGGTCCACGACCAGGGATCGCCGGACACGTGGTCCGCCAGCGGTGCCGCCGGTGCCGGGCCGGCCGTGACCGAGCGCACCGGCAGGCCGGGTACGACGGTCACCGCCGTGACGGTTCCGGCGGCCAGGACGAGCACCAGTGGCACGGCGGGCCACCGGCGCGACCGGTCCAGTGCGAGGGCGGCGGCGGCGACCGCGACCACGGCGGCGACCGCGAGTACTCCGGTCGAGCTGCCCGGCGTACCGCTGCGCAGGTCGCCGGCCAGGCAGTACACCGCCCAGGCCGCGGCCGCCGCGGCCAGCCCGAGCGCGGTCCACCGGCTCGCCCGCGACCTGCCGAGCGCGAGCAGCGCCACGGCCGCCACGGCCGCCGCGACCAGCACGCCGTCGAGATCCGGCCAGTCCGGCCGGATGGCGTCGCCGGGCAGCAACAAGGCCACCACCGCACAGGCGGCGGCGAGCGCCGCGACCACCGCACCCATCATCGGCGTCATCCTCGCACGACCATCCCCGCCACCGTGGCCGATCGAAGACCACTCGGTTGCGGAAATTATGTAGATCGGTCTAGTTTGGGCTCGTGAACAAAGGCGAGGAAACACGGGCACGGCTGGTCGGTGCGGCACGGGAGCTGGTGGAGGCGAAGGGGTACCACGGCACGGGGCTCAACGAGGTGCTCGCCGTGGCGGGCGCGCCGAGGGGTTCGCTCTACCACCACTTCCCCGGCGGGAAGGACCAGCTGATCGGGGAAGCGCTGACCACGGCCGGTCAGGAGGTCGACGCCCTGCTGGCGGAGCTGACGGCCTCGGCGGTGACGGTGGGCAGGCTGGTGCACGCGTTGCTGGAGGCGCTCGCCGAGCGGATGGTGGCCGCGGACTACGCCAAGGGCTGTCCGGTCGCGACGGTGGCGCTCGAAGTCGCCGGGTCGGGCGGCAGCCTCCGGGAGCTGTGCGGCGACATCTACGCGGGCTGGCAGCAGGTACTGGTCCACGCACTCGAAGAGGCTGGTCACGAACCGGCGGAGGACCTGGCGGCGACGGTGCTCGCGTTGATCGAAGGCGCGTTGCTGCTCGCCAGGGCCGCCCGCAGCCGGGTGCCCATCGAGCGGACCGGCCGCCGCATCGACGTTCTGCTGGGGTCCTGATGGACGTGGTGTTCGGCGCGACGGGTTTCCTCGGCCGGTGGACGGTGCTGCACCTGCTCGGCCGGGGCCGGCGGGTCGCGGCGGTGGTGCGCGACCCGGGTGGACTGAGCGACTGGCTGGTGGACCACGGCGCGGACGTCGAGCGCCTGCTGTTCGTGGCCGGGGACATCACGGCCGGTCCGGGGCTCGGACTGAGTGCCGAGGACGACGAACGGCTCGTGGGCGCACGCGACGTGTTCAACGTCGCCGCGCGCTACCGGTTCGGCCTCAGCCGGGAAGAAGCGCAGGCGGTCAACGTCGATGGCGCGGTGAACGTCCTCCGGTGGGCCGGAACCAGGCCGGAGCTGCACGGCCTGGTCCACGTCTCCGGCTACCGCGTCGGACTCGATCCGGAGCCGCGCTGGCCGCTGCCCGAAGCCGAACTGGCGGAGTCGTACCGCAGCAAAGGGGCGTACGAAGGGTCCAAGACCGAGGCGGACGCGGCCGTGCGCGTGCTCGCCGCCCAGCTCGGGATCCCGCTGACCGTGGTGAATCCGAGCAGTGTCATCGGGCATTCGGCCACCGGTGAGGCCGGGCAGTACCTCGGCCTGGCCGACCTGGTCCGGCAGCTCTGGACGGGCAAGCTCCCCGCCCTGCCGGGCACCGCGCGGACCTTCGTGCCGGTGGTGACCGTGGACCACTTCGCCGAGTTCCTGGCCACCCTGACCGAACCCGGTGGCAGGCACTGGGTGCTCGACGAGCACACGCCGAACCTGCCGGAACTGGTGCGGCTGCTGGCCGGGCACCTGGGCGTTCCGGCGCCGAAGCTGCGGGTGCCGGTCGGCCTGGTGCGCCGCCTGCCCACCGCGGTGACCGGCGCCGACCCCGAGACGCTGACCTTCCTGACCGAGGACCGGTACGACACCGAGTCGGCCAAGGTCGTCGGTCCGCCGCACCCGCCGGTGGAGTCCGCGTTGCGCCGCTGGGCGGATCGCTTGGTGGCGGACGGGTTCGGCGCGGCACCGGCTCCGGTGCCGGGTGGATTCGAGGACGTCGGTGGTGCCAGAACCTACGTCGCGGGGGAGCGGAACACGCCGGAAGTCGTGCTGTTGAACGGACTTTCCGCCGATGACCGGATGTGGCAGGACGTGCACGGGCAGGCCTCGGCGTTGCTGGCCGACCTTCCCGGGCTCGGCCGGTCGGGCCGGGCCACGGTCGAGCCGGAGGACTGGCTCGCCGAGCTGCTCGCTCCGGTCCGGAGCAGACCGGTTCTCGTCGCGCATTCGGTCGCTGCCGCCCCGGCCCTCCGGTACGCCGCCGCGCATCCCGGCGGGATCGCGGGCGTGATCCTGGTATCGCCCCCGTTCCTCGAGGACACACCGTTGGAGCTTCGAGTGGGCCGGAACAGCCGGGCCGGTGCCGCCCGCAGCGAGCGCCGGTGGGCGCGGGCGGCGGACGATCCGGCCGAACGACGGGTTCTGCGGGCGCTGGCAACGGAAATCGGCGCCCTCACGACGCCGGATCCGGCTCAGCTCCCCGCGCTCGTCCGGCGCTTCGCGGACGCCTGAAAGGTGCCACCTCGGCGGGGGTCGGCCGCCGAGGTGGCCCGTGCCGGTCAGACGCCGGCGACCTGGGAGATCCAGCTGCGGTACCGGGTGATGTTCGTGTACGCGGTGTTGTTGGAGCGGTCGCTCGTGGAGGCGACGCCGACCTGGCGGCCGGAGGCGAACATCGGGCCGCCCGAGTCACCGCCCGCGGTGATGCCGTCGATCCGGTTGGCGCACACCGAGACGCCGCCGTAGTAGTCGCTGCAGTTGACCGAGTTGACCCGCACGTTGGCGTACTTCAGGTAGCGGGACTGGCAGTTGATCTCCGAGCCGCACTGGCTGGTCGCGCCCCAGCCGTAGACCTGCACGGTCTGGCCGGTCGAGACGTCGGCGGTGGTGCCGAGCGGGGAGTAGGTGGCGTTGACCGCGGTGGTCAGCCGGACGATCGCCAGGTCGGCGGAGCCGGGGTAGCGGGTGATCGTGCTGCCGGTGGCCATCGTGCCGCCGGTGGTCTGGTCCAGGCTGCCGACGCGGAAGGTGTAGGTGCCGCTGCCGCTCACGCAGTGCTTCGCGGTGAGGATGTACTGCGGCGCGATGATCGTCGAGGTGCAGGTCTGCCTGCCGTTGAGGAACAGCCGGGCGGCCCACGGGCCGCTGGTGGCGTGCTGGCCGCCGATGATGAACGGCTGCACCCCGGTGGTGGGTTCGTCCGCGGCGACGGTGGTGGGCGCGATCATCCCGAGCAAAGCCAGCAAAGCGCTGCCGAGCAGGACGGCCAAAGAGCGCAAGCGCATGATTCCGACTCGTTTCTGCGGCCGTGGTGCGACCGCGTGGGGGAGAGGGGGATGCGCTCATTCTGTGACCGGCCGCGGAAGCCGGGTAACCGACGAAAGTCGGGTGGTCCAGACCAGAGATACCTAATTTACCGGTGTTATGCCTGCGGTGTTATGGGTACCGTTGCGCCATTCGGCGGAGGGGGTCCGGAAAAGGGGAAAGCCCGCGCGTGCGGCGGGCTTTTCGTGCTCGGGGATCAGTCGGGGAGGTGCTCCGGGGTGAGTTCGTGGCCCGGCTCGGCCGGGGTGCGGCGCTGTCGCTTGAGCCGCGCTTCCCAGCTGTGGCGCTCGCCCCCGGTGAGTTCACGGGCGCGGGCCACGTACTCGCGGAAGACCTCGTAGTAGGTGTCGTCGTAGTCCTCGACCACCTGGAACGTCCAGCGTCCCGGAAGGACGTTGCGCCCGAGCAGTT